>JAVHVY010000005.1:0-29166 GCA_032160305.1 Actinoplanes sp.
TGCTCGTCGCGACGGCGATCTGCACCCTCGTCCAGGTGGCGCCGCTCGGGACGCAGCGGGCACCAGCCGCCGCACCCTCGCCCGAGGGCGCACCGGATTCCACCAGCCGCAGCCCGGACCTGCGGGCGATGGCGCCGCTGCTGGCCTTCACGGCCCTCTATGTACTCGTGTACGCCGGCGAGCCGATCAAGTACGCGTACCTGCCGATTTACATGAACGACCAGCTGCACCTCACCGCCGGCCTGAGCGGCGCGATCATCGGCATCCAACCGCTCGTCGAGATCGTGCTGATGCCGCTGGCCGTCCTGGTGGCCCGCCGAACCGGGATGATGCGCCTGATGATCCTCGGCGCCGGGTTCGGTGTCGCGGCCAACATCTGTTTCGCCGTCACCGGCACCCCGGCCGGCCTCTTCGCCGGGCAGATCTTCATGGGCGCCGTGTGGGGCATCTTCGCCGCCCTCGGCATCATCGTCGCGCAACGCCTCCTGCCGACCGCGGTCGCCACCGCATCCGCCATCTTCCTCAGCTGCACCGCGCTCGCCTCCGCCTTCGGCGGAGCCGCCGGAGGAGTCGGCGCCGCCGTCATCGGACTGCCGCACGTATTCCTCATCCCGGCCGTGCTCGGCCTGCTCGCCGTCGTCGGCCTGACGTTCATGGCCCGCTCGGCACGGGAAAGCGATCTCTAGAAGGATCTCTTCCTTCGCCCGTCCGAGGCATTACCGGCTGTCGCCGTCTCCGAGCGCGTCGCGTTGTCGCTACGGGCAGGGTCTCGTTCAGCATCGACGACCTGCTCACATTGACTTCGGTGGTCGCGCACTCGATAGTGGACACATTTGTCGCGCTTGTGATCGAGGAGCCTCTATGTCTGCGCAGCTCAATCGGCGTCAGGTTCTGGCCGGCACCGCTGCCGTCGGAGCCGGTCTGATCGCCGGTTCGGCCGGATTCGGCCGGTCGGCGCGGGCTGCCACATTGGCGTACGACGTGGTGGTCGTCGGCAGCGGCGCCGCTGGGATGACCGCGGCGCTGCGCGCGGCCAAACGCGGACTCAGTGTCCTCGTGGTGGAGAAGGCGCCGACGTTCGGCGGGTCGACCGCCCGCTCTGGTGCGGGGATCTGGATCCCGAACAACGCGGTCATTCTCGGCGCCGGAGTGCCGGACACGCCGGCCAAGGCGTCCACCTACCTCGCCGCCGTCGTGGGTGATGACGTGCCGACCGCCAAACAGCAGGCGTTCCTCGACAACGGGCCGTCGATGCTCTCGTTCGTCATGGCGAACAGCCCGCTGCGCCTGCGCTACATGGCGGGATACCCCGACTACTACCCGGAGCTGCCCGGTGGTATGGCGCAGGGCCGCTCCGTCGAACCCGACATGTTCGACGGCAACCTGCTCGGCGACGAGCTGGACAACCTCAACGCCCCGTACCTGACGGCGCCGGCCGGGCTGGTCGTGTTCGATGCCGACTACAAGTGGCTGAACCTGGCGCTGGTCAACGTCAAGGGCGCGGCCGTCGCCGCCGAGTGCGTCGCGCGCACCGCCGGGGCTCTGCTGAGCGGGAAGAAACCGCTGACCATGGGGCAGGCACTCGCCGGAGCCCTGCGCGCGGGGCTGGCCGCCGCGGGCGTGCCGGTCTGGCTGGACACGCCGCTCAACGACCTCCAGATCGACGCGAGTGGCCGGGTCACCGGTGTCGTCGTCGCCCGCGACGGTGTCGCGACCGCTATCACCGCCCGGCGTGGCGTTCTGGTCGCCGCCGGGGGCTTCGAGCACAACCTCGCGATGCGGCTGGCCTACCAGGAGCAGCCGATCGGTGTCGACTGGACGGTGGGCGCCAAGGAGAACACCGGCGACGGGATCCGGGCCGGACTGCGCGCGGGCGCGGCGACCGACTTCCTGGACGACTCGTGGTGGGGACCGACCATACCGCTGCCCGACGGGCCGTACTTCTGCCTGGCCGAGCGGACGCTGCCGGGCAGCCTCATGGTCAACCAGGCGGGGGTGCGCTTCGTCAACGAGGCCGCGCCGTACTGCGACGCCGTCCACGTGATGTACGCGAAGGACAGCATCCCGGCATGGCTGATCTTCGACCAGAACTACCGCAACCGGTACCTGTTCCGCGACGTCGCGCCCCTGCTGCCGTTCCCCCCGTCGTGGTACTCCTCGGGTGCGGTGATCAAGGACTTCACCCTCGGCGGCCTGGCCGCGAAGATCGGCGTACCGGCCTCGGCCCTGTCCGGCACGGTCGCCCGGTTCAACGGTTTCGCGCGCACCGGTAAGGACCTCGACTTCAAGCGCGGCGCGAGCGCGTACGACCACTACTACACCGATCCGGCGGTCGGGCCGAACTCCTGTCTGGCGCCGCTCCTGCTGCCGCCGTTCTATGCCTGCAAGATCGAACCCGGCGACCTGGGCACCAAGGGCGGCCTGCGGACCGATGCGCGCGCCCGGGTCCTGCACGCGGACGGCACGGTCATTCCCGGACTGTTCGCGGCGGGCAACTCCAGCGCCGCCGTGATGGGGCACAGTTATGCGGGCGCCGGCTCGACCATCGGCCCTGCGATGACGTTCGGCTACATCGCGGCTAATACGCTTGTCGAAGGGCCCTGAGTCGATCTGTCGGCAATCTCTCAGATCAGCGTATTCCAATAAACACCACAGGAGAAATAGGATCGCCCGGCCGTATCACCGAAACGTACCCAGGAGGTATTGAAATGGCGTTCGTCACTGGCGAAGAGATAACGGAACTGGCCGTCAAGCGGTGGGCGACAGCGAATCCGCCTCGGCTGGCGGAGTTGATGACGGGACTCGTCCGTCATCTCCACCAGTACGTCGAGGAAGTCGGGCTCACGGAGGAAGAACTGTGGACTGGCTTCGATTGGCTCGAAGCGGCGAGCGCATTCAAGGGCGGCCGCCGTGAAATTATCCTCGCCTCCCTGTTATTCGGGGTGAATGCGAAGGTCATCGACTCCAGTAGTCGATGCTCGCCCCGTACCCCAGCCACACCGCCCGGCCCTCGAGAGGTGTTCGACGCGCCGGAGGTTCCATTCGGATACGATATTTCGCGGGGGATCGACGGCGAACCGCTGTATATCATCGGACGAGTGGTGGACCAGGACGACGAACCGGTTCCGAATGCCCTCCTATTCGCCTGGCTCCCCGACACCGGGGGCCTTTATCATGAGCAGGCATTGCGTGGGAAATATCGAACCCGGGACGATGGCACCTACTGCATCCGCGCTATCGTCCCGGCTGGCTACTCGGTGCCGCTGGATGGACCGGTGGGTCAACTCCTGAGCCATACCGCCATCAGTCCATGGCGGCCGTCACACATCCACTTCCTGATCGAAGAGAAGGGGTTCGAGAAAGTCAACACCGAACTCTTCCCCGAGGGAGGCGACTACGTCGACACCGACGCGGGGCTTATCACCAAAAAGGCCCTCGTCGTGCCGTTCATCGAACATCCGTCAGGTGAAACACCCGACGGCGGGCACCTCGATCGCCCGTATCGGCGAGCTGACTACGACTTCGTCTTGCAGCGCAAGTCCTGACCACTTATGGACGTCGCCTTACAGATGTTCGCCCAGCGGTGTCCCGGCAGCCCAGTGGTGTCCCGGCAGCAAGGATAGGAATTTATCGTGATAACTTTGACCGATATCGCGTATGTCCGCTCCGGCGTCGTTGACCTATCGGAAGCCGTGCGATTCGCCACCGAGATCGTGGGGCTCGAGGCCGTCGCCTCGGACGAATCCGGCGTCGTGCACCTCCGGGCCGATCAGCGGCACCATTGTCTCACTTTCATTGAAGGCCCTTCCGGAGTTATCTCATCTGGATTCACCGTAGCCGACTACGATGCCTTGGACGACGCGGAGACCCAGTTGGAACATCGCGGAATACGGGTTTCCAGGGGCGATGCGGTGGGTGCGCGTTCACGCGCCGTCGGCGACTACATCGCCTTCGACGACCCGTTCGGTAATCGAGTCGAATTGGCGGTGGCGCAGCGATTGTCGGCAGAACCTGTGCGACTGACGCGCCCTTCGGGCATCACCGAGTTCGGTCACCTGTGCCTGGACGCGCCGAACGCTCGCGAGGCCCATCGGTTCTGGTCGACGGTGTTCAGCGCTCGGGCCTCAGACTGGGTCGGCGAGGCGGTGTGCCTGATGAGGATCGACGCCCTACACCATAAGCTCGCCATTTTTCACGGCGACGAACCCGGGTTGTGCCACATCGACTTCCAGGTCTCCGCACTGGACGACGTGTTCCGCAACTGGCACTTCCTTGAGGAGCGAGGAGTCGAGATCCTCATGGGTCCGGGCCGCCACCCCACGTCGGGTTCCGTGTTCGTCTACTTCCGCGGGCCGGAGGGCCTGACCTATGAATACGCCACCGGGACCCGTCTCATCGAGGATGAATCCACGTGGCAACCGAGGGTGTTCGATCCCGGGCAGCCGTCGTCGATCGACATGTGGCGCGGACCGATCCAGCCGCTGACCCGCCAGAAGCAGGTACCATCCGACCACGAAAGGCGACGATCCAAATGACAATCGACCGTGGACTGCTTATCGGTGGCAAGGAAGCGCCGGCCAGCACCGACCGCGTAGCGCCGGACTTCAATCCGTACAGCGGTGCGGTGTATGCGACTGTCGCGGCCGCGGGGAGCGAAGACGTGACCGCTGCCGTGGACGCGGCTGGGGCGCGGTTCCCGTCGTGGGCGGCGATGGCGACGTTCGATCGGCGGGCGATCTTCGCCCGTGCCGCCGAACTGCTGGAGGCGCGACGGGATCAGATCGTCGAAACCATGGCAGCTGAGGTTGGGTCCGTGCGAGGGAATGCGCATTTCAACGTCGACATGGCGGCGAACCTCCTGCGCGAGCTCGCGGCCCTGATCACCGCTCCACAGGGGAGCGTGCTGGCGAGCCAACGGCCTGACACGCTCAGTCTGGCCGTACAACAGCCGATGGGCGTAGTCGCCTCGTTCTCACCGTGGAACGCCCCAGTGATCCTTGGGATGCGAGCGGCGGCCGTGCCGTTGGCAGCCGGCAACACGGTGGTGCTCAAACCGAGCGAGGATGCCCCGCTGTCCGCCGGTCTGCTGATGGCCGATCTGTTCCGGGATGCTGGATTGCCCGACGGCGTCCTGAACGTCGTCACCAACGATCCCGCCGACGCGGCCACCGTCGCCGAGACACTCATCGACGACGAGCGAGTACGCGCGGTGAGTTTCACCGGTTCGACCAAGATGGGACGGATCGTCGGCGGTCGAGCCGCCGAACGCCTCAAGCCGACGGTCCTCGAATTGGGCGGCAAGAATTCGATCATTGTCTGTGACGACGCCGACATCGACTGCGCCGTGTCAGCCGCGGCGCACGGGGCGTTCGCGAACGCCGGGCAGGTCTGCATGGCCGCCGACCGCGTTCTGGTCCAGCGCTCCCGGGCTGCGGAGTTCATCGAGAAGTTCGCCGCGGCGGTCGACAGCTTGCCCGCAGGGGCCCCCGACGATCCGCGTACCGTCATCGGACCGATGATCAGTTCCGCGGCGGCGCGGCGGGTTTCAGGTCTCATCAGGGACGCCGTTGCCCACGGGGCCAAGGTGCTGGCCGGTGGCGGTGCACCGGTCGGGGCGGTCCTTGCGGCAACAGTGCTCACCGACGTACCCACCTCGACGGAGCTGTACCGCACCGAGTCATTCGGACCGGTGTGCGTTGTCGACGTCTTCGACACCGACGACGAAGCCATCGACAAGGCGAACGACACCGAACAGGGTCTGTCAGCAGGGGTGTTCACCGCGAACGGCACTCGTGGGCTGGGCATCGCGCAGCGCTTGGAGACCGGTCTGGTGCACGTCAACGATCAGTCCATCCTCAGTGAGCCGCAAGCCCCGTTCGGCGGGGTGAAAGCGTCCGGATACGGCCGTTTCGGCGGACGCTGGGGGATCGAAGCCTTCTCCAACACACGGTGGATAACGCTGGCCGCCCGGCCCACTCGCTATCGGTGACCGCGCGCCCGCTCATCGACGTATTTCCCGCGGATGGCCGGAGTTCCACACAGAGAAGGTACGGAGTGCACGACAACACGACGCGGACCGATGTGGTGGTGGTCGGGGCAGGACCGGTCGGCATGACGGTCGCGGCACTGTTGGCGACCCACCAGATACGGGTTCAGGTGCTCGAACGCAACCGCACCACCAGCGACGAGCCCAAGGCCATCAGCATCGACGACGAAGCGCTACGGATATACCAGTTCGCCGGCATGGCCAGCCGACTGCTACGGATCATCGTTCCAGGCACCGGAACCCTTTACCACGACCGAACGGGACGTCCACTGTTCCAGGCTCGGGCCGAACAGCCTCGACGACACGGCTATCCGTTCAAGAACCCGTTCGCACAGCCCGACCTGGAACGCGAACTGAAGCGGCACCTGGACGACCTGCCGACAGTATCGCTGCGGATGGGCGTCGAGGTGACCGCGCTGGACCAGGAACCCGACGGTGTACTGGTGCGGTCCTCCGGTGGTTCGGTGCGAGCGCGGTACGTTCTGACCTGCGATGGCGGTCGCTCGCTGACGCGGGAGCGACTCGGCATTTCGATGACAGGGCGCAGCTATCCGGAAGTCTGGCTGGTCGCGGATGTGCTCGGCGACCAACACGACGAGCCCTACGGCATGCACTTCGCTGACCCGATCCGACCGCGAGTGATGATTCCCGGGCGCGACGGTCGGTGTCGATACGAATTCCGGTTGAATCCCGACGAGGGGGAAGCCGGGGTGGCACCGCCCTTCGAACTGGTGCGACGATTGCTGGAGCCTTATCGCGATATCACCGAGGACCAGGTCGAGCGGGCGGTCACCTATCGGTTCCACGCTCTGGTCGCCGATCGTTGGCGATGTGGAAACGTGTTCCTGCTCGGGGATGCCGCCCACATGATGCCCCCGTTCGCCGGGCAGGGCCTCAACTCCGGGGTCCGCGACGCGGCGAACCTGGCGTGGAAGGTCGCCGACGTACTCGCCGGTCGCCTGACCGATGCGGCGCTGGATTCCTACGAGACCGAACGCAAGCCGCACGTCGTGGCCACGGTGGCGCTTTCGGAACGGATGCGCCGGGTGGTGATGACCACGAATCCTCGCTTCGCCGCCCGCCGAGACGATTACCTACGACGCCTTCTGGCGACCGGTCAGGGAAGAGAGTTCCTCGAATACATGAGGTACCGACCGCCGCACGCGTATTCGTCCGGACTGCTGGCCGATTCGAAGAAACCAGTCGGGACGATGATCGGACAGCCGGAGGTGTTCGACGCCGTCGAGGGGCGCAGGCGGCCGCTGGACGAGGTTCTCGGGTCTGGCTGGGCGCTGCTCGGGGTCGGCGTCGACCCGGCGCGGCTGACCGCCGAGGCCAAGCACGTCGCCGGGCTGCGGCCGACGCTGTCGCGGGTTGCCGTGTCGGGCCGCGTTCCCGGGGCGCCGTCCGATGTCGGCACGGCGATCGAGGACGTCGACGGCGGGCTTGCCGCGGATCTGGCGGCCTATCAGGGGCTCTGCGTGCTGTTGCGGCCGGATCGCTTCATCGCCGCAGCCTGGGCTCCCGGCGAGAGTCCAGAGCTCAAGTCCGCCCTATGCCTCGCGGGCACATGGGAGGGTGCGAGCGGTGCGGATGAGCCACGGCACGAGCGCTGACTACGACGCCTGGGCTGAGTTCGGCGGCCTACCGCGCCTGCCAGCGCGGCTGGCGCCGCTCCGCGAAGGCTCGTGGCCCCTCCTTGGCGTCCTCGCTGTCCATCCGGATCTCCTCGCGCGGATATCGCGCGGCGAAAGCTTGCTCCAACGGAAGGTCGACGGAGGTGAGGACAGCCTGCTTCACCGCGCGAACGGCCAGCGGTGCGCAGGCGAGCAGATCGGTGGCCCAGCCGCGCACGCAGTCGTCCAGGTCCGCCGCGGGCACGACATCGTTGACGAGGCCCAGCTCGTAGGCGCGGCGCGCGCTGAGCTGCCGCCCGGTCATCAGGTGACCCAGAGCTGTGCGTACCGGAAGCTGCCGGCTGAGCCGGAACACTCCGCCTGCCCCCGCGATCAGGCCGAGCTTCGCCTCCGGCAGGCCGAAGCGGGTGTCCTCGGTGGCGATGATCAGGTCACACGCCAGGGCAAGCTCGAACCCACCGCCCAAGGCGTATCCGTGCACCCGCGCGATCAGCGGCTTGGTCAGGCCGAACCGCTCGGTGAGCCGGGGCCACCCAGGCTTGCCCCGGCCGCCGAAGGTGGACGGCTTCGCCACTCCCGTCGCATCTCGCCCCGCCAGTTCCTTGAGATCCTGGCCGACCGAGAACGCGCGATCACCCGCGCCGGTGAGCACCCCGGCCCAGACTTCGTCGTCCTGCTCGAAGTCGTCCCAGATCTCCGCCAGTTCCTCGTGCATCCGCAGGTTCATGGCGTTGAGCACCTCGGGGCGGTTCATGGTGATCGTCGCCAGGTGACCGTCTTTGCGGTACTCCACCGTTGTCGGCACCACGTCCCCGATCAGCCGGCGGTGAATACAGTGGCGGAGCCGCCGGCAGCCCGGTGCCAGCCGCCCTGGTACACCTTGCCGCCGGTACGGGCGAGATCGATCAGAGGTGTCACTGCTGAGCTCCTTGCCGGTGGCCGAGGATGGGAACGTCGATCAGCAGCGGGCGGCGGCGGTGCGCGGCGCCGGCCACCAGCTGGACGAGCTCGTCTGTGTGCTCCACCCGGTGCGCCTCGATGCCGAAGAACGCGGCCGCCGTGGTGAAGTCGAGACGGCCCAGGTCGAGACCGGGATAGTGGCCCGCCCGCGTGGCCCAACTGTCCCAGACGTCCAGGGTGTCCTTGAGCGTGCGGTACTCGCCGTTGTTCATCACCACGAACGTGACCGGCACGTCATAGCGGGCGGCACCCCACAGGCCCTGCAGGCCGAACATGCTGCAGCCGTCGCCGAGGACGGCCACCACCGGGCGGGCCGGGTCACCCATGGCGGTGCCGATCGCAGCACCGATGCCGAAGCCCAACCCGCCGCCGACTGTGTGCACGAGGGAGCGGGGCTGTTCCAGCCGCAGAACCCGGCGCAGCAGGACCCCCGTCGTGATGGCCTCCTCGACCACTACCGCGTCAGCGGGCAGTCCGGACGCCACGGCGTGCGCGGCGGCCAACGGGTCCAGCGGCGCCGGCCCGTACGCCTTCAGCGCCGCGGTGTCGACCGCCGCACGCTGCTCGAGGTGCCGTTCGCGCAGCTCGGTACGCCGGTGCTGCGCCCGGGACACCAGCGGCAGGGCACGTAGAGCCGTGGCGAGTTGCTGCAGCGTGGGCTCGATCGCGCCGACCAGGCCCCGCTCCACGGTGAAGTTTCGGCCGATCTCCGCCGGGTCGGAGTCGATCTGGACGACCAGGGTGTCCGGCATGATCGCGGGACCTGGGGAGTAGTGGTGCGGCATGAAGGCGTGGCATCCGACGATGAGCACCACGTCGTGCGGGGCCAGCGTGCCGCGGATCTCGGCATTGTTCGGTGGCAGCGCGCCCGCGTACAGGTCGTGCCCCATCGGGAAGTCCACGCCGTCGTGCATCGGTTGGTGGTACACCACCGCACCGAGAACCTCCGCGATCGCGACGAGCGACGCGGCGCCGCCCTCCCGGCCGACGCCGTCCCCGGCGACCACCGCGGGATTCCGGGCCCCGGCCAGCAGGGCCGTGACGCGGGCCACCCCGGTGGCAACCGACGGTGGCACGATCGGCGCGTCGAAGAGTGTGACGTCGGTCTCCTCGGCCAACAGATCCATCGGCACGGACAGAAAGACCGGGCCGGCCGGCGGCAGGACGGCGAGCCGGAAGGCCCGGCGCAGCATCACGGGCAGGTCCTGGGCGTGCTGGACGTCGAAGGTGGCCTTGACCGCCGCGCGGGCCAGACCCACCAGGTCACCGGAGAGCATCGGGTCCTGCGCCAGGTGCCGCCGGTCCTGCTGGCCGGCGGTCACCACCATGGGCGTCCGGGACCGGCTCGCGTTGAGTAGCCCGGACAGGCCGTTCGCCAGGCCGGCCGCCACATGGAGGCTCACGAACGCGGGGCGGCCGGTGGCGCGGGCATACCCGTCCGCCATCGCGACGACCGACCCCTCGTGAACGCCGAGCACGTACTCGATGTCCGGCTGGTGCACGAGAGCGTCCAGGAACGGCAGCTCGGTGGTGCCCGGGTTGCCGAAGACGCGGGTCACGCCCTCCTCGCGCAGCACCTGGATCAGGGCCTCGACCGGTTTCATCGGCCCGCACCCGAGCTCCAGCGGGCGCCGATCTTGGCAAGCACGTCCTGGCTGTAGAGCCGGTCCGCCTGCACCAGGGCGAATTCCGACAGATAGCAGAGGAACCGGTCGACCGGCTCGTCGGCGAGATTCAGCATGTGCCTGTTGGCCACGACCGCGGGGGCGGTCATCCGCTCGGCCGCCCGGTCCGCGGCCCGGCCCACCGCCTCGGGGTCGACCGTCTCGTCGCAGATCAGTTTTGCCTGCGGATCGGTCGCCCGCAGCTTGCGCCCGTCCAGGATGATGTCGCGGGCCAACCGCGCGCCCACCAGCCGCCCGAGCCGTAGATTCGCCGCGCCGGGCACGATGCCCTCCTGCGCGGCGGGCAATGCGAAATACGCGTCCGTCCCGGCAACCACCCGGTCGCAGGCAAGCAGCAGCTGCATCCCGCCCCCGATCGCGAACGTGTCGACCGCGGCGACCCAGGGCTTCTCCCACGAGGTTGTCAGCGTCACGGCGTCCGGGTCATCCGGCATCCGGAGACCCCGGATGATCTTGCTGAGGTACCCGAGCTCGCGGCCGAGCAGGAAGTCGACGTAGGAAATGCTTCCCTGGTACAGGTGTTTGAGGTTGATGCCGGCGCTGAAGACGCGGCGCCCGGCATAGCGGGGATGGGTCATCGTCGTGCCGCGCAGCAGCCCGGCCCGGATGCCGTCGTCGAGCAGGACTAGGTCGACCGCCGTCTCCAGGTCGACGGTGAGCTGGTCGTCCTCGGCGTTCAGGCAGGACGTGTTGCGTAGGGTGACCCGTCCGATGTCGCCGTCGCGCTCGAGCAGCACCGTGTCCAGCTCCAGGACCCCGCTGTGCTCGAATTCGGGCAGCAGCGCCAGTGCCCGCGGCGTGGGGCGCAGCATGGCCTCGACGATGTGTTGTCCGACGGTCGGTGTGCCCAGCAGGTGATGGAAGAATATGGCCTGGTCGATCTCCCGGGCCTCCTTGTGCGCCTGCAGGTGCCGGCGTTCCGCCGCCAACTGGTCCGCCGTCGGCACCAGACCGGGGAACCGCTCCGCGGCCGCAGCGGCGAGCTCCGCGATCCGGGGCCGACAGTTGCCCGCTTGGGTCAGCTCGGCGAAGACCGCTGGGGTGTGTTCAGCCATGAACCTCGATCGCAGCCGCCGGCTTGACCGATGCAGCTCGCTCACGGCTTCCTGGTCGGCCGCTGTGCGCTCCGGTTTCGCCGGTAGGCCGGCTAGCCGGGCATCGTCCCAAGCCGCCTGCTCCCGGATGACGCCGGCATCCGCGTTCAGATCACCGGTCAGCAGTGGCATGCGCACCGGTGTGGGGACGGTGGTCACGCTGGTTGGGTTCCCTTCATCCGCCGCAGCGTGCGGTCGCACGCCGCGAGGTGGGTGCCGAGTGCGTCCTCGAAACTGACCGAGGTCGCCTCCATCAGCAACCGCCGGCGGATCGCCAGCTCGCTGCCGGTCAGATTGCGTACGGCCGCCGTGCGCTGCGCCACCGCCCGAACGGTGTCCGGTACGACCTCGTCCACCAGGCACAACCCGGCCGCTTCGGTGGCCGAGATCTCGGCGCCGAAGAGCACCAGGCCGCGGGCGCGGGCCACGCCGATCTGGTTGGCGACGCGGTGCACGGCCATCCCCGGCCACGGTTCGCCCGCCACCGGCGAGAGCCGCAGGCGCAGATCCGGACCCGCGATGCGGTGGTCGGTCGCGAGTAGCGCCTCCAGCGCAGGCCCGGCACACAGGCCCACAGCGACGGCGATCGTCACGGCGTCCAGCCGTTCGAGCCGGCGCAGCGCCCGCTCCCACTTGCTGACCGTGTGGATGCTCAGGTCATCGACGGCCGCATCGCCGGCGGGCTCCCCGGTGAGCCACAGGACCACCACGGAGTCGGAGACATTCTCTGCCTCGTCGCACGCCCGCTCCACCGCTGCGATCAGCTGAAGGCCCACTCGTTGTCCACTGGTGATGGACAGCTGCACGACCTGCGGGGTGTCGATCTCGGACTTCGCACTGCCTGTCAACGCGCACCGCCTTCTCGGGTGTCGTCAGCGTCTGCTGGACGTACCGCGGTTCAGAACCGCATCAGGGCTGTCTCGATCGTCGATCCAGGACCCATGGTCATAAGGACACCGAACTCGCCGCGCCGGATCGCACCCTCCTCTAACAGACGGCTGTAAGAGAAGAGGAACGAGCCGCTCGACAGATTGCCGTAATCACGAAGCACCCCGGTGGTGTGCCGCAACGCGTGCCGGGAGAGGCCCAAGTTGACCATCACCGAGTCGATCACCTTCTTGCCACCCGAGTGCACCACCCAGTGCGCGATTTCGCTGCGGCGCAGGCCGGTGTCGGCGAGTAGGCGGCCGATGACCTCCTCGGCATGCGCACCGACCACATAGGGCACCTCGCGATCCAGGAAGAAACTGAACTTGCCCTGCTGGTCGTCCCAGTCGTAGCGCATCGCGTCGACGGCCTCGGGGATGATGCAGCTGGCGAACTTGAGGATGCTTGGGCCGGGCTCAAGCCCACCCTCGTCGGTGACGACGGCCGCGGCGGCCGCGCCGTCACCGAAGAGGCTGTTCACCACCGAGCTGCGCATCGTACCGTCGATCACGTACGCCGCGGAGCACGCCTCGACGCAGACCATGATCGCCAACTGCCCCGGATGCGCGCTCGCCCAGCCCGCCACGCAATTGAGCCCGTTGAGCCCCGCGTTGCAGCCCATGCCGACCACGTCCAGCCGGCTGGTGCCGACGTCGAGGGCCAGTTCCCTGATGAGCAGCGCGCTGAACCCGGGCGTCAGGAAACCCGTCGTGGTGATGCAGCACAGGTAGCCGATGTCGTCGAGCTCGTACTCTGAGTCCTTGATGCAGGCGAGGATCGCCCGCTTGCCCATGTCGATGCCGGTGAGCCGGTGCTTGCGCAGCAGTTCACCCTGAGTCTCGGTGGCGCGGGTGCCGTCGGGTAGCTCCGGCGGCAGGCTCAAGAAGCGCCGCTCGATGGCGCTGTTGCGGAAGACCGACCGGATCCGCGGGTCGGTGATGGAGTACAGGTCAAGAAGGTCCTGCTGCGTGTACGAATGCGGTGGCACGGCGGTGCCCACGCTGACGATCTTCGGCAGTAAGAGGCTCTGGTTCGACGTGTCAATGGGTGCGAGCGCAGGTGACGTCATGATTCTGCTCCGCGTGAGAGAAGCGGCTGGGCGGATCTCTGGGATGCGGATGTCGCGACGGCCGGGAATCGGATTCCACCGTGTATGGCGGGTCCCGCATCGACTCCCGGAGGCGGTGCCATGACAGCACGCTGGGCCCGACGTTGGAAGAAGGACAGCCTCAGACAGGGGTCAACAGCGCCAACTTGTTGCCCTGTAGATCAAATGGTTTGTGATTGTCTACGTATGGGGGTTATAATCCGGGGCCCGTGCGTCGGCTTTCCCCTGTTGCGCAACTTTCCCCTGTGGCGCAACAGGACGGCAACGGACGGTCGCGGCGATGCAGGCCGGGCACACGCAGGCGTCGGTGGCCATTGTGCTGAGTGTCACTGAAGTGGCGTCAGAGCTTGTGGGCAGCAGCCTGCATGGCCTCGGAGCCGCCGAAGGTGTGGGGTCCCTTACGCCGCAACGACGAGAACAGGTCCCCCACGTACGCCTTCAGATCCGCATCCAGCCGCAGCAAGCCCCTATACATCGACCACGCTCGAAACAACGACCCAACCGCAAACGGTTTCTAGATCATGACCAGGCACTACTAGACGCCGTCGAACTTGTCGAGGGTGGTGAGGAGGGCGGTGAGCGCGGCGGCGCAGTCGGCCTGGGTCGGGTGGCCGGCTCGCAGCGAGGTGAGGACGGCGTCGATCTCGTCGTCGAGTTGGTGCCACTTGGCGGAGTCACGCGGTTTGAGCCCGGCTTCGGCGTCGTCCCAGGCCACTTCGAGGTCCTTGACCCGGGCCTTGGCGTTCGCGAGGTCGTTCTTGTCGACTTTGGCTTTCAGGTCGGCAGTGATAGCGGCGAAGCTGCTCAGGTTGCCCAGTGCGGTGGTCGGATGCGGTCGCCGCGCGGCGGGTCCGGTCGCCGCGGCGGGTCCCGCTGCGCCCTGGACGGTCGTGCTGGTGTTCTGGTCGGTGGTGCCCGTGCCGGCTTGCAGGCCGCTGAGGGCCCATCCGGCAACGGCGACCACCGCGATTCCGCCACCTGCCCACGCGTAGTCGCGCCGGTGGCCTCCGGCGGGCCCGGCGCCTTTGACGGTCACGCCGTGCCGGTTGGCCAGCACCTGCTCGCGAGTGACCAGGATGACGATGACGGCGAAGAACAACAGGCTGGTCAGGCTCGCACCCAACGCGAGGCCGCCGAATTCCTTGGCCTGGGTCAGCAGGTCACCCAGCGACGCGCCGAGCGGCCGGGTGAGGATGTAGGCGATCCAGAACGTCGCCACCTGGCTGACGCCGACCCGGTTGGCGATCCAGGTGATCGCGATGAGACCACCGAAGATCATCACTCCGTTGCGGAAGCCCAGACTGAGCGCCTCGGTGGCCAGGTCGCCGGCGGCGGTACCGAGCGCGAAGGTGGTGAGGATGGCGGCCCAGTAGAAGCCCTCGCGCCGCCGCGTGTCGACGGACGTGATCGCGAGGGTGCCTTCCTGGCGGTACCAGACGAGGAACACGAGGGCGAGGGCCACGGTGAACACGGCCGTGCTGAGGTACAGACTGACACCGAGGGTGTCGGTGAAGAAGTCGGTGATCTGGGTTCCGACGATGCTCACCAGGACCACGCAGAGCCAATAGATCCAGGGTACGTACTGGCGCGTGCGGAGTTGGACGATCAGCGCGACCGCGAGGACGGCGAACATCGCCGCGTCCGTCGCCACTGGACCGAGACCGACATTGACGGAAAGGTAGTCCGCGAATGTCTCCCCGATTGTGGTGGACAGCACTTTGATGACCCAGAACGTCGCTGTGATCGCTGGAACTTTGGTCAGCCAGGACTGTGATTGTATGGCGCGAGTGGCGGTGACCGCCATTATTTCCTCCTCATGGGCTGCGAGTCACGAAGCGTTCCGCACGATCTTGACGGATAACACCGCGCGAACCAAATTCGGCTCTTCAGCAATTTCTCAGGAATTGCCCGAAAATACAGGAGTGGCCCGCGTGCCGCGGCGTCGGAAATGGGGAACGTGTCACCGGCAGACAGGCGTGAGTCGGAGTCGTTCAGGGTACGAGAGTGAAGTCTGTGGTCATCGTGCGGGCGGATCGGGCGCAGCCCAGCGGTGCCAGGCGGAGGATCTCCTGCATAGTGCGCAGGGTGGAGCAGTGGTCATGTGGTTGGCGGGTGACGATGCCCCGGGTCGTCGGGGACAGGACGAGGGTGGGGATGTGGTTGCTGGTGATCGATCCTTCGTCCCAGGTGATGATCACGACGAGGCGGCCTGCCTGGTAGTCCGCGCCGGCCAGGATGCGGGGCATCCACGCTTTGAGCCACCGGTCGCCGGCCGCGATGTGCCCGTTGGGGCAGGCGGGGGCCCCGTGCATGTCGTTGCAGGCGTTGGGCGTGACGAAGGAGAACGCCGGGAGGCGGCCGGCGCTTAGGTCGTCGTGCAGGATTCCGCTGGTGGGGGTGCCCAGGTCGACCTGGCTGGTCCGGCAGGTACGGGCCAGGTTGGTGTAGTAGGGCACGGCGGTGTGCCTGACCAGGAAGATCCCGTCGTTGCTGTTGCGTCGGGCGCAGGGCGCCGGAAGGTCCTCGGCGTAGTTTCGCCAGGGGCGGTGCGCGGCGTCGAGTTGGGCGAAGACGCTGGGGACGGTGAGCCGGTGGTGCCTGGGCCCCTTGTCGTCGCAGATGCCGGCCGTGGTGCCGCTGGTGATCAGGATGTAGGCGGCCAGCGACGGGCAGCCGACCGGGTAGTTGGCCGTCATCCTGGTCGCAGTCCCGTGGGCGCGGGCGAGTGCGGTCGCATACGGTGCGTCCCGGGACCCGATGATCTCGCCGTACGTACGGTTCTCCTCCACGATGAGCATGACCTTGGTGTAGGCGCCCCGCCCGGGTGCCGCCGCCGCCGGCCCGGCCACGGCAAGGCTGACGAGCGCCACAATGGCACCGGCGAACCGGCGCCACGAAATTGAATTCATCAATTCTTCTCCACGGCTGGTGACGGTATTCCCGTCACCCTTTCACCCCTTCGTCGTCACTCGGCGCATTACGCCACCGTCGTCCTTCAGCGATTCCTCAGGGTATTTCTCCTACGATGCCGAACTGTGCGCAATGCAAGGTTCTGTAATGCAAGGGGCTGTTGTGCGCAATGCAAGGGGCTGAAGACCCGGCCTACTGTGAACCTGGTCACTGCAGGTTTACGGCGTCGAGAAACGGACATGCCAAGGGCGTACGCCCGCGCAACAGGCTCCGATCGTGGAAGAGGACAGGATGCACGCCCTGGGACCGTCGTTTCTCGATCCGCAATGGCTGATCTCCACCTTCGGGTTGATCGGCATCCTGGCGCTGGTGTTCGCCGAGTCCGGCCTGCTGATCGGGTTCTTCCTGCCCGGCGATTCGCTGTTGTTCACCGCCGGGCTGCTGGTGTCCGGCGGCACGCTCCTGCATCAGCCGCTGTGGCTGCTGTGCCTGCTGGTGTCGGTGGCCGCGGTCGCGGGCGACCAGTTCGGGTACGTGTTCGGCCGCCGGTTCGGACCGGCGGTGTTCCGGCGACCCGACTCGCGGTTCTTCAAGCGGGAGAACCTGGTCCGGGCGCAGGCGTTCTTCGGCAGGTACGGCGCCCGCTCGATCGTCCTGGCACGGTTCGTCCCGATCGTGCGGACCTTCACCCCGATCGTGGCCGGCGCCAGCGGGATGCGCTACCGGAGCTTCGTGCTGTACAACGTCGTCGGCGCCGCCCTGTGGGGATGCGGGGTGACGATCCTGGGTTACTTCCTGGGCCAGGTCCCGTTCGTCCGGTCGAACATCGAATTCATCCTGGTCGGCATCGTGCTGCTGTCGATCGCCCCGATCGGAGTCGAAATCATCCGAGGCCGCCGGCGGTCCCGCCGCGACGTGCCCTCGTCCTGACCGGCGCGACGCCTGCGAGCCGAGGGCGGCCGATCCCGGCGGTCAACGCGCTCACGTACTGAAATGCTGGGCCGTGCCTCTGGGTACCTGACCTGCTGGCTACCATCGGTACGTGTCTGCACGGTCGCGGGTTCTGGTCGTCGAGGATGACGAGAGCGTCGGTGCCGGTCTGGTCGGTGTTCTCGCCGCGGATGGTCACGAGGTCCGGTGGACGCGTACCGCCGCTGACACCCGTCGGCTGCTGGCCGAGGCCGTCCCGGATCTGGTCTTGCTGGACCTGGGCCTGCCGGACGGTGACGGGCTGGATCTGTGTGCCGAGATCCGTGCGGTTCATGTCGAGGTGGTCGTGGTGGTGGTCACGGCGCGCACCGATGAGGCCGATGCGGTGCGTGCCCTGGATGGTGGCGCCGACGATTTCGTGGTGAAGCCGTTTCGGCCGGTGGAGTTGCTGGCCCGGTTGCGGGCGCACCTGCGGCGCCGCGGCGAGGCGGGGCCGCCGGAGTTGCGGGCCGGGCCGGTCCGGTTGGATCAGCGGTCCCGGCGGGCCTGGGTGGGTGAGTCGGAGATCGTGTTGCGCCCGAAGGAGCACGAGTTGCTCGCTGTTCTGGTGGCCGGTGCCGGTGAGGCGGTGCGCCGGGAACACCTGATGGACCAGGTGTGGGACGAGCACTGGTCGGGTTCGACCAAGACGCTGGACGTGCACGTCGCGAATGTGCGCCGTAAGTTGGCCGACGCGGGTGACCGGTGGGACCGGATCGCGACGCTGCGCGGTTACGGCTACCGCTTCGAGCTGGACTGATCGAGGTCCGTGGCCGCGACATCAGGCGGGCCGCTTGCCGGCAGCAGGAGGGCCACCCTGGCCTGTGGGTTGCGGCGGCGGATCAGCAGTGAGCCGCCGGCCCGCTCCACGATGTCGGTGGCCAGTCGCAGCCCGGTGTGCGGCCGGGCGTCCGCGGCGAAGCCGTCGCCCTGGTCGGCGACCTCGATCAGAACCGCGTTGCCGTACGGTTCGAGCGTCACGGTGACGGTGCCTTGGCCGTGTCGTAGCGCGTTGTCCAGCAGGACGTCGAGGCTTTGCCGCAGAGCCGGCCCGGTGAGCGCGACGTTGCCGCTGTTGTCGCTGCGCAGCACGACCGGCCGTGCGGGGCTGTTCCAGCGGCGCACCGCCTCGGCGGCGATCCGGTTCGGGTTGCAGGACCCGCTGCCGGTCAGGCCGCGCAGGGAGAGCAGGTCGGCGATCGTGGTCTCCAGGTCGCCGGCGCGGGCCAGCGCGGTGGCCACGTCGGGTGGCTGCTGCACGAGGGACAGTTGGATCCCGGCGAGCGGGGTCCGTAGTTGGTGCGAGGCGTCGCGGACGAAGGCGCGTTCGTTGCGGACGATCGCGTCGATCTCGCGGGCGCTGTCGCGCAGGGCGTCGCCGGCCGCGTCCGCCTCGCTGATGCCCCACCGGGGTAGTTGCACGTCGTAGCGGCCGTCGCCGAGGCGCTGAGCGGCCGCGGTGAGTTGTTCGAAGGGCCGTGAGATGCGCACGGCGAAGCGGCGGGCGAGCAGGACCGCCACCGCGATGACGATCAGCGCCAGACCTGCGAACATTCCCCAGGCCTGGTAGCTGCGGGCCCGCAGGCTGGCGAGTGGTACCGCGGCGCGGACACTGCCCGCGATCGTAGTGTCGGACAGGACGGGGACCACGACGCTGAGATCACCGTTGTCGTGGCCGTCGTGTTCGTGACCGTCGGCGGCGCGACCCGCCAACGCCGAGCGGGTTGGGCCCACCCCGGCTACGCGGGTTCCCTGCGCGTCATACACCCCGATGCGAATGTCGCCGGTGCCGCGCGGGGCGCGGACCGGTGAACCGGCTTCCAGGGTGTTGTCCGGAACGGCGGCGACACCACGGGTGGCGTCACGCTGCAGACCGGTGAGGGCCTGACTGGTGATCAGCCGGTCGGCGGCGATCGCCAGGGGTATCCCGAACAGGAGCAGGGCGAGCGCCGCGACCCCGGCGATCGCATTGCGCACCTGGGTACGCATGCTGCGGGTGCGAACGCGTTCGGGTACTGCGGTCATGCGTCGAACTGTAGGCGCGGCAAGGCAAAGTCGGCGTTTACCTTCTCTTGGCCGGGCGCTGGGGCAGCGGTCTCTAGCGTCGGGCTCATGAGACGAATCAGCCTGCTCGTGACGGCACTGGTGCTCGCCGGTTGCAGCTCCGGCGCTACCACGTCGAGTAAACCGCCGAGTCCACCCGCGCCGGTGGACTCCAGCGGATCGGCCGGTACATCAGGCCCTGCGCAGGCTGCGGTCCCGGCCGAGAAGAACCCGCCCGGCGACATCCCCGACAATGTCGCGTTCGTCAGCTACACCAACACCGCGGGCAAGTATCGGTTCACCCACCCCGAAGGCTGGGCCGAGACCACCCGGGCCAGCACGGTCACCTTCACCGACAAGCTCAACGGCGTGCAGGCAATGACCGGCACGGCGACCACGGTACCGACCGTCACCGGCGCCCGGCAGCAGGATGTGCCCGCGCTGACGCACAGCCAGGCGGCCTTCGAACTACGCGACATCACCGCGGTGACCCTGCCGGCCGGGCGCGGGGTGCGGATCGTGTACCGGCGTAACTCCGCCCCGGACGCGGTCACCGGCCGGCAGTACCGCGACGAGGTCGAGCGCTACGAGGTGGTCTCCGGTGGCCGCGAGGTGATCGTGGAGCTGTTCGGGCCGGTCGGTGCTGACAACGTCGACGCCTACAAGACCATGATCACCAGTTTGCGGCTGCCGTGACGCCGCTCGAGGCGCGCGGGCTGCACCGGTTCTATCGGCGCGGCGGCACCGAGGTTCCCGCGCTGCTGGACGTGTCGCTGCGCTGCGCCGCCGGCGAGACCGTCGCGGTCACCGGTCCTTCCGGTTCGGGCAAGTCGACACTGCTGGGGTTGCTGGCCGGGCTGGACGACCCGGACGGCGGCGTGGTCCACGTCGCCGGGCAGCGGCTGAGCCACCAGAGCCCAACGGTCGCGGCGCGGCTGCGGGCCCGGCACATCGGAATCCTGACGCAGGCCAACGGCCTGCTCGGGCATCTGAGCGTGCAGGACAACGTCCGGTTCGCCGCCTGGCTGGGTCGCGCGGGTGGGCCGCCACCCGCCGAACTCATCGAGGCCCTCGGATTGCGGGCCGTACGTAACAGCACGACCCGCACCTTGTCCGGCGGTGAGACAGCCCGGGCGGGACTGGCGGTGGCCCTCGCCGGCGCGCCGACGGTGCTGCTGGCAGACGAGCCGACGGCCGAGGTCAGCGCCGACGAGGAGACCACCATCCTGGACCTGCTGGATCAGTGGCGTCCCCACGACGGCGTGACCGTCATCGTGACCCACTCGCCGGCGGTGGCGGCGCACGCCGACCGGATCGTGCACCTCGTCGACGGGCGAATCTCATGATCGTGTCCGCGCGCGGCATCGGGGTCGCCTTCGCCGGCCGGGCCGTCCTCGACGGCTTCTCGGTACAACTCGACGAGGGCGAACGATGCGCGCTGACCGGCCGGTCCGGATCGGGCAAGACCACCCTGCTGCTGGTGCTGGCCGGCCTGCTGAAACCGTCCGCCGGCACCGTCGACGTTCGCGTCGAGCGCGCCGACCTGGTGTACGTCCCGCAGGCGCCGTCACTGGTACCGGAGCTGACCGCGCTGCAGAACGCCAGTCTCGGTCTGCGGATCAGGGGCGTCGCCCCGGACGTCGCGCAGCAGCGGGGGCGCGAGCAGTTGCGTGCGCTCGGCCTCGACGACACCGACGAGGCGCTGCCTGCCGAACTCTCCGGCGGCATGCAGCAACGCGTCGCGCTGGCCCGGGCATTGGCCATCGCACCGCGTCTGCTGCTGGCCGACGAACCCACCGGCGCACTGGACCAGGCCACCGGCGCCCGGGCCGTCGAGGTGCTGAACGAGTACGCCACCCGCACCGGGGCCACCGTCGTGGTCGCGACCCACGACCGGCGGGTCGCCGCCCGTTTCCCCCGGCAACTCGCGATAGTCGCCCGTACCGATAAGGAACTTGTCGCATGACCGTGCGCTACGTCCTGCAGGCGCTGCTCCGGCGGCCCGCTGAAACGCTTGCGGCGGCCCTGGCCGTCGCCCTCACTGTGGCGTTCCTCGCATCGCTGGGATCATTCACGGCCCAGACCGGCTCGCGGCTGACCCTGCGCGCGGCCGACCGGGTCCCCGTCGACTGGCAGGTCCAGGTCACTGCGGGCAGCGATCCGGCGGCGGTCCGCGACGCGTTGAACGGCGTGCCCGGGGTGGTCGGTGTCCGCGCGGTCGACTACGCCAAGGTCGACGGCCTGAGTTCGGTGTCCGCGACCGGCGGGACCCGCACGACCGGGGCCGCGTACGTCGTGTCCCTGCCCGCCGACTACGCCTCCTTCGCACCCGGCGAACTGCGTACCTTGGTGGGCAGCACCGCCGGCGTCGTCCTGCAGCAGCAGACCGCCTCGAACCTCAGTGCCGCCCCCGGCACGACCGTGACCGTGCTCGGCACCGGGAAGACGGTGACCGTCGCCGGCGTCGTCGACCTGCCGAACGCCGACTCGTTCTTCCAGGTGGTCGGCGCACCGGCCGGCTCCGGCGCCAGCGCCCCACCAGACAACGTGCTGTTGGTCAGCCCGTCGGCGTTCCCGTCGCTGGTCACCGGCGCCACCGTGATCCACCAATTCCACGTCCGCCTGGATCACGCCGCGCTGCCGAGCGACCCGGCCACGGCCGCCGACGAGGTCACCCGACGCGCCAACCATTACGTCGCCGCCGTCGCGGGCGGCGCCCTGATCGGCGACGACCTCGGAGTCTCGTTGTCGGCAGCCCGCGAGGACGCCCTCTACGCGCGCCTGCTGGTCCTGCTCCTCGGCGTCCCCGGGCTGCTGCTCTCGGGCGTGGTCACCGCACTGGTCATCTCGCTGCGCAACGACCGGCAACGCCGCGATCTCGCACTGCTGCGCCTGCGCGGAGCGACACCACGACGAGCCGCGACGCTACTCGGCGTCACCGCCCTGATCGACGGCCTGCTGGGTGCCGTCCTCGGCGCCGGCGGCGCGCTGCTGGCCACCGCGCTCGCCCTCGGGCCCGGGGCGCATCTGTCGCTCCTCTGGCTCGGCGTCGGCGTCCTGGTCGGTGTCCTGCTGGCCGTCGGCATCGAACTGGCCCCGGTCGCCCGGTTGCTGCGCGGCGAATCACCCACCGTCCAGGACGGCGCCACGCAGCTACCGAGCACCCGTACCCCGCTGGCGCTGCGGCTGGGACTCGACGTGGTGCTGCTGGCCGGATCCGCGGTCGTGTTCTGGCTGACCGCCCGGGGCGGCTATCAGGTCGTCGTCGTCCCCGAAGGCGTCCCCGTCGCGTCGGTGAACTACGCCGCGCTGCTCGCCCCGGTCCTGGCCTGGCCTGGGATGGCACTGCTGACCTGGCGGATCACCGCAGCCGTACTCAGCCCACCCGTCCGCCCGGCCGCCACGGACCCCGCCGGGCGGATGCCTGACCTGCGCCGTGCGGTGGTGCGCCGGCGCCGCAGGCTGGTCGCCCGGGGCGTCACCGGCCTGACCATCGCGATCGCGGTGACCGCCTCGGCCGCCGTCTTCACCAACACCTACGACCAGCAGGCACGACTTGACACCGCGCTGACCGTCGGATCGGATGTCGCCGTCACCGTCGCCGCCGACAGCCCCAGCAGCCTCGACCCGGCGATCGCCGCGGTGCCCGGCGTCACAGCGGTCGAACAGGTCAGTCACCGGCTGGCCTACGTCGGCCCGGACCTGCAGGACGTCTACGGCATCGACGCCGCCACCGTTGGCCGCGCGGCGCCGCTGCAGGACGCCTTCACCCCCGGCAGCTCCATCCGGTCGGTCCTGAAACGGCTGGCCGGCACCCCCGACGGTGCCCTGCTGTCGCAGGAGACCTTGCACGACTATCAACTGCACATCGGTGACCTGGTGCAACTGCGCCTCAAAACCGCCCAGGGCGGATACCACACCGTCCGGTTCCACGTCGTCGGCGTGATCACCGAGTTCGCCACCGCACCCCGCGACAGCTTCGTCATCGCGAACCGCCAGTACCTCACGACCGCCACCGGCCTGTCCGCAGTCCAGACGCTGCTGATCCGTACCGATCACCCGAAACAGGTAGCGGCCACCGTCCACGCGCCGGCCGCGGCGCTGATCAACGACATCACCGCACCCCGGGTCGCCGTACCCTCCGCGTCCGGGCTGGCCGCCGGCAGCCTGTCCGGGCTCGCCCGCCTGACCCTGGCGTTCGGGCTGCTGCTGGCAGCGGCCAGCGCCGGGCTGGTACTGATCGTCGGCGCTGTCCAACGACGCCGATCCATGGTCGCGCTGGCCGTGCTGGGCGCCGACGCCCGCCAGCGGGCCGGCTTCCTGTGGACTGAGGCGCGCACCCTGACCGTCGCCGGGATGGTCGGCGGCCTGACGACCGGGGCCCTGATCGCCGCGGAACTCATCAAGGTCCTCAACGGCATCTTCGACCCACCGCCGCAGCACCCAGCCGTCCCGTGGACCTTCGTCGGCACGGTGCTGTTGGTCGTGCTCGCCGCCGCGGCCCTGGCGACCGCCGGGTCCGCCCGCTGGACAGCCCGCGTCGACGCGTCCCGGCTGCGTGACCTGTGAACCAACCCACGGGCGGACCGCACCGGTCGGGTGACGCGTCCTGGACTGCGCGCACCGGTGGGCAGCCGTGCCGTGCGCCCGTGGGTGCTGCGGGCTGGGCCCGGTCAGCGCAGGATGCCGGTATGGCCCAGGGAATAACGGCCGGGCTGGGGCCAGACGCACAGGCCGTGCGGTTCGACGCCGACCTTGATCCGGCGGATCAGCCGGCCGGTACGGGTGTCGATCGCGTACACCTCATTGTTGTAGCGTCCGGACAGCCACAGCACCTTGCCGTCTGCGGAGACACCACCCATGTCGGGGCTCGCCTTGCCGGGAAGTTTCCACTTCGTGGCGACCTTGCCGGTGGCGAAGCTGATCAGCGAGATCGTGCCCTCGCCACGATTGGCGACGTACAGGAACTTGGAGTCCCGGCTCGGATACAGGCCGTGCGCGCCGTCGCCGGTGGGCATGAACGACGGCGTGCCGAACGTGTCGCCGTCGAACACCCACACGCCGCTGGTCTGCATGTCCGCGACGTACCAGGTCCTGCCGTCGGGTGAGATCTTGATGTCCTGCGGCATCGGGTGATCACCGGGCAGGTGCATCTTTGCGATCACCCGTTGCCGGGCCGTGTCGACCTTCAGCAGATCACCGGAATACTCACAGGTGACGATGAAATAGCGGCCGTCGGCGGAGAAGTCGGCGTGATTGACGCCGGCGCAGTCGACCGGCAACACGTGCTTGACGGCCATCGTGTGCGGGTCGCGGAACACGACCTGCCGCTTCGACTCGGCCATCACGATCGCGAAACGACCGTCCGGGGTGAAGTACAGATTGTACGGATCCTGCACCGTGACCGGTTTGCCGAAGGCGCCGGTGAGCGGGTTGATCGGCGTCAGGCTGTTGCCGGAGTTGTTGTTCACCCACAGGGTCCGCAGGTCCCAGGACGGCACCACGTGCTGCGGCCCCTTGCCGACCTTCTGTGTGCGGATCACTGTCAGTGTGGCGGGATCGATGACGGAGACCGTGCCGCTACCGAAGTTCGGCACGTAGACCAGCGGCTTGTCGTGGCGTACCCGGGCGGACAGAAGGCCCGGCCGGTCGGCGGCGTACAGGTCGGCCCAATCCAGCGGTGGCGGCATGCCGGGCAGCAGATTGGCCGGAACCGGCAGGGCGCCTGACCCGATGGTCGTGCCCGCCGGGGCGGGCGAGTGCCGCGGCCCCACGTCACTGGCGTGGCCGGCCGACGACGGACTGCACGCGCAGGTCAACGAGCCGGTCAGCAGCAGAGCCGTCATGGAGCGGGTCAGGGAGTTCATGCCAGCAGCTCCGACATGGTGACCGGCTCCAGACCGCGCTCACGCAGGCCACGCAGCAGCGGCGCCATCGCGGTCACCGTGCCGGCGTGACCGAAATGCAGGCTGATGATCGAGCCGTTGCCGACCGCCTTGAGCGTATTGGCAACCACCGCGCCGGCGCCCGGGTCGGTGTAGTCCAGCGAGTCGACGTCGTAGGACAAACAGGTGGCGTACCCGACCCGCCGCGCCTGATCTTTGATCATCGAATTCGCGTACTGGGTCTGCGACGGGCGAAACCACCGCCCGATCGAGCCGGTCAGCGACCGCAGGGTCCGGGCGCAGTCATTGATCTCCGCGTGCGCCCGCGTCGGAGACATCCGCTTGATGTCCGCGTGATGCTGGGTATGGTTGCCGAGCTCGTGCCCGGCGGCCAGGAGCTGGTGCGCGACGGTGGGATGGGTGGCCAGCCAGGTGCCGACGGCCAGCACGGTGACGTGCGCTTTGCCCTTGGCGATCTCGTCCAGCAACCGGGCCACGATGGTCGGGTCGCCCTGCCCGTGAAACGTCAGAGCCACCATCGCCCGGTCTCGCGGACCGTGCCTGATCTCGGTGGTCAACCCCGTGGTCCCCGTCGGCGTGGCGCTCGCCGGTCCGGCAGCGTGCGGCGTCGCAGACGAGCCGGTAACCGACTCACCGGTGTGCGGTGGCACGGATGGTGAGCTGGAGTCACATGCCGACGCGACGGTGCCGACAGCGAGCACGCCCGCTAAACGGAATGCTTCTCGTCGATCCATCCGGCGAACATAGTGCACCCTGGTGAGGATTTGCTGAACGACGTCGGTCCTGCTCGTCGGCGGCACGGGAGTCTCGTCGGCGGCACGGGAGTACTGTCGTCGATCCGTGGGCTATGCTCTCGGGGCTCACCGTCCTATGCGGCTGGCGATCAGTCAAAGGCCGCGTTGTCTCGGAGGCGCCAGTGTTCCCGGCGGGTCCTTTCAGTCAGTGAGGTTCGAGTGCCGGAAAACAATGCTGACATCCCCGATGACTATCTTGCGGTGGGCGGCGATCCGGGTCCGACAGGGACGCCGGAGCTGGACCGAGCGCACGTGAGCCGGTCGGGACTGCACGCCGCCTGATATCGAACCAACCCCCCGCCTGGCAGCCACCCGGCTCGGTGGCGTGGCCCGGCGCGGTTCGGGCCCTGAAGATATTGCGGTTCGCGCGACGCTCCCCGGTGGGTCGCGCGGGAGAACCGCAACGATGGACATGTCGGTCAAGGAGAGTCATGAAGTCGAGTTCCATGCGCCGGGCGCTTCGTGTCGGCGCTCGGATCGCCACCGTTTCGGCGACCGCTGTCGCCGGCATTCTGATCGCCACTCAGGCACGCGCGATGACCCCGACGGTCTCCGTCACATCTGGCTGGCTGACCTTCATAGCGGCCACAGGCCAGGAGAACCAGGTTGTCGTGTCTGCCCTCGGGTCGTCGTCCTACCTGGTTGAAGACCGGAATCCGGTTGTCTCCGGCAGCGGTTGCAGGCCGGCCGAGAAGCCGGGCTCGGCGGTTTGTAGTGGGAACATCTTCGGGGCCAGCGTCCAGCTGGGCGACCTGAAAGACTCGGTGACGATCAACGCGCTGTTCAACCAGATCGTCATCGACGGTGGCCCCGGTCCGGACACCCTCGTCGCCGGCCCTGCGGACCCCAGCGGTACCTGGACGATGCTGCGGGGCGGTGCGGGTGATGACAAGCTCGTCGGGGGCGACGGAATCGATCTGCTCGACGGCGGTCCGGGGGCCGACGTGATGAGTGGCGGAGGCGGGTCCTACGACCGGGTCACATACTCCGGCCGGACCACGCCGATCACGGCTGACCTCGACGGATCCGAGTTCAACGACGGAGAGTCGGGCGAGCGCGACACGATCCGCGCCGATGTCGAGGGCATCGTCGGCGGTTCCACGGACGACCATCTGTCGGCGAATCCGACCCGCGGAAGTTCAATCGAGGGGGGTCCCGGCGCCGACATGCTCTACGGCGGCGCCGGGGACGACACCATCTCCGGCGATGAGGGCCAGGACCTGCTGTTCGGCGGGTCCGGCGCCGACACGCTCGACGGAGGTGACGACAACGACTGGGTCGAAGGCGGACCCGGGTACGACCACATCATTGGCGGCCCGGCACTGGATGTGTGCCTGCCACAGCAAGACGGCGGAAGTGTCGCCTGTGAGGTGGTGCTCTGAGGTTGGGGCCGACGTGGACAGCGGCCTACGAAGGGCTGTCCGCCAACGCCTCGCCATTGTCGGAGGCTGCACCCAGCCAGGTTCGAACCGTCGTATTCTCGTCGTCCGTGAACGTGACCTCCGCGGCTTCAGCGCGGCTGAGGAGGTTGCCGGTGAAGGCCGCGCCGATCTCTGCGGCCGTCGGGGGCGGTTGGCGGTGCAGCGGGAAGCCACCGTACGACGTGCCGCGCACGACGAACGCGACGACGCCGCGACTGACGGGCAGCCCCTGATCGCGAAGCTGGTCGCGGGACCAGCTAGTACATTCCGTCAGGTTGAACCGGTGGGAACGGGCGTAGTCGGAGAGCGTCTGGTAGACCGCTGGCCACCACGACTGGGCCAGTCGTGGCAGGTCGAGTTGGTGAACGATGCGCTCGACGGGCTCCGGGAGCGCGGTGCGCTGCTGCACGGCCGCGCCAGGCTCGGGCACGGGCTCCGAGTGACGGCTGTGGTCCCACAGCAGGTGTTGCGAGATCCGCAGGTTCGGCAAGTTCAGGCTCGCCACCGCGCGGGCGAAGCTGCCGAACCCGAACCAGTTGCTGTCGCCGACCGAAGCGCCCAGTTGAGTCCGCAGCCGAAAGGCCAGTGAAGCCATGTTCAAGGGCTCAGACGCCTCGTGGTACTCACGGGTCACGACCGATTGGAACGACTCGTACGCCTCTCTTTGATCACCGGAGGCGGTGTTGGCGGCGGCGACACGGTCGTCGAACTCGGTGTTCACCTCGCTGTCCGCATCGTCATCGAGATTGACCGGCTCGCCTTGAACGAGTGCCAGCAACAGTTGGCTGTCAAGTACCTGGTCAGCTATGGCGGTGAAGGCCTCGGCCGCGTCGGCCGGTGACACGATCATGGTTCGGCGGTCAGCGCGGCGCAGCCGTTGCAGCAACGGCGTCATGTCGGAGTCGCCGGATGCGATGACGAACTCGTCGTACCGGGCGTCGGCTGACAGTGCGTCGACGGCGTCGACGACGATCCTGATGTCGGCGGCGTTCTTCGTCCCGCCGTAGCGAGGGCAGTCGATCACGTCGAACCCGGCGCGGACGAACCAGGGCCGGAACTTGGAGAAGTACAACCGCGTCTGCTCCGCGGTTGAGTCCGAGTAATACACCCACCCGGCGGGGTTGAGGTAGCAGCGGAGGACCAACCAGCGCCGTGGACCGTCGGTCGTCAGTGCCGTCGACAATCGGAGCAGCCACGCTGCCGGATCGCTCGCGAACTGGACCGCCACCTCCGGATCCAACTTGTAGAGTCCGCTGAACACGTTGTCGAAGTCGAGATAGAGCGCCGCTCGGACGTAACCCATGAGCCAACCTACCAACACCCAGCGAGCACACCGTTGGCCAGGCGGCCGCTGCGGTTCGGGCGCTGACGGTCACGCGGCCGTTCAAGCGGGCAGGTGAAGTTGCTGCCAGAAACCGTGGCGTCCCGATGCCTGTCACAGGGCGTGTGGAGCTAGGGTCGACGGTTGACGCACTGCGCAACGGGCTCCACGTCTGGGGGGAATGTCGTGACCGACCAGTTTGTCCATCTGCATGTTCACTCTGAGTTTTCCATGCTGGATGGCGCTGCTCGGCTAAAGGATATGTTCGGCGAGGCGAAGCGTTTAGGAATGCCCGCCGTCGCGATCACGGATCATGGCAACATGCACGGCGCGTACGAGTTCTAC
>JAVHVY010000012.1:0-12481 GCA_032160305.1 Actinoplanes sp.
CACGAGCACGAGCACGAGCACGAGCACGAGCACGAGCACGAGCACGAGCACGAGCACGAGCACGAGCACGAGCACGAGCACGAGCACGAGCACGAGCACGAGCACGAGCACGAGCACGAGCACGGAAGCGGAGCGCGCCGGCGCCCGGGCTATCTCCAGGCGCTGCCGCTGACCGCCGCAGAATGCGGAATGCCACCGGAAATGGTGTCGAACTCGTCGTCGGATAGATAATCGGACTCCTCGTCGTAACTACTGGCGCGGCCGTCTCCTCGCTGCCGGTTCATTCGTGGTAACCAGGAAATATCGGGGCGGCGCTCGTGGCTACCGGGGCGGTATTTGCGCGGGGAATCCTATTTGGCTGTCGGTGTACTGTCTTGACAGTTGCGGTATGGCTGCCGGAATACCGACCGAAGTCGTAAGGATTACCACCCCGGTCGTTAATGGTCGATGCCGCAGGTGGATGCACCCGCGCCGACAATCTAGAAGTTGACGGTAAACGGTAGTTGGCCCGGGATAGCGTATTACCTACTGGCCGGGGTAATGTTGCGTTCAAGACAAGGTCCGGTCACATGAAAGGGAGAGTCGAATGGCGAAAGAGTTGCAGGAAATGGATTCGCAGGCAACGGATTCGCAGTCAACGGAGTTGACCCACGACGAACTGGACGAGGTGAGCGGCGGCACACCGCCCACCTACGTTGACCCCGTGGGCGGTGGGCTGCTCTGAGTCGCGGTAGCGTTCAGCAGCTCGGCTAGCTGCCACGCGCTCCCGCCGGAACCGGGTGGCGCGGTCAGCTCAGGCGCCCGAACCGGGCGGCGGCGCTGAGCGACACCGCCCGGGTGGCGCGGACCGCGCCGATCCGGACCGCCCGCTCGACCGCCCAGCGGCGTTCGCGCAGCTGGGCGGTCGGCATCGAGATGGCCACGGCGCCCACGAAGCGGCCGATGCCGTCGGTGACCGGGGCGGCCATGCAGCTCAGGTCCGGCTGGAACTCGTCCACTTCGACCGCCAGGCCGGTCGTGCGGACCTGTTCCAGCTGGCGGCGCAGCAGACGACGGTCGGTGACCGTGCTGGCGGTCAGCGACGGCGTGCCGGTCTCGTCCAGGACGTCCTCGGCCGTGTCGAGGTCGAGTGTGGCCAGCATCAGCTTGCCGAAGGCCGTCGCATGCGGGGCCTGGTGGAAACCCACGTCGAGGAGGCGGATCCGGGGATGGTCGGGGCATTCGGCGACGTGCGCGACGATCATCTGCGCGTCACGCAGGGCCGCGTAGTACGCAGCGGCCCGCGCCTGCTGGTGGGTGACCTGGGCAACCCGTTCCACTTCGGGCGGCACCGCGAGCTGCCGGTGCAACCCGCGGGCCAGGTCGTCGACCCGGTGCCCTAGGCCGTACGCCTTCTCGTCGCTGAGGTGGACCAGGTAGCCGCCGTTGACCAGCGTCGTGAGCAGGTGGTACGTGGTCGGCAGGGCCAGGTCGAGGGCGGCCGCGATCTCTTTCGCCGGCAGGGGGCCCCGCGCGGCGGCGATGTGGTCCAGGACCCGCATGGCCCGTTCCACCGACTGGAGTAAACCGGCCCGGTTCTGCCCGCTCATCTCGTCAGCATGGGCGGATCGTCGGGAAGAATGAAGCGCTGCACCCCGATTGCCCGCAGAACGCGAGAAGAGAGACGTCGATGATCTTCATTACCGCGAAGTTCACGATCAGGCCCGAATACGCCGACAGCTGGCCGCAGATCGTCGGCTCGTTCACCGAGGCGACCCGGGCCGAGTCGGGCTGCCTGTTCTTCGACTGGTCCCGCAGCCTCGACAATCCGGCCGAATACGTCCTGGTCGAAGCCTTCCGTGACGGTGACGCGGGCGGGGCCCACGTCACCTCGGCCCACTTCAGGCAGGCCCAGCAGGATCTGCCGAAACACCTGGTCGCCACCCCCAAGATCGTCAGCCAGGCCCTGGAGCAGGACGACTGGAACGAGCTCGGCGAGCTGGCCGTGAAGTAGACCCGGCGCGGTGCCGGACGGCGACCCGAGGTGGCATGTTCTCCGTCAGCTCGTCGACGCTCAGGCCGCGGATCGAGGCGTCCAGGACCCGGGCGGTGTGCGCCAGGGCGATCTCGCCGCCCTGCCGGCGTACCGCGGCGGCCACCTGCATCAGGCAGCCCGGGTTCGCGGTGACCAGCAGCTGCGCGCCGGTGGCCAGGACGTCGCGGGCCTTGCGGTCGCCCAGCTGCGCCGCCGGGACGGGATTGAGCACGTTCCAGACGCCGGCCGAGCCGCAGCAGATCTCCGGATCGGCGATCTCGGTCAACCGCAGCCCGGGAACGGCCTGCAGCAGGGCCCGGGGCTGGGCCCGGACGCCCTGGGCGTGCCCGAGGTGGCAGGCGTCGTGATAGGCCACGGTCACCGGCAGCGGATGCCGCTCGGCGACCGGCCCCAGCTCCACCAGCAGTTCCGAGAAGTCGCGCACCGTCGCCGTGAAGACCTTCGCCTTCTCCGCGTACGCGGGGTCGTCGGCGAGCAGGTGGTCGTATTCCTTGAGCGACGCGCCGCAGCCGGCCGCGTTCGCCACGAAGAAGTCCATCCCGGTCCGCTCGAACACGTCGATCAGCTTGCGGGCGAAACCGCGAGCCTCCTCGGCACGCCCGTTGTGCACGCTCAGCGCACCGCAGCAGCCCTGGGCGGGCGGGATCAGCACCTCGCAACCCTCGGCCGCCAGCACCCGGATCGTCGCGGCGTTCACGTCCGGGAAGAACGCGCCCTGCACGCAACCGGTCAACATGCCGACCACGGCCCGGCGCGGCCCCGACGCCGGCACCCGGCGCGGTGGTTTCGGCACGCCGGCCAACCGCGGCGCGAGCGAGTCCAACGTCGCCAGGGTCGGGGCGAGCCGCTCCAGCAGGCCGGACCGCGCGACCAGGCGTTGCAGGCCCGTCGCCTGGTAGGCGCGCAACGGCCCGCGCAGCAGCCGCAACCGCCTCGGGTACGGGAACAGCGCGAAGATCGCCGCCCGCAACCCCCGCTGCCGGAGCCGGCGGGTGTGCCGGCGCTCCACCTGCGCGCGGGTGTCCTCGATCAGCCGGTCGTAGCGCACCCCGGACGGGCAGGCGGTGACACAGGCCAGGCAGCCCAGACAGGCGTCGAAGTGCGCGGCCATCGAGTCGGTCAACGGCTCGCCGTCCAGGCCCTGCTGCATCTGGTGGATCCGGCCCCGCGGCGAGTCCATCTCCTCGCCCCACAACACATACGTCGGGCAGGTGGTCAGGCAGAAGCCGCAGTGCACGCAGTCGGCGATCAGGTCGGCGCGCGGCGGATGGTCGGCGTCGAACGCCGGCTCGCCCGCGACCGGTCCGAGCACGTCGCGCGGGGCCGGCCCGGTGCCCCAGGTCGCGTCGACCATCAGATACCTCCCGCGAATCGTCCCGCCGCGAACACGCCGTCCGGGTCGAACTGCTGTTTGACCCGCCACATCAGCGCCAACCCGTCGACCGGCCCCCACAGGTCGATCCGGTCGCGGACCTCGCTCGGCGCGGTCAGCACGACCGCGTGTCCGCCGGCGTCGCGGGCAGTCTCCCGCAGCTCGCCGACGATCCGGCCCGCCTCGTCCGGCCCGGTCCCCGGCGGCAGAGCCGCGTAGAGGACTCCCGTCCCGGCCGAGCCGCGCACCCGCAGCGGGCCGGTCAGCAGCGCCGGGACGCGGGACAGCGCGGCGGTCAGCTTCAGGCCGATGCCGCCCGGCTCCCACGGGTAGGCGCCCCACCAGGCGGGGCGTTCGCTCTCCTGCCCGCCGAGCAGCTTCGCCAGCGTGCCCGCACGGGCCGCGACCCCCGTGGCGGTACCCTCGACCAGAACCGCCAGCTCGCCGGCCGGCCAGTCGACCTCGACCGCGCTGGGCACCACCTGTGCCCGCCGGACGGCGGCCAGAGCGGCGCCGATGTCGCCGGGCCGGGCGGTCACGTACGCCGACGCCGGCGCCAGCGGATGCAGCCGGAACGCCAGCTCGGTGATCAGCCCGAGGGTGCCGTACGAGCCGGTGAAGAGTTTGCCCAGGTCGTAGCCGGCGACGTTCTTGACCACCTTGCCGCCGGAGTGCGCGACCGTCCCGTCGGCGAGCACCACCGTCGTGCCGATCACCAGGTCGCGGGCCGTGCCGTAGAGCATCCGCCGGGGCCCGCTGACGTTCGCCGCCACCGTCCCGCCCACGCTCGCCTCCGGGTACGGCTGGTCCAGCGCGAGCTGCTGTCCTCGCGCCGCCAGTTGCTCCTGCAACTGGGCCATCGGCGTGCCCGCCCGGACGACCACGATCAGGTCGCCGGCCGCGTGCTCGACCACTCCGGTCAGCGCACCCGTCGCCAGTATCAGGTCGGCCTTGTCCAGCGCGCCGCCCCAGGCGCGTTTGGTGCCCGCCCCGCGGATCTCGACTGTGCCGCCTAGTGTCGATTTCAGCAGCTCGGAGACCTCGGCGGTGGCCACGGGCAGAGCCATCAGAACACCTCCGCCAGACCGGCGTCCGGCGCGGGTTGGGCGCCCCGGTGCCGGCCCGGGACCTCCCCGCACAGCCGGGGCGTGGGGAAGATCTTGCCCGGGTTGGCGATTCCGTGTGGGTCGAAGGCGCAGCGGACCCGCTGCATCGTCTGCAGGTCGTCGTCGGTGAACATCTTCGGCATGTGCCTCGCCTTGTCCATGCCCACCCCGTGCTCGCCGGTGATCGATCCGCCGTACTCGATGCACAGATCCAGGATCGCGCCGGAGACCGCTTCGGCCCGGTCGGCCTCGCCGGGCACCGCGTCGTCGAAGAGCACCAGCGGGTGCAGGTTGCCGTCGCCGGCGTGGAAGACGTTCGCCACCCGTACTCCGTGCGCGCGGGAGACCTCGCCGATGCGGTGCAACACCTCGGGCAGCGCGGTCCGCGGGATCACCCCGTCCTGCACGATGTAGTCCGGGCTGATCCGCCCGACCGCCGCGAAGGCGGACTTACGACCTTTCCAGAACAGCGCCCGTTGCGCGTCGTCGGCGGCGACGCGGATCTCGAACGCACCCCCGCACAACGAGCGCACCTGCTCGAACTGGGTCTCCACCTCGACCGCCGGCCCGTCCAGCTCGACGATCAGCACGGCCCCCGCACCGGCCGGATATCCGCAGTTCACCGCCGCCTCGGCCGCCTCGATGGCCAGCGCGTCCATCATCTCCACGGCGGCGGGCACGACCCCGGCGGCGATGATCGCCGAGGTGGCGGCGCCGGCCTGGTCGGTCGTCTCAAAAGCGGCCAGCAGCGTACGCACGGACTCCGGCAGCCGCACCAGGCGCACCGTGACCTCGGTGGCGACCCCGAGTGTCCCCTCCGACCCGACGAACGCGCCGAGCAGGTCGTAGCCGGGCGCGTCCGGGGCCCGCCCGCCGAGCCGGACGAACTCGCCGTCCGGGGCGACGATCTGCGCCGAGACCACGTGATTGGTGGTGAAGCCGTACTTGAGGCAGTGCGCCCCGCCGGAATTCTCCGCGACGTTCCCGCCGATCGAGCAGATCTGTTGGCTGGACGGGTCGGGCGCGTAGTAGTACCCGTGCGGGGTGGCAGCCCGGGTGACCTCCAGGTTGATCACACCCGGCTGGACGACGGCCCGCTCGTCCTGCGGGGCCACCTCGAGAATGTCGCGCATCTGCGAGGTCACGATCAGTACCCCGTCGGCGTGTGGCAGCGCCCCGCCGGACAGGCCGGTACCCGAGCCGCGGGCCACGAACGGGACTCCTTCGCCGGCGCACGCCTGCACGGTGGCGGCCACGTCGGCGGCGCTGCGGGCCAGCACGACCAGCCCGGGGATCACCTTGTAGTGCGCGAGCCCGTCACATTCGTAGGTCCGCAGCTCCTGCCGGTCGGTGATCACCCGGTCCGGCCCGAGGGCGCCGCGCAGCCGCCCGGCCAGAGCGTCGATCCCTGTCATCGCGAACCTCCTCGTCGAGGCGCCCTGCCCGTCAACCTAGTCGCCATCACCGGGTCCGGGGAACCGGACCGCCGTCGCGGGGGCGCCGCCGTCAACCGGACGACGACCCGCGCGCCGCCACCCCGCTGCGGCCTGTCAGCCGGGGCGGTCAGTCGATCGGTGCCGCCGTGTTCCAGGTGTTCAGCAGCGGACCAGTCCAATGATCGGAAATAGGGCGCCGCAATCATGGGCGCCCCCCTATTTTCGGCGTTTCCGCACACTGCGGAAGAATCGCGGTTCTTCTGCTCACCATCCCCTTCCGTTTCACTCGGACGACGTTTCGCGCATCCCTGACCTGCTTCGATGCTCGTTCATGCGCGGAGGAAGCGCTTTCTGAGCACGCCCTGACTACTACCTGTGCAGTCAGTCTCAAAACATTTCTTCGACGTTTAGGAAGTGCCTAATATGCGGAATCCCTGATGCGGCTCTCACGAGGAGACAGCGCAGATCTAGGAGGTTTCCATGTCCGAGAAATTCGTCTACGACTTCGCCGACGGCAACAAGGACCAGAAGGATCTCCTGGGTGGAAAGGGCGCGAACCTCGCCGAGATGACCAACCTGGGGCTGCCGGTGCCGCCCGGGTTCACCATCACCACCGTCGCCTGCCGCCGCTACCTCGCCGACGGCCACAACCCCGACGGCCTCGACGAGCAGATCGCCGCCCACCTCGCCGCCCTGGAGTCCACGATGGGCCGCCGCCTCGGCGACGCAGCCGACCCGCTGCTCGTCTCGGTACGCTCCGGCGCGGTCGCCTCGATGCCCGGCATGATGGAGACGGTCCTCAACGTCGGCCTCAACGACGACTCCGTCGCCGGGCTGTCCGCCCAGGCCGGCGGCAACGACCGGTTCGCCTGGGACTCGTACCGGCGGCTGATCCAGATGTTCGGCAAGACCGTCTGCGACGTGCCGGGGGAGGACTTCGAGGCGGCGATCACCGAGGCGAAGCACGCCAAGGGCAGCACCGACGACCTGCATCTCGACGCCGACGACCTGCGTGAACTGGTCGGCAGGTTCAAGAAGATCTTCGCCAAGCACACCGGCCACGACTTCCCGCAGGACCCGCGGGCCCAGCTCGAACTGGCCATCGAGGCCGTGTTCCGCAGCTGGAACGCCGAGCGGGCCATCCTCTACCGCCGCCAGGAACGCATCCAGGCCGACCTCGGCACCGCGGTCAACGTCGTCGCGATGGTCTTCGGCAACCTCGGCGCCGACTCCGGCACCGGCGTCGCCTTCACCCGCGACCCGGGCACCGGCGAACGCGGCGTCTACGGCGACTACCTCGCCAACGCCCAGGGCGAGGACGTCGTCGCCGGCATCCGCAACACCGTCGGCCTGGCCGACCTGGAGCAACTCGACCCGACGTCCTACGACCAGCTGATCGCCATCATGGCCGCCCTCGAAGAGCACTACCGCGACCTGTGCGACATCGAGTTCACCATCGAGCGCGGCAAGCTCTGGATGCTCCAGACCCGGGTCGGCAAACGTACGGCCGCGGCCGCCTTCACCATCGCGGCCGAGCTTGTCGCCGAAGGGGTGATCGACCTCGACGAGGCCCTGCGCCGGGTCAACGGAGCCCAGCTCGCCCAGCTGATGTTCCCCCGCTTCGACCTCGCCGGCGACCCCGAGTCGTTGACCCGCGGCGTCGGCGCGTCGCCGGGCGCGGCCGTCGGCCAGGTCGTCTTCACCGCCGCCCGCGCGATCGAGCTGGCCGCCGCCGGCACCCCGGTCATCCTGGTCCGCCGCGAGACCAACCCCGACGACCTGGGCGGAATGATCGCCGCCGAGGGCATCCTGACCTCGCGCGGCGGCAAGACCAGCCACGCCGCGGTCGTCGCCCGCGGGATGGGCAAGACCTGTGTCTGCGGCGCCGACGGCATCGACGTCGGCACGGACTCCTGCACCGCGAACGGCCGGCTGCTGCGCGAAGGCGACGTCATCTCGGTCGACGGCACCACCGGCCGGGTCTACCTCGGCGCGGTGCCCGTGCAGCCGTCCGAAGTCGTCCAGTACTTCGAGGGCGCCTTCGACGTACGGGAGTCCCCGCTGGTCGCGGCCGTGCACCAGATCATGTCCCACGCCGACGCGAAACGCCGCCTGCTCGTGCGCACCAACGCCGACACCGGCGCCGACGCGGCCCGCGCCCGCCGTTTCGGCGCCCAGGGGATCGGCCTGTGCCGCACTGAGCACATGTTCCTCGGCGACCGTCGTGAACTCGTCGAACGCCTGATCCTGGCCGCCACCGACGAGGACCGCGACGACGCCCTGGCGGCGCTGCTGCCGTTGCAGCGGGCCGACTTCATCGAGATCCTGCGCGAGATGGACGACCTGCCCGTCACCGTCCGGCTGATCGACCCGCCGCTGCACGAGTTCCTGCCGTCGCTGGAGGAGCTCGCGGTCAAGGTCGCTGTCGCCCGGGAGCGCGGCGAGGACCTCGGCAGCCAGGAGAAGATGCTGGCCGCGGTACGCCGGATGCACGAGCACAACCCGATGCTGGGCCTGCGTGGCGTACGCCTGGGGCTGGTTATCCCGGGTCTGTTCGCGATGCAGGTCCGCGCGATCGCCCAGGCGGCCGCGGCGCTCGCGGCCTGTGGCCGCACCCCGCGGCCGGAGATCATGGTCCCGCTGGTCGGCGCCGTGCAGGAACTGGAGACGGTACGCGCGGAAGCCGAGAAGATCATCACTGAGGTGATCGGCGACTCCGGTGTGGAGATCCTGATCGGCACGATGATCGAGGTGCCCCGGGCCGCCCTGACCGCCGGCCAGATCGCCGAGGCGGCCGAGTTCTTCTCCTTCGGCACCAATGACCTGACCCAGATGGCCTGGGGCTTCTCCCGCGACGACGTCGAAGGAGCGTTCTTCTGGAAGTACCTGGAACTGGGCATCTTCGGCATCTCGCCGTTCGAGTCCCTGGACCGCGACGGCGTCGGCCGGCTCATCAGGATCGCCGCGCAGGAGGGCCGGGCCGCCCGCCCGGGCCTGAAACTCGGTGTCTGCGGCGAACACGGCGGCGACCCGGAGTCGGTCCACTTCTTCCACGAGGCCGGTCTGGACTACGTGTCCTGCTCCCCGTTCCGCGTCCCGGTGGCCCGCCTCGAGGCCGGCCGGGCGACCCTCGGGTAGCCGATGCCGTCAGTCGGGAACCCGCGCGTTCAGCGGGTCGGTGAGCAGATTCTCGAAGGCGAGTTCGGCCGCGCCGATCAGGGCAGCGTCCGGCCCGAGGGCGCCGGCCCTCAGCTGGAGGTGTTCGCGGGACGCCGGTAGGGCTGCGGAGTCGACGCGGCGGCGGATGTGCGTGGCGCTGGCGGTGTACAGCTCGCGTAGCGTGCCGCCGAAGACCACGATGTCCGGGTTGAAGAGGTTGACCAGATTCGCGACGCCGAGGCCCAGCCAGCCGGCGACCGCGTTGAGCGCGGCGCGGGCCACGGCGTCACCCCGGGCGGCTGCCCGCAGGACAGCGCGGGGGCGGGTGCCCGCCGGGACGCCGGCGGCACGCAGCAGGGCTGCGACGCCGACCTCGGTCTCCCAGCAGCCTCGGGCGCCGCATCCGCATTGCCGCCCGTCCGGGTGGACCACCATGTGCCCGACCTGGCCGCTGCGCCCACCACGCCCGGTGACCAGGCGGCCACCGGTGATGATCCCGGCGCTGATGCCGCGATCGCCGTGCAGGTAGACGACATCGTCCATGCCCACCGCGACTCCGCGGATGTGCTCGGCGAGGACGGCGGCGGCCGCGAGGTCGGTCGTCACGAAACCCGGGCGCTTGGCGGCGCCCACGTCGAGGGCGGCGTCCAGCGCCGCGGCGATTCTCTCGTCCGCGCCGGTGACGTGGATCGTTCCGTCGAGCTCATGGATGGTGGTGGCGACGGCCACGGTGCCGCCGGCGCACACCGTGTCCGGTCCGAGGTCGCGCTCCGCCTGCCCCATGAGCGCGGCGAGCTCGGTGACCGTGTCGAGCGGCGTCGCGCCGGGCGGACGTGGTGCCTCGCGCTGGTCCATGATGAGACCGCCGAGTCCGACGCGGGCGACGCACAGCCGTTCTGACTCGATGGTCGCCACCCGGACCCAGACTCGTTCGGAACGGGGGCTCACCACCAGTGAGGGACGGCCCGCCCGCCGGCCGGTCGTCGGCGCTTCCTCGGTGGCGAGGTCGGCGGCGACGAGGTCCGCGGCCAACGCGCCGATGGTGCTGCGGTTGAGGTTCAGCAGGCCGCTGAGCTCGGTGCGGGAGGTGGGCCCGTACACGTGGAGGTGGCGCAGTAGCGCGCTGAGGTTCTGGCGGCGGATCTCTTCCTGGCCGCTGGCGGGGATGGACGGTGCCGGCAGCGGGCGAGGGTCGGGTACGGGTCCGGTCTGATGCGGCCCGCGCCGCAGTGGAATGGTCATGACCGGCTCCTCCCCTGGACACGGCGACAGGACTGAAGGGCATGGGAGCGCCGCGACAAGGGCGGTGAACGGCAAAGGGTTCCCGGAGTTGGACCCCGGGAACCCTTTGCGGTCAACTGGTGCTCGGCGCCCTTACTTGGTGAGCGGCGCGAGCTTGGGGTCGTTCGCGTATGCCTCGGCCGCGTTGGCCTTGGTCACGGCGACCGGCGGCAGCAGGAACGTCGGGACGACCTTGACGCCGTTGTTGTATGACTTGGTGTCGTTGATCTGCGGGTCGGTGCCGGCCTGGATGGACTTGACCATGTTGATGGTCTCCTTCACCAGGCTGCGGGTGTCCTTGTTGATCGTCATGTACTGCTCGCCGGCCATGATCGACTTGATCGACTCGACCTCGGAGTCCTGCCCGGTCACGATCGGGACGGCCTTGTTCCGGCTCTTGATCGACTGGATGATCGCGCGGGCCAGCGTGTCGTTCGGCGACAGGACGCCGTCCAGCGTCTTGCTGCCGTAGGTCGAGGTGAGCAGCTGGTCCATCCGAGCCTGCGCGCCCTCGGCCTTCCAGCCCTGGATGGCGGTCTGTTTGACGGCGATCTGCTTCGACCCGACGATGACGTTGCCCTTGTCGATCTCCGGCTGGAGCACGTCCATGGCGCCCTTGAAGAACACCCCGGCGTTGTTGTCGTCCGGCGAACCCGAGAACAGCTCGATCGTGTACGGGCCGGTCGCCTTCTTCTTCTTCATGCCCTCCAGCAGGGCCTGGCCCTGGAGCTGGCCGACCTTGAAGTTGTCGAACGCGACGTAGTAGTCGAGGTCCGGGGTGTTCAGGATCAGTCGGTCGTACGCGACGACCTTGGCGCCGGCAGCGTGCGCGAGGGCGACCTGGGTCGACAGCTGCGCGGCGTCGGTGGCGCCGATGACGATGACCTTGGCGCCCTTGGTGACCATGGCCGTGATCTGGGCCTGCTGGTCGGCGACCGTGGTCGACGCGCCGGCGTACTGCACGTCGCTCTGGAAGCCGGCGTCCTTCAGGCCGCTGGTGAACAGGTCGCCGGCGAGAACCCAGTTCTCCGAGGTCTTCGCGGGCAGGGCGACGCCGATGAGCGAGTTCGCCGCGAAGCCCTTGGCCGAATTGGTGCCCGAGCCGCCGGCAGTGTCACCGGCGCGGCCGGAGCCGCACGCGGTCAGGGCAAGCATCGCGATAGCGCCGACCGCCACCGACTTGCCGAAGAAGATGCGCATGGGGAGATGGAGCCTTTCTTGTCGGGTTATTACGGGTTTGAGAGGGAATCGGTAGGGAGCGTCAGCCGCCTACCGTCGTCTTGGCGGGCTCGTTGCCCGGGTCCGACGATGAAGCCGGTGCGGCGGGTGCCTCCCGGCGGAATGGGCGAGTCAGACTGCCGATGATCGAGAAGCGGCCCTGGGCCTTGTTGTAGACGTCCAGGGCGACGGCGAGCAGCAGAACCAGGCCCTTGATGATCTGAACCCGGTCGGTGCCCACGCCGAGCAGCTGGAGGCCGTTGTTGAGCACGGCCATCACCAGACCGCCGACGACGGATCCGGAGATCGTGCCGATGCCGCCGGACACGGCCGCGCCACCGATGAAGACGGCTGCGATCGCGTCGAGCTCCCAGCTGAGGCCGTCCTGCGGACCGGAGGCTCCGGACCGCGCCACGAAGATCATGCCGGCCAGTGCGGCGAGGATCGACATGTTCATCATGACGAAGAAGTTGACCCGCCGGAGCTTGACACCGGACAGTTCCGCCGCGCGAGAGTTGCCGCCCACCGCGTAGATGTGCCGACCGCCCGGGGTGTTGCGGGTGTAGAAGCTGTAGGCGATGACCAGCACGACCAGGATGAGACCCGAGATCGGGAAGCTGGTGCCGACCCGGCCGCCCGCGAAGCGGAGCGTCACGAAGATCAGGATGCCGATCATGATCGCCATCCGGATGACCGAAACCCACATCGGTGTTGGTTCGGCGCTCATCTCGATGCGGGTGCGGCGCGCCCGCAGCTCACGCCAGACCACGGCGATGCAGGCGGCGAGGCCAAGTAGCAGGGTCAGATTGTTGTACCCGGTGTCCGGACCGATCTCCCAGAGGAAGCCGCCGCCGATTTGCTGGAATGCCTTGGG
>JAVHVY010000016.1:0-3312 GCA_032160305.1 Actinoplanes sp.
GTCATCGACGTCGTGACCGTCAACGGCACCGGCTGTCCCGCCGGCACCGCCACGGTCGCAATGTCCACGGACAACACCGCATTCACGGTCACCTACTCCGCCTTCACCGCCCTCGTCGGGGTCGGCGCGACCAGCATCGACTGGCGGAAGAACTGCCAGATCAACCTCGTGGTGCACGTGCCGTCGGGCTTCACCTTCGCGATCGGCAAAGTCGATTACCGCGGCTTCGCCTCGATCGTTACCGGGGCCAGCGCCATCCAGCGCGCTAACTACTACTTCCAGGGACAATCGCAGACCGCGTACGCGAGCCACACCTTCACCGGACCGCTGGGTGACGACTGGCTGACCTCCGACGAGGTGCCGGTCGCGGCACTCGTCTGGTCGCCTTGTGGCGTACTTCGCAACCTCAACATCAACACTGAACTGCGCGCCATAGCCGGCAGCTCGAATACCACCAATACGACGAGTTTCATCACAATGGACTCCACCGACGGCTCGATCAAAACCATTTACCACTTCAGCTGGCAGCGCTGCCCGGCCTGATCGTAAATCCGCCGAACAGATTCCCTCATCGAGGGAAGACACGCCCTAGAACTAGCCGCGTCATCCACCGATTGCCGCGCCGGTCGCCCCCACCGACCGGCGCGGCGTCGACGTGTCCACTCAAAGGTTGGTGGCCCCGCCGGCCGGTGGACCGTCGCGGTGGAGGTGGCGGAGCTGCGGGAGCTGGACGGGCCGATCAGACCGCTGATCGTCCGCGGTGCTCACGAGCGGTTCCCGCTTCTGATGCCCGTGGGTTACTGACATGCTGGCCGGGTGGACGACGACCTGAAAAGACGCTGGCTGGCCTGCAAGGATTCGTTCCTCGGCAAGGGGCTGGTCCGGCCGGCCGAGTTGCTCGCCTCGATCGACCCGGAGACCGTGCCCGATGTCTACGGCGTCGGTGGGGTCGTCGCCGACCTGGAACGGCATGTCGCCGCGCTGCTCGGCAAGCCCGCGGCGGTGTTCCTGCCCAGTGGCACGATGGCGCAGGGCAGCACGCTGCGGGTGCACGCCGAGCGGCGCGGCCGGCGCACGATCCTCTGGCATCCGTGGTCGCACCTGGAGCAGCACGAAGGGCAGGCCGTCGCCCGCTTCCACGACCTGATCGGCCGGCCGGTCGGCGCCTTCGACCGACTGATCACCCTGAGTGACCTGGAAGCGGTCGCCGAACGGCCGGCGGCCGTGCTCTGGGAGCTGCCGCAACGCGATTTGGGCGGGCAGCTCCGGCCTGGGACGACCTGGTGGCGCAGACGGCGTGGGCCCGCAGCCGCGGCGCGGCGGTGCATCTCGACGGCGCCCGGCTGTGGGAGGCGACGGCCGGCTACGCGCGTACGCCCGCGGAGATCGCCGAGCTGTTCGACACCGTCTACGTCTCCTTCTACAAGGGGGTCGGGGCGCTGCCGGGGTGCTGCCTGGCCGGTCCGGAAGAGGACGTGGCCGAGGTGCAGGAGTGGCGGCAGCGGATGGGCGGCACCCTGTTCGCGATGTGGCCGAACGCGGCGTCGGCCCTACGGCTGCTGCCCGAGGCGCTGGCCGAGATGCCCGCCCGCTTCGAGCACGCGCGGGCGATCGCGGCGGCGCTGGCCGACATCCCCGACGTGCGGGTCGTGCCCGGCGTGCCGCAGACGCCGATGATGCACCTGCTGCTCCGGGTGCCGGCCGAGGCGTACCGGGAGAACGCCCGGCGGCTCGCCGACGAGGAGGGGCTCTGGGTGTGGCCGACGGGCTTCGGCGCGGACGATCCGGCGACGCTCCGGGTCGAGCTGACCGTCGGAAGTGCGACGCTGAAGTACTCCCCCGAGGTGATCAGTTCGGTGATCCGGAGGCTGATCGTCGTAGGGTGAGTCCTGTGACGGACTCATTTCCGCTTGGTGCCCGATCGGTACGACGGATCGGATTCGGAGCGATGCAGCTGGCCGGGCCCGGAGCCTTCGGGCCACCCCGTAACGCCGAGGAGGCACTCGCGGTTCTCCGCCGCGCTGGTGAACTCGGCGTCGACCACATCGACACCGCCCAGTACTATGGGCCGGACATCGTCAACAACCTGATCCGCCAGGCGCTCTACCCGTACCCGGAGAATCTGGTCCTGGTCTCGAAGGTCGGCGCAAAACGCGACCCGCAGGGTCGCTGGCTGCCGGCCCTGAAACCGGACGAACTGCGCTCCGGCGTGCTGGACAACCTGCGCTCGCTGGGCGTCGACCGGCTCGACGCGGTCAACCTGCGGCTGATGGACGGCGGGCTGACCTTCGACGAACAGCTCGACGCGATGGTCGCAATCCGCGACGAGGGCCTGATCGCGGGAATCGGGCTGAGCAACATCACCCGCGCGCAGCTCGTGCACGCAGTGCAGCGCACCGAGATCGTCTGCGTGCAGAACCCGTTCAACCTGGTCGAACGCACCTCGCTGCCGATCCTGCGCGAATGCGAGGAACTGGGCATCGCCTTCGTCCCGTTCTTCCCCCTCGGCTCCGCCTTCGGCGGGGTGAACCAGCTGCTCACGCACCCCCGGGTGGTCGAGGTCGCGGCCCGGCTGGCGGTGACCGCGTCCCAGGTCGCCCTGGCCTGGCTCCTCGACCAGGGCGACAACGTGCTGCTGATCCCGGGCACGTCGTCGTCGGTCCACCTGCTGGAGAACCTCACGGCCGGCCAGGTCCAACTGGACGACGACGCCCGCAAAGCCCTCGACGCCGTCACCCTGTGAGGCACTGCGCGGCTGGTCGCGGACGGGCAGATCCCGGCCGCCCACGCCACCGGGTTTGGTGAGGGTTGCGCAGCGTGCCAGGGGACACGCAGGCAGCGTTCGCTCGCGGAGCGGATTGCTGAATACCGTCTGGGATGGGAGTGCAAATCGCGAGTCCCCCGAAGGGATTCAGTCGAAGATGTGACAATCGGGTCGACACGGAGGGTCACGCGGCAATTCTTTCGGGTTACTTTTGCAGTCATGGATCTCTCCGCTCCCGACGTGCTGCTGGGTTTGGCGGCGATCGCCGTTTTCACCGCGGCGGGCATCGCCGTCTGCTTCCGCAAGTCGCCGGAGCCGTGGCAGCCCGAGCAACTCCCGCAACCGGCCGAGACCGGCCGGCATCACGTCCCGAACGGCCTGCTCGACAACCCGACCACCCGGCTCGACCCGGAATTGCTGGCCCGCGCCAGGAAGCCGCAGACCTGACTGTCACCGCGCCTGGGCGTTCAGGGCTTCCCGCTTGGCCCGCAGCCCACCGACAGCGTCCGCCGGGTCGCTGCCGGCGATGCGGACGGTCTCGCCGGCCG
>JAVHVY010000022.1:0-4493 GCA_032160305.1 Actinoplanes sp.
CGGCGCGGGGGCAGCCGGCACCGACCGGGCCGCGGTGGCTGTCGGTGCGGCCTTCGGGCCCGGGCCCCGGTGCACCGCGGCGAAGACCACCGCCCCGGCGATCAGCAGGCCCGCGACCAGCACGGCAAGCAGCAGCAGCGGCTGCCGGGCGGACCGTTTGCGGGGTCGCTCCACGGGCACCGGCAGTCGCCGGTCGGGCAGCTCCCGGATCACTTCGGGATGCGGCGCCGGCAGGTCCACGGGGGTCGGGGGCAGGGACTCGCGTGGCTGCCAGCCCATCGGTCCGGGCCGGCCCGGCGGCGGGGCGCTGACCGGGAACACGCCGGGAGCGTGGTCCTGCGTACTGCGGACAGGGATCGGGCGCAGGCTCGGGGAGTCGTAGCTGGGCGGTGGGCGCAGCGATCCGGCGGACGGGCTCGGCGACATCGGACTGACCGGTTCGGCGCCGGCTTCGACCCGCCACGGACCAGCGGCAGCGGAACCGGGCAGTGCGGGACCGCCCGGCCCGGCCCAGGGGCCCGGCGGGCCGCTCAGCGGCGGCCCGGGTGGTTCTGGTGGTTCAGCGCGGCGTCTTGGGGCCGGTGCGGCGGGCAACGGAACGGATTGCTGCTCGACCTCCGGGACTTCGGCCGTGGGCTCGTCCAGAGCGTTCGCGACCGGCTCCAACACCTCCGGACCGGCCGCCGGGATGTCGCCGGTGTGAACCGGCCGGGCGGGATGGCTGGTTTCGGCTGGGCGGTGCTGCGGTGGCGGCGCCAGCACGGCCATCGGGTCGGTCGGTTCGGCCGGGTCGGTCGGGTCGGCCGGTTTGGTCGGTTTGGTCGGTTTGGTCGAGTCGGTGGCGCCGATCAGTGGCGCGAGCACTCGCAGCGGGTCGGCTGGCAGCGCAGCGAAGACCGGCGGATCGGCGGGCGGCGGCCGGACCGCCCAGGGTGGCGGCGGATCGGCAGACTGACCCGCCTCCTCGGCCGGTGCCCCCGGCGAGCCGGACTCGGCCGGTCCGGCATCCGCCGGCCCCTCGGCCGGTGGTTGCCGCTGGGCCGGCACGACGGGCCGCTGCGCGGCGAACTCCTCGGTCGAGCGGTCGTCGCCGGGGAGCGGCCGGGCCGCTTCGGTACGGGCGTGTCGCCCGGTCAGGTCGCCGGGCCTGGGCAGCGGAGCCGGCAGCGGTACGGCCTGCACCCCCGGTGCCGGGGCGGTGTAGATCGGGGTCACGCCCGGCTCCGGGCCGGTCGACTGCGCGACCCGTCCGCACTGGTGCTGCCCGGAAGCGGGCGCCTCGGCCAGGGCCGCGATCTGCCGGCCGAGCGGATGGTCGTCGGGCAGGAAGCGGGCGCACAGCTCCTGGGCCATGGCCAGATGCTCGCGGGACTCGGTCAGCCGACCGCATTCGCGTTCCATCGCGCCGAGGCGGGCCAGCATCTTGATCCCGGCCGGCGACGCGGCGCCGTGCACGCGGCGGTGGTGCGAGAACGCCTCGGTGAGCCGGGCCCGGGCGGCGGTGCAGTGCCCGGCAGCGTGCTCGGCGGTCGCCAGGTCGGCCTGCGCGGCCAGCACCCGCTGCGAGTCCGGACCGTCCCTGTTGATCAGTTCCAGCACCAGGTCGTGGTAGAGCCGCGCCGCGCGGCCGTAGTTGCCGACCCGGTGCAGGACCGCCGCATGGGTCGCCGCGGCGGAGAGGGTGCGCCCGTCGTGCGGGCCGTGCAGGCGCTCCTCGGCGGCGTGCGCGAAGCCGGCCCACAGTCGGGCGGAGTGCGGATCGCCCAGGGCGATCAGGATGCGGGCGTGCAGGGCGGCGGCGACGGCCAGGTCGGCGGTGGCGCGTTGCGGGTCGGCGGCGTCGGCCGGATCGAGCACATGGGCCAGAATGGCTCGTGCGCCGACGAGATCGCCCACGGACGTCAGGGACTGTGCCTGGGCGGTCAGTTCGGCGAGCGGAACGGCCACGTAGCCCATAGTGTCCGCTCTGCGACCCTGGGTACAAGTCCCGCCGCGTAACGCCTGGCCGGCGGGTGCTGTACAAACGGGGTATGACCGACCGCGTCGCCGACGTCACCCGTGAAGTCCTCGTCCGCCACCTCGAGGCGTGGGCTCCCGCCGCGCTGCACCGGGGCCGTCGCGCCGTCTACGTGCACGGGTGGGCCGACGCCGACTCCGGCGCCGCCGCGCAGGCGGCACTGCGGGTCTTTGTGGAGCAGTCCGACCTGGTCAGAGGGCGGGAGCTGGCGATGGTGGCGATGGCCGTGGAGGTGTCCCGGCTGGGGCTGCCGGAGGTTCCGGCCGAGGCGGCGGGACTGACCGTGCACACGTTGGCGGGGGAGACCGACGAGCGGGTGGGACTGACTCTCAAGGCGATCGGCGGGGCACGCGTACCGTTGCTGGGTTTTCTGGATTCGACCGGCTCGGGTGGGGCGCCGAGCCTGAGCACCGTGGCCGCCCTGGCCGTCGGGAAGCCGGCGGAGGCGCTGCTGGTGTTGGCGCCGGGGGCGCTGGCAGCGGGCGGCGACCGGGTCTTCGGGGACGGGCGCTGGCGGGCTCTGGCCGGGGCGCAGTTGGTGCCGGCCTACCGGTCGGCGCTGAGCCAGGCGGGGTTTCCGCTGGTCGCGGCGGTCGAGCTGGTCGCCGGGGAGGGCGAGGGCGAGTTGCTGGTGTACGCGACGACGTCCGCAAAGAGTCTGGAGAGCTTCAAGGATCTGTTGTGGGCGGTCGACGAGTATGCCGGCGTGCGCTACCGCGACCCGGGTGATCCGGAGCGGCACCTGATCGACATCTCGCTCAACCCGCACCCGGGCCCGCTGCGCCGGGAGATCCTGCGCCACCTGGCCGAGGTCAAGCAGGCGACGGTGACCGAACTGCGGACTTTCGCCCTGACCGATACCGTCTACCGTGCCGCGGACGCCAGCCGCGTGCTGCACGCCCTGATCGAGGCCGGAGCGGTACGCCGCGAGCCGGAACACGGACGGCTCGGCGGCGACGTGCTGATCACGCCGGTATCGAGCCGTCCGCAACAGCTATGAGTCGGACTTGTCCTGCTTCCAGGACAGCGGACCGGGCAGATCGACACGGTGGGCTCTGGCCTTGGAGTTCCACGACCAACGGCCGATCTTGATGCTCCAGGACGAGAAGCCCTTCTGCGTGAAGTTCAGGATGATCGGCCCGATCTTCTTACGGCTACGGAACATGAGGCCCATCGGTGTGTCCCTCCAACGTGTACCTGGGTTGGCCGTCCCTATTCCCCATCGGACCGATCCGCAAACGCAGGCGTGATTCCCGAGCGGACCGATCCGCAGACGTCAGCGTGGCTGCCAGGCGTCCGGGCGGGTGGTCAGCTTGCGGACGTGGGCGGGCATCCGGCCGCTGATCAGCTCGGCCAGGCTGACCTCGTCGACCACTTCGCGTACGGCCGCGCGCACCGCGACCCACAGGTTGGGCAGGTTCTCCGCCGCGCCGGTGTACTGGGTCTCCTCGGGGCGCAGCCCGCGGACCCCGGCCAGCGGGCCGTCGACGGCGCGCAGAATCTGGCCGATCGTCACCTCCCGCGGGGGCTGCGAGAGCGTGTATCCGCCCTCGGCGCCGCGCTGGGCCCGGACCACCCCGGCCCGGCGCAGGTCGGCGAGCACCGCCTCGAGAAACTTGCGCGGCATGTTCTGATCCTGGGCGATGGCTTGCGCGGACATCAGAGCGGGGTACGAATGGGCCAGGCTGAGGGCGGCCCGCACCGCATAGTCGCCGCGAGCGGAAATCTGCACGGCTCCATCATGCTCCTCGCCGCCCCGACTTTCCGCACATACCCCAGGGATTTGTGGGAATTACCGTCAGTCAGTGCCCGGTCGCTGAGCGGGCACCCGCGGACCCGCCTCACCGCCACTCGCGGTCCGGAACGCGCCCGGGCTCAGCCCCGCCTCCCGATGGAAGAAGCGGCCGAAGTTGGTCGGCTCGCCGAAGCCCAGCCGCCGGCCGATCTCGGCGACCGACAGATCGGTGCAGGCCAGCAGCCGGCGGGCTTCGAGCGCGACCCGGTCGTCCACCACCTGCTTGGCCGTGCGACCGGTGACCGCGAGACTGGCCCGGGTCAGGGTGCGCACCGAGCAGCCGAGCCGGTCCGCGTAGTCCTCCACCCGGCGGCTGTGTGGGTGCTCCTGCTCGAGCCGGCGGCGGAAGCGGGCGAAGGTGCGGCGCTCGGCGCTCGGTGCGGCGTCCTCGCCGGCGAGCATCGCGATCCGCAGCACCAGCACCGCGAGCTGGTGTTTCAGCAGCGCGCCGGCCACCCGGTCCGAGGCGTGCCGGTCGCAGTCGACCGACAGTTGGGTCACCTCGCTGATGATCGCGTCTTCGTCTTCGCCGGCCAGCTGCCAACGGTCCGGTCCGATCGGGTCGTCGACCGCGAACCCGGCGAGGTCGTCGGGGCGCAGCAGGTCGCGGTCCCAGGCGACCAGGGTGGCGTCCATCGCGCCGCTGAACCGCAGTGCCTGCCCGGGCCGGACCCAGAGCTG
>JAVHVY010000030.1:0-2712 GCA_032160305.1 Actinoplanes sp.
CTGGGTGCGGGCTCCGGGACTGTGGCCACGCCTGTCGCAGGGGTGACGCGGGGTCGTGGGGCTTTCTGGGCGGCCGGCCCGCGGCGGTTGGCCGATCGCTGGGCCAGGCCGACCGCGGTGGCCGAGCCGGCCAGTCCGGTGAGGACGGCGTACGGGGCGATCAGGTAGGCCGATTCGAGTGGGCCCAGCGCTCCGGTCAGTTGCGGGGCCAGGACGAAGAACGAAGCGGCCACCAGCAGCGGGCCGGTTACCCCGGAGGCCACCGCCCCGACGCCGAGCTCGCCCCGGCGGGCGGCCGGCAGCGCGCCGATCACGCCGATGATCAACGCCGCCAGCAGCGTCAGCACCGAGCTCGGCCAGTAGATCGTGCCGTACCGGGCGGCCTCGCCGACGTCGGCGAACTGCCAGCTGGTCAGGTAGGTAGCCGAGTCCCGGTGCATGGTCAGCTCGACCACGATGCCCGCGACCGCCATCGCCCACAGCCACACAGCGGTCGCCGTCAGGTTGGCGGCGACCGGACGTGACACCACCGCCCAGTAGGCGAGGACCAGGCCGAGGAGCACACCGATGACGGCATACCCGCCGGCGATCGTCTCCGGGGTGTACGTGCCGACCCGTACCGCGGCTCTTGCCGGGAGTGCGATCAGCGCGACCGCCAGCAGGGCCCCGACCGCCCCGGACACCGCGAGCGCGAGTCGCCAGGGACCGCCCGTGCGGGCGCTGAACCGGCTGGCGAGCACGGCGCCGAAGACGGTGGAGCTGGCGGCGATCCAGGTGGCCCAGCCGAGGCTGCCCAGCCAGACGCTGTTGTCGGTGGTGGCGATGTCCGGCCACACCACGACGCCGAGGCCGTAGCCGAGGCCGAGTTGCGCAGCACCTACCGCCGCCGCCACCCCGGCTGCGGCGGCCACCTGAGTTGTCCAGCCCTCGGCCATGCCGGGCACTGTAGCGGCACGTGACGATGCCTGCCATTCCGTCGCGCAGTGTGCTTGACGGGAAGCTGAGCGGCTATGTGCACTGGAGGTCCCCGCGATATCCCAAGATTGGATACCTTGAGCCCGGCGTGGGTGCCGATCGAGAGGAACGGGCGATGTCCGACGAGCATCAACGGCAGGGCGGCGCCGACGAAACCCGGCAATTCGACCCGTCCGACGGTGCCGGGAATCAGCCGGTCGGCGGTCCCCGTCCGGGTGACGGACCGGCCACCGATCCCACCGAGCGGGTGCCGAGGACAGCGGCCGGCGATGAGACTGTGCTGACTCCGCGGGCTGATTCCACCTCGGTGCTGCCGGCGGTGGAGCGGGAGTCGGCGTGGTCCGGGCGGGCCGAGGTGCGGCCGCCGAGGCCGAGTGAATTCCCCAGTGGCGGCTGGGATGTCGTGACGCCGCGGGAGCGGGAGCCGCGCGGTAAGTGGTGGACGCCGATCGTCGTCGGCATCGTGGTGCTGCTGCTGTTGGCCCTGCTCGGCTGGGGGGTGTGGCTGATCGCGCGGGCCAGGACCAAGGACGACTCGACCACGCCGGCGGTCACGCCCTCGGCGGCCGCTCCGGCGACCACCCAGCAGAGCAGCCCGCCGAGGACCGAACCGACGACCACGCCGACCGCCAGCGAGCCGACCGTGCCGACCGGGGTCAGCGTCCCCGCGCTCGTGGGGCTCAGCTCCGCCGAGGCACGCCAGGCGTTGGACCGGTCCGGGCTCTCGTACCGGCTGCGCTTTGTGACCAGGGCCGACGCGACAGCCGGGACGGTCGTCGACAGTGATCCGAAGGAGGGTCAGCGGGTGCCGTCCGACACCGTCGTCACCTTGATCATCGCTACGGCACCGTCGTCGTCGACCGTGTCAACGACTCCGACCAGCACCCCACCGACCGACACGAAGGATCAGGCGACGACCAACTGAGCCGTCAGCGGTTGGCGCGCACCGCCCGGGTCGGTACGGTGCCCGAGGTCTGGCCGGGCTGACGGTTGTTGCGCATCCGCGGGTCGGGCGCCTTGCCGACCTGCCGCAGGCCCGTGATCTGTACGAAGATCGATCGGCGTTCCACGGCGTCACCAGCGCTGTTCAGCTCGTACCCGTCCAGCCAGGTCCACCCATCGTAGGTCGGCCAGTCGTGGACGCGAATCACCCGGAATAGCATCGGCGCCGCGAATTGGACGCTCGCCGCTTTCGTCACGTGGATGACATCACCGGACCGAGGAAGCACGTCAGCTCCTGTTCTGAAATCGTCTCGGGGTGAACGCTGGTCTTGCTGCACCGGGGCGCAGCAATGAATGCAGATGGTCCAGTGTGCCCGGCTCGTTCTTATTTGCAACCATCTGGCAATGCCAATCGCCAGGCTGGTCGCCGACGACTATCGTCCCGCCGGCCGGCCGAGGCTCTGCGGTGGACCGCGATCCCGAGGGATCCGGCGAGAGGTCCACCTAGGACAACGGCGAGACGACGCCCCGCGAACGGTGACGCATCGGCCGCCCCGCCAACGACGTTTGGTGACCGGCGGCCTACAGAAAGATTGCACCACTCGGCGAATCGATGCAAGTTGCATGTCAGCCTAAAGTGATGACTTGATCACTATCGGCACTTGAAGGATCAAGAGATCAACCGGGAGACTGAGTCCACTGAGTCCCGTTCGACGCGGCACGTGCCGCCGCACCGGACGATGTCGTGCCAGCTCTGGAGGTCCCGGTGAGTGAGCGCCGCAGCCCCACCATCCG
>JAVHVY010000032.1:0-40806 GCA_032160305.1 Actinoplanes sp.
CGGCCCTGGCCCGTGGCGCTCGGTCGGGGGCTTCTCGCCGCGGCCCGGGGCCGCCGCATGGTGCTGGCCAACGTCGACCCGGTCGTCGGCTTCCTCTACCGGTTCGGCGGCCGGCTGCTGTTCACCCGCGTCGCCGCCGCCGTCTGCGGCCTGATCGCCCTTGCCGGCCTCGGCGTCTTCGGCTGGAACTGGGTCCGCGCCGACCAGCAGGTCTTCCACGCGGGCGACTCATACGCCGCCGGTGCCGCCGTCCTGCTCGGGCTCAACGTCGTGGCACTGGCCTGCCACGAGCTGGGGCACGCGCTGGCGGCCAAGCATGCCGGGCGCCGCGTCCCGGCTGCCGGCTTCCTCGTGTACTTCGGCATCCCGTCGGTCTTCGTCGACACCACCGACGTGTGGATGGCCGGCCGCCGGGCCCGGATGCTGGTCACCGCCGCCGGCCCGCTGACCGGCCTGGTGCTGGCCGGCTCGCTGCAGCTGATCGGCCTGGCGATCCCGGCGCTCGGCGGGCTCGCCTTCAAGCTCGCTTTCGCCTGGTATCTGAACTCGCTGTTCAACCTCAACCCCCTGCTCGCCCTCGACGGCTACTACCTGCTGATGGACTGGCTGGAGATCCCGAACCTGCGGGCCCGCGGTATCTCCTGGGTGACCAGCCGGCTGCGCGGCCGGCCGCCGGCCTGGAGCGGGCTGGACATCGAAGGCAAGATCGTCGCTCTGTACGGGGTGCTGGCCGTCCTGTGGCTCGTCGTCGCGGCCAACCTGGCCTACCGGGTCTGGGCCGACCGGGTGGTCGGGGTGGTGACCGGGCTCTGGCACGGCAGCGCCGGCGGCAAGCTGCTGCTCGTGGCGATCGTGCTCGGCCTGTGCGCCCCGCTCGTCTACCTGCTCACCGGCCGGCTGGCCCGCTGGTGGCGACGCCTGCACGAGCGCGTCGCCGAACGCGAGCGGGAGGCCGACGCCCCGCGCCGGCTGGCCGCTCTGCGCGCCTCCGACCTCGGTGGCCTGCCCGACCCGGCGCTGCGCGGCCTGGCCGCCCGGGCCCGCTGGCTGCGCCCCGAAACAGGCCGGCAGCTCGTCGTCGCGGGCACGTCCCAGCAGGCCGTCTACGTCGTTGTCGACGGCGCGATGCAGGCGCGCCGCCCCGGCGATCCGGGCGGCACGATCCGGCACCACGTCGGCCCCGGCGGCGTCGTCGGCCTGGCCAACGCGCTGACCGGCCGGACCACCCAGCTCGACTGGCACACCGCGGGCACCACACTGCTGGCCGTACCGACCGCCTCTGTGGCCACGGTGATCGGTCCGCTTCCCGGCCCGCCGCCGCGCGACCGGGCCGAGGCCGAGGCGCTCCTCGCCGACACTCCGGCCCTGTCCGGGCTGGCCCAGGACGAACGCCTCGCGTTGATCGCCGCCGCCCACCCGGTCGACCTGGGGCCCGGCGCACCGGTCATCCTGCCCGGCCCCACGCACGCGGTCGTGGTCGAGTCGGGCGTGATCGCGATGCCCGACGGCGTCGAGTTGCGCCGCGGCACCCTGGTCGGGCCCGTCGGCGACGGCAGCCCCGGCACGGTCGCCCAGGCCCGTACGCCGGTCCGCCTCTGGGTGATGCCGGACGCCGCCGCCCTTCCGCCGCTGGTCGGCGCGTCGCACCATCCCGGTGCCCCGCCGGTGGTCTCGACCGGCCGGGCTCTCGCCACCGCCGGCGTGCACGGAGCCGGCGGCTACCCGCCGCTGACCATGCCACCGGGCCCGCCGGACGGCACCGAGGACATGGACGTGGACCGCCGCTTCCAGCGCCAGATGTGGTGGCTGGTCCTGCTCGTGCTGCTGCTCGCGCTGACCCTGACGGTCGTCAACTTCATGCCCGGCCCGGCCTGGGCCGAGATGCCGAGTGACCGCGCCCTGCTGACAGCCGACCACGGCCCGCTCCAGGTTCTGATCGACGGCTCGACGACCACGCTGGACGAGGGCGGCCGGCGCTACGTGGACGCCGGTTCGCGGATCGAGGTGCCGGACGGGTCGGGGGCCCGGCTGACCTTCCCCGGCGGCTCGGCCGTGCTGCTCTGCGCCGGCTCCCGTACGCAGGTCGGCAGGCTCTGGACGGACAACGGCCAGCACCGCGCACCGCACGGCGTGGTCACCATCGACTCCGGCCGGATGCTGGCCGACACGACCAGTACGAGCGGAGCCTTCCAGCCGTTGTCGCTGACCGTCCGGCGCCCGCTCGGCGACGTGCGCAACACCGGCCGGTCCTGGTACGCGGTCGACCCGAGCGCGGTCACCTTGTCCACCGGCTCGGTGACCGTTGGCGGCGCCCCGACGGCTGCCAGCGGCACGGCGCTGAACTGCGGCGACGGGGTGGCGGTCCCGCCGCCCACGGCTGGGCCGAGCGAGGAGCCGAGCGACGAGCCGACATCGGACCTGCCGAGCGACCCGACACCGTCGGCGTCGGCGAGTATCCCCGCCCCGGCGACCAACGCACCGACTACGATCCCTGTTCCGGGGCAACCGGCAGATCCGACCACGGTCAAACCTCCGCCGACGACAAAGGCACCCACAACGCCGCCGACCACGAAGGCATCGCCGAGTCCGTCCCGGTCGACAACGTCGCCCAGGCCGTCCAGCCCGCCGCCCCCGACCAACCCGTCGTCACTGCCGGATAACCCGTCGTCACCGCCCGTCATCATCGGCTGAACGAGGACAACATGCTCTGCTGGTTCTGCGCCAAGGCGGCGCGGGCTTCGTGTCGCTTCTGCGGGCGGGGCGTCTGTGAGGATCACGCCCGCTTCGGGCCCTACCTGCTGCAGGTCAGCCGGTCGCAGGCGCGCGGCCGCGCCGAGGCGCTGGTGGTGGAGGACGCCGTGCAGTGCGGCACCTGCCGCCCGCGCCCGCAGCCGGTCCCGATGCCGGAGCTCGACTGACCGCGACCCTCGACTGACCGCGACCCTCGGCTGACCGCGACCCTCGGCTGACAACCCGATACCACGGCTCGACGCCGCCATCTAGCCTGAGGCCATGAGCGACTTCGACGCGGTGCTGGAACGCCTGCTCAACGAGCCGTCGTTCGCGTCCGCACTGGCTGCGGACCCCGACACGACGCTGTCCGGCTATCACCTGGACAGCTCCGAGATCGAACTGCTCCGCAGCCAGGTCTCCGCCGACTCCGGGGGCGGTCTGGCCACGGTCGAGGCGCGGACCAACAAGTCGAGCACGTTCGGGTTGTTCTCAACGTTCGCCGAGGTCGGGCATACCTTGTCGGCCGCACCGACCACCGACGCGGCGCTCGGACCGTGGTCGCAGTTCGGCAGTGCCGCCGGGGTCGCCGCCCAGCACACCGCCGACGTGCTCGGCCAGCACGGCGCCGCGCAGGGTCTCGGCGACGCGCCGCAGTGTGGCAGCGGCGGTGGCGACGTGGCCAGCCAGTGGGCGCCCGGCGCGCGCAGCGGTTTCGGCCCGGCCGGCGACACCGATCTGGCCGGCCGGCCGCCGACGACCAGGTCCGGTTTCGGCGACGCTCCGCGCAGCGGACTCGGCGACCACGGCCAGGCGCAGGCGGAGCCGGAGCATCTCGCTCCGCCGAAGGGCTACCACCCGCGGATCGACGCGGACGGCGACGGCCACTGGGACAAGGCCGTCTATTACGGCACCAAGGGGCACGGCGTTGAGATCGAGGTCGACCTCAACCACGACGGGCGCGCGGATTTCGTCGGCCACGACACCGACAGCGACGGCCTGGTCGACTCCGCCGACTACGACAAGAACCACGACGGTCGGTTCGAGAAGACGCAGTACGACGACAACGGCGATGGCTGGCTCGACCGAACGGTGTGGCACGAGCACTAGCATTGATGAACCTCGACGCCCACCATGGTGGGCATGGCCGCGATCGTCGTCCGGGCGCTCACCAAAGTCTTCGACGACGACGACGGCGTCCGGGCAGTGGACCGGGTCGATCTCGAGGTGGCGACCGGCGAGTTCCTGGTCGTGCTGGGGCCGTCCGGGAGCGGGAAGAGCACGCTGCTGCGCCTGATCGCGGGCATCGAGACCCCGACCGGCGGCGAGGTGCTCTTCGACGGGGTGCCGGTGGCCGAGTTGCCGGCCCGCGAACGCAACATCGCCATGGTCTTCCAGAACTACGCGCTCTATCCGCACCTGACCGTGGCGCAGAACATCGGTTTCCCGTTGCGGGCCGGTGGTGACGAGCCGCGTGCGGTGGCCGCCCGGATCGCCGAGGCGGCCCGCCATCTCGACATCGTCGACCTGCTCAACCGCATGCCCGATCACCTGTCCGGCGGGCAGCGCCAGCGGGTCGCGATGGCCCGGGCGCTGGTCCGCCGCCCGTCGGTCTTCCTGCTCGACGAGCCGATGTCCAATGTGGACCCTGGAGTGCGGGCCGAGTTGCGCGGCGAGATCGTCAGTCTGGCCCGGCGGCTGGAGGTCACCACCGTCTACGTCACGCACGACCAGGGCGAGGCGATGAGCATGGCCGACCGGGTCGCGGTGCTGCGGGCCGGCGTGCTGCAGCAGATCGGCCCGCCGGGCGAGGTGTACGCGGACCCGGCGACGCTCTTCGTGGCCGCCTTCCTGGGCACGCCACGCGCGAGCCTGCTGGAGGCGGCCGTCTACGTCACGGACACCGGGGTGGTGCTCGATCTGGGGTCGCAACTGTTGGAGGTCCCCGAGAGCGACCCGCGGGCGGCGGCTCTCGCGGCGCGGCACACCGAGCGGGTGACCCTGGCGGTGCGGGCGTTGCGCCCGGGCGTGCCGTACGGGATGCGGCTTTCCGGGATCGTCCGCCGGGTGGAGAACCTCGGGCACGAGGTGTTGGCGCATGTGGACACCGGCGCGGTGCCGACCCCGCCGCCGGTCCCGGCGCCGATCCGGCGGCCGCCGTCGCGCACCGAGTACGGCTTCTACCCCAACTACGAGGGGGCGGAGGCGGCGCCGGGCGGGGAGGTCGTCGTGCGTTTCCCGGTGCCCGCCGCGGTACGGGTCGGCAACCGGCTGGAGATCGCGCTGAGTCTGGACGACCTGCTGCTCTTCGACCGGGCGGGCAATCGGATCCGGCTGGGGCTGGACAGGAACAGTTGACCGTCCTCGTTATCGTCCGGCTGTCGCTGCCCCCGCCGCGAAGGGCCACCCAGCGACGTGATGGCCGGCCGGCAGAGAGCGGTAGCGTGGGCGCCATGGTCGATCCGGCGGTGGCGTTCGTGCTCGGCGGCGGGGGTGTGCTCGGCGCTGTCGAGGTCGGCATGCTGCGCGCCCTGCTGCGCGCCGGCTACCGTCCCGACGTCGTGATCGGCACCTCGATCGGCGCGGTGAACGGTGTCCTGGTCGCCGCCGACCCCAGCGAGGCGGTCACCGACCGGCTGGTCCGGCTCTGGTCCTCCCCCGAGGCGGCCGACGTCTACGGCGATTCGATCGCCCGCCAGCTGCGCCGCTTCGCCGCCCGTACGCATCTGCACTCGCCCCTGCCGTTGCGCCGGCTGCTGGAGAGCGAGCTGGGCGAGCAGTCCACCTTCGCCGACCTCAAGGTGCCCTTCCGCTGCTGCGCGGCCAGCATCGAGCGGGCCGCCGAGCACTGGTTCGACAGCGGGCCGCTGGTCGACGCCGTGCTCGCGTCGTCGTCGGTGCCGGGCCTGCTGCCGCCGATGGAGATCAACGGCGAGCACTTCATCGACGGCGGCATCGTCAACTCGATCCCGATCAGTGAGGCGGTCCGGGTCGGGGCGAAACTCATCTTCGTCTTGCAGGTCGGCCGGGTGGAACGCCAGCTCAGCGTGCCGCGCCGGCCGTGGGAGGTGGCGCAGGTGGCGTTCGAGGTGGCCCGTCGGCACCGGTTCGCGCGGGACATGGCCTCGTTGCCCGCCGACGTGCGGGTGCACGTGCTGCCGAGCGGCGGCGGCGAGAGCCGGGACGACTCGCCGTGGGCGTACCGGGACATGGCGGCCGTGGGCAGACGGATCAGCCGCGCCTACACGGCCTCGCGCCGCTACCTCGCGGCCAACGTCGCGCCCGCGCCCCCCGGCGGCGCGTGATGCCCCTGCCCCCCACCTGGGTCCGCCGCCTGGTTCTCGCCCCCCTGGTCGTGCTGCTGGCCGGGTTGTCGCTGATCAGCCTGCCGGTCTGGCTGATCGTCGGCGTGGCGTTGTCGCCGCTGGTGCCCGGCCATCTGCGGGTGCCGCGGCTGATCTGGCTGGCGATCGTCTACCTGGTCTGGGACGCGGCCGCGCTGATCGCCCTGGCGGTGCTCTGGGTGGGCGCCGGCTTCGGGTGGAAGATCCGCACCCCGGCCTTCCAGCGCGCACACTACGTGCTGACCGGCACATTCCTGGCCGTGCTCTTCTGGACCGCGCGCTGGTCGCTGCACCTGGCCGTGGACGTCGTCGGCACCGACCCGGACACGGCCGAGCCGGGCCGGCCCGAGATCGTGGTGAGTCGGCACGCCGGCCCCGGCGACTCGTTCATCCTCATCCACGCGCTGGTCAACTGGTTCAACCGGGAGCCGCGCATCGTGCTGAAGTCGACCCTGCAGTGGGATCCGGCCGTCGACGTGCTGCTCAACCGACTGCCCAACCGCTTCATCTCGCCGGAGCGCAGCGGCGGCCTGACCCGCACGGTCGGCGAGCTGGCCGACGGGCTCGACGATAACGACGCCTTCGTGATCTTTCCGGAGGGTGGCAACTTCACCCCGCGCCGCCGGACGCGGGCGATCGCGTGGCTCAGGGACCGAGGTCTGAAAGACCTGGCCGTACGCGCGGAGAAGCTGCACAACGTGCTGCCGCCGAAACCGGGCGGGCTGTCCGCCGCGCTGGACGCCGCCCCGGACTCCGGGGTCGTCTTCGTCGCGCACACCGGGCTGGACCGGATGGAGACGATCGCCGACGTGTGGCGGGAGCTGCCGATGGACAAGCGCCTGGTGATGCGCTTCTGGAGTGTCGACCCGCCGGACATCCCGGCCGGCGAGGACGAACGGGTCACCTGGCTGTACGACTGGTGGGCCCGAATCGACGCGTGGATCGAGGAGAACCGTCCGGCGTCCCAGCCGCTGAGCACGGACATCTGGGCCCGGCGCGGCCACGCGGACGTGTGACGCCCGCGCGGCCGTTCCCGACGAGTCAGCCGCCGAGCGTCTTGTACAGGCTGGCCGGCGCTTCGATGATCTCCGAAGGGGCCGGCTTGTCCGCGGTCACCGGGATGCCGTAGTCGGTGTAGGTCACGTCGAGCACCTGCGCCGGCTGGCCGCCGGCGGCGGGCAGGGTGACGGTCAGTACGGAGAGCCGGCCCTGATCGTCGAGCCCGGCGGTGAACGGCACGTTCTTGGCGGCGGCGCCCCACATGGTGACCGCCGTCGGGTCGACGCCGGTGATGCCGGTGACCTCGGTCAGGTCCAGCGTGCCGTGGTAGCTGCGCGCGTCGGCCTGCTGCACGTCAGTGGTCGAGGTCAGCACCTTCTGCGTGTTGATCGGGTCGATCTGGCCGGGGCGTACGCCCACGTTGGCGCCCTCGGGCAGCCGGGCGACGTCCAGGTGGGTCCAGGTGCCGGCCTTGGTCACGCCCGGGACCTGCACATACAGATCCTGGCCGGTGAGCAGGGACTTGACCTGGATATCGGTGTTGCTGCCGGTGATCGCGAGGTTGCCGGCGCCCTTGGCGCCCGGCACGTCGACGTGGGCGGTCAGCTTGATGCCGGGTCCGGCCGTCATGGTCACGGTGAAGGTCTGGGTGCTCAGCACGGCGGCGGCCGAGGCCAGGGCCGCGACGGCCGCGGGGTCGGCGGCGCTCGAGCTGGCGGGGGTGCCGGGGGTGCCCGAAGCCGTGGCACCGGCGCCGGGGACAGCGCCGCCCTTCGCGCCGCAGCCGGTCACCGCGAGGGCGACCGCGGCCATCATCCCCAGGCCCAGTCCGGCGAGCCGTGGTGTCCGCATGTGGATCCTTCCTGTGCGCCGTTCGTCGGGTGACGACGGTCTCGACAACAGTGCCCGATCCGGTCAAGCGGCAAACAGGACATCAGGCGTTGATGGCGCTGCGCAGATCCTCGGGGAGTTCGGTGGTCTCGTCGGCCGGGGGCCGGGTCACGTCGACGTCGACGCCGAAGTCGGAGAACCAGGTGTTCGCCTTGCCCGCGCCCGAGGCGATGGCGCTCATGTCGACGGTCAGCTGGACCAGCCGCCCCTGTCGGTCGGTACGCGCGGTGAACGGCACCGCCGCCGCCTTCACCCCGAGGGCCCGCAGCGTCGCCGGGCTGTACTTCGGGGTCCGGGTCAGGTCGACCGTGCCGGCGAAGCCGTACGGGCCGACCCGCCGCACGCGGGTGACGGCCCGGGCCAGCGCGAGAGCCCCGGCCGGGTCGTTGCCGGGGATCACCGCCAGGCTGCTGGCCGGTGTCATCTGTGCGGCGTCCAGGTGCAGCCACTGGCGGCCGGTACCGGCCAGGTCGCCGAGCGGGCCGCGGAGCCGTACCCACACGTCGTCGCCGACCTTGCGGATGTCGGCCTGGGTGCCGTCGTCGACCGCGCCCATGTCCATCTTCAGCTCGGCGTTCTGCGCTGTCGGGTCGACGACCCCGGTCAGCGACATCTCGCCCTCGACCGATGAGTGCACCCGGAGCGTGCCGGTCCCGAGCCGGGCGGCCGCCGCCGCCAGTTCCCCGGCCGCCGCCTGTTCCCCGGCCGCCGCCTGTTCTCCGGCCGTCGCCTGTTCTCCGGCCGTCGCCAGCCCCGCGGTCGGCTCCGCCACCGGTGCCGACGCCGAGGCGCTGACCGGGGCGGGAACGGCCGCCGCGGACTGGTCGTCGGTCGGCTTGCAGCCGGTCAGGACGACCAGGGCCACCAGGGCCACCAGGGCAAAGCCGGCCGCAACCGGTCGTGGCACCGTCAAGGCAGCTCCGTTCATCGATGTCTCGGCGGTCACCGTAGCTCAGCGCCGGAAAGATACGTACGGGCACTAAGGTTGACGCATGGCTGACCTGCTCGACGCCGATTCCGTACGCAGTGCCGTCGCCGTCCTCGACGGCTGGGAAGGCGGACCGGACGCGATCGTCCGCACCGTGGGTCTGCGGAGTTTCCCGGCGGCCATCGCCGTCGTTGACCGGGTGGCGAAGGTAGCTGAAGAGATGGACCACCACCCGGATATCGACATCCGCTGGCGCACCCTGACGTTCCGCTGCTCCACGCATTCGGCCGGTGGCGTCACCACTCGGGACATCGCGCTGGCCAACCGGATCGACCGGATCCTCGCCGACGCGCCCTGAGGCACGTTTTGTCCCGCGACCTGGGCGGGAATGTCGCGCGACGGCTGCCCGGACGGCATGATGGCCGTCAGGTAACGGAATGCCCACGCTGAGGGAGTTCCCTGTGAGATTCGAGGTCAGCAAGGTTCTCGACGCCATCGAGGCCCGGCTCACCACCGACCCGGCGCTGGCCCGGGCCGTCGTCGACTTGGCCGAGGTCGTCCGCTATGCCGATCTCGACGGTGGCCGCCCGGCCAGCATGCTGCGGCTCGGCCTGGTCATCGACGCGCTCGGCCGGCACGTCGCGGAGGAGAACGTCCCGGTTTACGCGGTGGTCCCGCGCAGCCTGCTCTCCGACGCCGACCTGACCTCAAACGAGCGGATGGTAGTGCGCCGCTGGGCCGACGACGGCATCGTCGAGGTGGTCCCGCAGCTTGAGGATCGGGTGCCGGAGGTGGCCGAGCTGCTCGGTCTGCCGGTGCTGACCCGGGTCCGCGCCGACCAGCTCCGCGACCGGCGGCCCTGGGCGGACGAGCCGGGCCGGTTGCTCGCCGCGGTGCCCGGCGCCGGCGGGCCGGTCCTGGTGGCCCGGGTCGGGCGTGCCGAGGTTCCGGCGGTCGGGGAGCCGTCGCCGATGGGCGCCAAGCTGCTCGCCCGGGTCTGGCGCTGCCCGGAGACCACCTGCAGCTCGTACGGGGCGGGCGGCGATTCGGAGAGCCCGTTCGCGGACATGCGCACGTTCACCAGCCCGGTGGCGCAGCCGCCGCCGACCCTCAAGGCAGGGGTGCCGACCTGCCCGCGGCACGGCACCCGGCTGGCCGACGCCGGTGCGCGGCCCGCGGTCGAGGTGTTGTCGGTGCGCATCGACGGCGTGATCCGGCAGCGATTCGTGGTGTCGGCCGACAACCCGGTCGTGGTCGGCCGGGCGCCCGAGGGCGGCGGCATCATGCTCGGCCAGTGGCTGAGCGAGGACGCCCGCAAGTGGATCAGCCGCGGCCACGTGCGCCTGTCCCTGACCGGCGGGGAGCTGACCGCGACGGACGTGAGCACGAACGGCACCGGTATCCGCCCCGGCGGTTCCGACGACGACGACCAGCGGCTCACCCTTGCCCGTGACGAGACCCGGGTGCTCGCGGCGGACGACGTCGTAGAGCTGTACGCGTATGTGAACGTGGGCCGGTCGCGGATGTGGGCCAGCGGCGGCGTCGCCCAGCCGACCTCGGTGATGGCCGAGGCCCCGACGATGGCGATCCGCACGTTCGAGCGCTGACCGTCTCCGGGAGCGGGCGACGGTGCCGCACGTCTCCGGGAGCGGCCGACGGTGCCCGCACGTCTCCGGGAGCGGCCGACGGTGCCGCACGTCTCCGGGAGCGGGCAGCGGTGCCGCACGTCGCCGGGAGCGGGCAGCGGTGCCGGTCCCGGCGACGTGGGCTCAGGCGCCCGCTTCGTCCAGGACGGCCTTGAGCTGCGCCAGCGCGTGGTCCAGCTCCTCCGCCGTCACCACCAGGGGCGGCGCCAGCCGGATCGTCGAGGAGTGCGTGTCCTTGGCGAGCACGCCGCGGGCGGCCAGCCGTTCGCAGGTCTGCCGCCCGGTCAGCAGCGCCGGGTCGATGTCGACGCCCGCCCACAGCCCCCGCCCGCGGACGGCGACCACGCCGTGCCCGATCAGGGTGTGCAGCCCGGCGTGCAGGTGCTCGCCCAGCTTGGCGGACCGCTCCTGGAACTCGCCGGTCCGCAGTAGCCGGACGACCTCGGTGCCGACGGCGCAGGCCAGCGGGTTGCCGCCGAAGGTGGAGCCGTGCTCGCCCGGCTTCAGCACGCCGAGAACGTTCGCGTTAGCGGCGACCGCCGAGACCGGGACGATGCCGCCGCCGAGCGCCTTGCCGAGCACGTACATGTCCGGGACGACGCCCTCGTGCTCGATGGCGAAGGTGCGGCCGGTGCGGCCCAGCCCGGACTGGATCTCGTCGCAGACGAAGAGCACGTTCTGCTCGTCGCAGGCCGCGCGGACGCCGGCCAGGTAGCCCTCCGGCGGCACCAGCACGCCGGCCTCGCCCTGGATCGGCTCCAGCAGCACGGCCACCGTGTTCGGGCCGATAGCGTCGGTCAGGGCGGCCAGGTCTCCGTACGGGACGATGACGAAGCCCGGAGTGTACGGCCCGAAGTCGTCGCGCGCGTCCGGGTCGGTCGAGAACGAGATGATCGTCGTCGTACGCCCGTGGAAGTTGTCGGCCGCGACCACGATCTCGGCCTGGCCCGCCGGCACTCCTTTGACCCGGTAGCCCCACGCGCGGGACACCTTGATCGCGGTCTCGACGGCCTCGGCGCCGGTGTTCATCGGCAGGACGAGGTCCTTACCGCACAGCTCGGCGAGCGAGCGGCAGAACTCGGCGAACTGGTCGTGCACGAAGGCCCGGCTGGTCAGCGTCACCCGGTCGAGCTGGGCGTGCGCCGCCGCGATCAGGGCGGGGTGCCGGTGCCCGAAGTTCAGCGCCGAGTAACCGGCCAGGAAGTCCAGGTAGCGCCTTCCGTCGACGTCGGTCACCCAGGCGCCGTGGCCCTCGGCGATCACCACCGGCAGCGGGTGGTAGTTGTGGGCGGTCCAGCGCTCGGCCTCCGCCAGGGCCTGGGGGGTACACACCTTCGGACCGGTCGTCATGCGGCAACGCTATGCGCGAAGTGCCTGCGTACGCCTCGGATCAACCATGCGTCGCGCAGCGAATCGTTGCGTCCTGGAGCGGCCCGGCGGCGATTCGTTGCGCATGAGTCAGGGGCGGTGCAGCTGCACCGCCCCTGGCCGACTTCTCGCTATCCGGCGTATCGCCGAAAGGTTGCGGGGCGGGGCGGTCGAGGACCGCCCCGGTTCCGAGGTTCACCGGCGGCGCATAGCCGTCGGTGAATGTGTACCTACCCGTCAGAAACGAGCCGTAAACTGCGAGTCGATCCAGTTCCGCAGGCTGGTGACGGGGTCGACGTCGGTGCCGGCCCAGGAGAGCGAGCCGTTCAGGGCGAGGACGCCGACCACGATCGCGCCGAGCGAGACGAACAGGGCGATCACCGCGTCGGTCTTGCCGGCCACGTGCCGGTGGCGGGTGGCCCGCAGGCCGATCAGCGACAGGACCAGGGCCAGCCCGGCCACGCCGACGCCGAAACCGGTCAGCGGACCGGAGAGCGTCAGCAGGGCGCCGGCGACGGCGAGGATCAGGCTGACGGTGGCGACCAGGCTGGCCCGCGGTTTCGGCCCGGCGATCACTGCCGGCTCAGTCGCGACCGGCTCGGTGGCCTTCGTCGTGCCCGGGTCGGCCTTCGCGTTCGGGTCGGCCTTCGCGTTCGGGTCGGCCTTCGTGCCCGGGTCGGCAGCCCGGTCGCGGTCATCGACCTTCGGCGACGGTGCCAGGTGGGGGTGCCGCTGGCCCGGGAACTCGGTGGTCGTGGTCCCGGTCGGGCGGGCCACGGTGCTGTCCTTGAGCGGGGCCGGGGGAGCGTCGGTCCGGGTACGGACCGGAGCGGTGCCGGTGGAGACGACGGTAGGGCGTTCGTTCTGCGTCGTCGGTTCGGACTGGCGGGAGAACGTCGGCATCTTCATCGTCAGCACCTCCTGAGTGTGTGGGGAATGCACTCCCTCTACCCAGAATTCACACCGGCAACACACAAAGGCCTGCGGGGGCCCCACAGGCCTTCCGGTGCGGCTCAGACCAGCGAGGGCGCGGCGCCGACGTCGGTCGCCTTGCGGATCACGTGGTCGATCAGGCCGTAGTCCCTCGCCTCTTCGGCGGTGAACCAGCGGTCCCGGTCCGCGTCGCGCTCGATCTCCTCCGGTGTGTGCCCGGAGTGGAAGCCGATCCGCTCGTTCATGACCTTCTTGATGTGCAACATGCTCTCGGCCTGGATCGCGATGTCGGCTGCCGTGCCGCCGATGCCGCCGGAGAGCTGGTGCATCATCACCCGGGCGTGCGGCAGCGCATACCGCTTGCCGGCCGTGCCCGCGCAGAGCAGGAACTGGCCCATCGAGGCGGCCATGCCCATCGCGACCGTCGCCACGTCGTTCTTGACGTACTGCATCGTGTCGTACACCGCCATGCCGGCGCTGATCGAGCCGCCCGGCGAGTTGATGTAGAGAACGATGTCCTTCTCGCTGTCGGCCGAGGCGAGCAGCAGCAGCTGCGCGCAGATCCGGTTGGTGACCTCGTCGTTGACCTCGCTGCCGAGGAAGATGATGCGCTCCCGGAGCAGTCGCTCGAAGACCTGGTCGTCAAAGGATGCGCCGCCGCCCCGCATCACGAACTCGTCAACACTCATGGGCCCACCCTCTCATGACTTCTGTACCGACTCAGCCTCCCCCGCGACGGCCGGATCACCCAGCGATTCCCCTCTGGGCGAACTAGTCGTTACCGTTTCCCGTGCCAGCGGGAGCCGGGGCTTGCTGGCTGGCCGTATCGTCTACTTGTGCCCTAGGTGACGCGGACGGGGTCGGGGCCGGGGTGTCGGACGGCACCGGCGAGACCGGGGGCGTCGCCGGCGCGGTCGTGACCGGCGGCGTGTTCCGCGGCGGCGGGCCCAGCTTGAAGTTGTGCTTCAGCCAGGGCAGCAGCGTCTCGTACGCCTTGATCGTGTCGGGCTGGTTGAAGTCGTGGGAGAGCACGATCGAGCCGGGCTTGACGGCCGCCTTGATCCCGTCGACGACCCGGTCCACGTGCTTGGTCTCGTTCTCGCCCTCCGGGTGGTCCCAGTCGCGCGGGTCGACCTGCCAGTAGAGCGAGGTCATCCCGTCGTTGAGGGCGACCTTGACCAGCCGGTCGGTGAAGTTGCCGCCGGGGGCGCGGAAGAAGGTGATCGGGGTGCCCGGTGCGGCGGCGTGGATCGCGTCGTTGGTGCGCCGCAGGTCGGCCTCGATCTCCGCCGTGCGATGCTTGCCGATCGCCAGGCTGTGGTTCCAGGTGTGGTTGCACAGCGTGTGACCGGCGGCGACGATCTGCCGGACGATCTCGGGGTGCTTCTCGACCTGCTCGCCGACCAGGCAGAAGGTCGCCTTGATGTCAAACCTGGCGAGCATGGCGAGGATCTTCGGGGTCTCGACCGGGTCGGGACCGTCGTCGAAGGTGAGCGCGACGGCGGTGCTGCCGGTGGTGCGCAGCGAGTGGGCCGGGCCGGTGCCCGGGGGGACCGTGGCGGCGTGGGTGCCCGTGGCCGGCTTGCCGGCGGACCTGCCCGGAGCGGCGGTCGGCTGGGAGCCGGCGGGAGCGACGGCGGCCGGTACCGCGTGCTTGCCCGAACCGGTCGGTTTCGCTATCGGGACACCTCGGCCCTGAGCCGCGGCGGCTCGTTCGGCGGCACTGACCGGGATGGCGCCGGTGCTGTGCTGCATCGGGACGACGACCAGCATCACGCCGGCCGCGGCCACACTGGCGAGCAGCGCCTGCTGCCGGGCCTTGCCGACGAGCAACCAGGACTCGATCGGCAGGGTCCCCGGCGCGCGGTGCGTGCCGATGGCCGGGGGCCTGTCCGCGGTGTAGAGCGCCCATTCCCGGACCGCCCCGGCGGCTTTCTTCGCCACCGGCACGGTCTCGGCCACGACGTCGCGCATCGCGAAGATCGGGCCCAGCCGGAGGCTGTCGGTCGGCGACACGGGCCGCCGGTGCCGGGCGGTCTCCGCGGCCGACCCGGTGCGGGCCGGCCCGGTCAGCCCGGCGCGGGCCGCCTCGGCGAGACCGGCGACGGCCGCCCCGGCGAGACCGGCGGCCGTCCCGGCGAAACCGGTCAGGAAAGGCGCCACGCCGGCCGCGTGACGCGGTCCGCGCGGGGGCGCCGAACGGTCGTCCCACGACAGCATCTGTCATGCCTACCGTGCGACAACATCGAACGCGATAGCCACAAAGTGATCTACCCGTGACACCTCGTCATAGTCCCTGGTCACTATGATCCATCCACCGATGGGAACCTAGGCCCAGTCCGCCGCATGTACGGCATCCGTGGCTTGGCGGGCAGCGATCAGCACCGGATCCCAGACCGGCGCGAACGGCGGCGCGTAGCTCAGATCCAGCGCGGTCATCTCCTCGACGGTCATCGCGTTCCACACCGCGATGGCCAGCCCGTCGATCCGTTTCGCCGCCTCCTCGCGGCCGACGATCTGCGCACCGAGCAGCAGGCCGGTCCGCTGCTCGGCGATCATCTTGACCGTCATCGACTTGGCGCCGGGGTAGTAGCCGGCCCGGCTGGTCGAGTCCACCGAGGCGGTCACGAAGGCGTACCCGGCCTCGGCCGCCTCCTTCTCGGTCAGCCCGGTGCGGGCCACTTCGAGATCGCAGACCTTGGTCACCGCGGTGCCGATCACCCCGGGGAAGGTCGCGTACCCGCCGCCGATGTTGATGCCGGCCACCCGGCCCTGCTTGTTGGCGTGCGTCCCCAACGGGAAGTGGCCGGGCTGCCCGGTCAGCCGGTGCGTCGACTGTACGCAGTCGCCCGCGGCCCACACGCCCTCCACCCCGGCCACCCGCATCCGCAGGTCGGTGGGCAGCCCGCCGGTCACCCCCAGCGGTAGGCCCGCCTCGGCGGCCAGCGCGGTGTTCGGGCGTACGCCCAGGCCGAGCACGACGACGTCGGCCGGCAGGGTCTGGTCGGGAGTCAGCACTGCCGAGACCCGGCCGTTGCTGGTCTCGATGCCCTCGACGTGCGCGTTCGTGTGCACCTCGATGCCGAGCCCGCGCACCGCCTCGGCCACCCGGGCGCCCATGTCCGGGTCCACGGTCGACATCGGCTGGGCCGACTTCTCCAGCAGCGTCACGTCCAGACCGCGCCGGACCATCGCCTCGGCCATCTCGACGCCGACGTACCCGCCGCCGATCACCACCGCGCGTTGCGGTTTCGGGTCGCTCTCCAGCCATGTGTGGATGGCCGCGCCGTCGTCGAGGGTCTGCACGCCGAAGACGCCGCCGCCGTCGATCCGCGCCCACGGCGGGGTGATCGGGACGGCGCCGGTCGCGTACACCAGCTGGTCGAAGCCCTCGCGGACCTCGCCGCCCGCACCCAGGTCGCGGGCCACCACCTCGCGCTTGTCCAGGTCGATCCCGACCACCTCGTGCCGGATCCGGACGTCGATGCCGTGCTCGCGGAACACCTGCGGCGACCGGGTGACCAGCGCGTCGCGGTCGCGCACCTGCCCGCCGATCCAGTACGGGATCCCGCACGCCGAATACGACGTGAAGTGCCCCTTCTCGAAGGCGACGATCTCGAGCTTGTCGCGGCCGAGGCGTTTGCGGGCCTGCGAGGCCGCCGACATCCCGCCGGCGTCCCCGCCGATGACCACCAGTTTCACGCTTGCCTCTAGACACTCGCGCTTCGGGTTGCGACTGCCAGCCAGTCGACAACGTCGGAGACGGATCCCCGCTGTGCCCAGAGTGCCCGCTGCCGGGCCGCGCCGGTGCCCTTGGCCCGTAACCGGTCGATCAGCACGGTCACCATCGCCAGGTCGCCGTGGCGTTCCAGCTCGGGACGCACATAGTCGAAGACCTGCCAGAAGAGCTTCCACGCGGGCCGGGGCTGCCGGGTCGCCAGGTCGATGTTCAGTCCTTCGAGACCGTCGTGCGCGGCCCGCCAGTGCGCGGCCATCAGCAGCGGGTGCGGCACGTCCGGCGCCGGCACCCCTTCGCGTACGCGCGGCAGGATCGTCGCCACCAGTGCGCGGGTCAGGGCGGCCAGCAGCAGCGTCTCGTCCAGGGTGGGGCAGACGTCGCCGATCCGGATCTCCACGGTCGGATAGTTCGCCGAGAGCCGCGCGTACCAGTAGAGCATTCCCTCGTCGAGCATCGCGCCGCTGGCGATCAGGTCACTCACCAGGGTCTCGTAGTACTCGTGCGAGCGCAGGTACGGCGTCGGGCCGACCGTGGGCCAGCGTTCCCACATCATCGACCGCCAACTCGCGTAGCCGGTTTCGCGGCCCTCGAACAGCGGCGAGTTCGCGGTGGCCGCCTGGAGGATCGGCAGCCACGGGCGCAGATGATTGAGCACCTGCACGCCGGTCTCGGGATCGGGAATGCTGACGTGCACGTGCATCCCGTTCAGACCGGGGCCGGGGGAGAGGTCGCCGTAGCGTTCGCGCATCCGGTGGTAGCGGGGCCGATCCACCAATCGGGTCGCCGGGCCCGGCGCCGGTGCCGCTCCGACGGCGACAAGGCGTGCTCCCGCCCGTTCGGCTGCCGCGGCGAGGCCCTGGCGGAGCCGCCGCAGCGCGCTGTGCAACTCGGCGAGTTCCAGTTGCGGGGGCGTGGCCACCTCGATCTGACTGCGCATGTACTCGTGCTGGACCGACTCCCGGAGGTCGTCGGTCAGCTCGCCGAAGGTCTGCTCGACTGCCTCGACACCGTGCGGCTCGGTGGCGTCGACGAGGAGGTATTCCTCCTCCACGCCGAGCGTCAGGAGCCCGTGGGAGTCGGCCTTTTCGGCCATCTCCGTGGTAATGGTCGTGCCCTGTCCTTCGGCGATTGCCATGATCGGTTTTTACCCGGCCGTCAGGTCCGGAAAACTGGTCGATTCTCCGGTTTCGCTGATCGACCTGTTCAACGGTCATCCCGAACGTGGCGGGCTGCTGGACCAGGCCGAGGCCGGCTGGTTGCAGATCCTGATGCCCACGGCTGCGATCGCCGACGCCGAGGTGGCGTACGAGCCGCATAATCGGCCGGGTGCTGACCTACCTGCCGTACCTGACGATCCTCGTGGTCGCCTACCTGCCGCTGGCGGGCGCGATCTACCTGGTGACCTCGACCGCGTGGACGGCGGTTGAGCAGGCGATCTGGCGGCGGTCCGGGATAGTCATAAATCGGTAGGCGAGAATATTGACAGGATTGTGAAACACCCAGTTAACTCCTGAGAGCGCTCTCAGGGCGCAGTGCATGTCCGGCCGTCCCCAACGGTCCCGTCCCCGAAAGGCACCTCTATGGAAATGTCCGCGCCCCCGAAGGGCCGCTCCACCGGCCGAAAACTCCTTGCCGTCGCGACAGTCCTCGTCGCGGTCGGCGCCACGGCCACCTTCATGATGAACGCCGAGGCCGCCGTCCCGGGCGCTCCGGCCGGGATGACCACGGTGTTCAGCGACGACTTCACCGGCGCCGCCGGCACCGGGCTGAACACGGCGAACTGGCTCTACGACATCGGCACGTCCTACCCTGGCGGCGCGGGCAGCTGGGGCACCGGCGAGGTCGAGACGATGACCAACTCGACCGCCAACGTCTACCAGGACGGCAGCGGCAACCTGGTGATCAAGCCGATCCGGGACTCCGCCGGCCATTGGACCTCGGGCCGGGTCGAGACCCAGCGCACCGACTTCGCCGCCCCGGACGGCGGCAAGGTGCGCATCGAGGCGCGACTGCAGCAGCCCAACGTCAGCGGCGCGGCGGCGGCCGGCTACTGGCCGGCCTTCTGGACGATGGGTGCGGCGGCCCGGCCGGTCGGCGCGACGAACTGGCCGAGCATCGGCGAGTGGGACGTCATGGAAGACATCAACGGCCGGTCCAGTGTCTTCTCGACGCTGCACTGCGGCGTGGCCTCCGGCGGCGTCTGCCACGAGACGACCGGCCTGGGCAGCGGCGAGCACGCCTGCCCCGGCTGCCAGACGGGCTTCCACACGTACGCGGTGGAGTACGACCGCAGCGTCTCGCCCGAGCAGATGCGCTTCTACCTCGACGGCAACAACTACTTCACGGTGAACTCGGGCCAGATCGACGCGACGACCTGGAACAACGCCACCCACCACGGGATGTTCATGATCCTCAACGTGGCGATGGGCGGTGGCTTCCCGGATGCGTTCGGCGGGGGCCCGACCGCGGCGACCCAGTCCGGCGTGCCGATGACGGTCGACTACGTGGCGGCCTACCAGTCGAACGGCGGCACCACCACGCCGCCGACGACCCCGCCGACGACCCCGCCCACGACCCCGCCCACGACTCCGCCGACGACCCCGCCCACCACGCCGCCGACCGGTGGGACCCGGGACGCCTACGCGACGATCGAGGCGGAGTCGTACAACGGGCAGTCGGGCACCCAGACCGAGACGGCCTCCGAGGGCGGCAAGGACGTCGGCTACATCGCGAACGGAGACTGGCTGCAGTACGACAACGTCAACTTCGGCTCGGGCGGGGTCAGGGACTTCCAGGCCCGGGTCGCCTCCGGGGCGGGCCCCGGGGTGAGTGGCCTGGTCGAGATCAGGGTCGACAGCCGCAGCAACGCGCCGATCGGCAGTTTCGCACTCGGCAGCACCGGCGGCTGGCAGAACTGGATCTCCATCCCCGGCAACGTCTCGGCGGTGACCGGGACCCACACCGTGTTCCTGTGCTTCGCCAGTGGACAGCCGGCCGACTTCGTCAACGTCAACTGGTTCAAGTTCCGCAAGTAGTCACGTCTGTCAATGCGTAGCGGAAGGGCCGGGTCTCCCGGCCCTTCCGGCTTTCAGACCCGCGTCCGCGCGGCTTCTCGATGCGGACGCGCCGATTGCCGCGACGGGATGGTCCGGGTGCCGGGTGGGCGGTAACGTGCCCGCGCGATGGACACGTTGAGTAGGCAGGGCCGGGCGGCCCGGGTCGCCGGGACGGCGATCTGTGCTGTTCTGCTGCTCGCGGGCACGCTCTGGGGCGTTGATGACGACTTCCCGTTCGGGCCGTTCCGGATGTATGCGACCGCGCCCGGGCCGGACGAGGACGCGCCGGACACCCGGGTCGAGGGCGTCGACACGGCCGGGCGGGTCGTCGTGCTGACCGAGGCGAACTCCGGGCTGCGCCGGGCCGAGATCGAGGGCCAGCAGCAGGCATACGTGGATGATCCGGCCCGGCTGCGCCAGCTCGCGCTGGCCTACGCGCAGAAGAGCCCGAAAGCCGTGCCGCTGCGGACCGTGCGGATCGTGATCCACTGGGTCGACATCGAGCACGCCCGGGTCACCGGTACCAGCCACGACCAGATCCTGGTCAGCTGGACAGCGCCGTGAAGCGGGCGACGGACTGGCTCGTCGAGGCGGTTCCGCTCGGCCGGGTGGCGGCGTTCCGCACGCTGATCTACCTCTTCGTGGCGGCCGATCTGGTGATCTTCACGCCGTGGGTACGCAACCACGCCAGCACCCCCGGCGAGCTGTACCGGCCGTTGCTGGTCGGCCGGGTGCTGCCGCTGCCGGTGCCGACGCCGCTGCTCATCGGTTCGATCTTCTGGGTGCTGATCGTGCTCGCTCTGGCCGCCGCCACCGGGCGCGCGCCGCGGCTGCTCGGCTGGGCGGTCTTCGCGTTGTACTTCGAGTGGATGGTCATCGCGATGAGCTACGGCAAGGTCGACCACGACCGGGTCGGGCTGCTCGTCGCGCTGGCCGCCCTGCCCACGGTCGGCCGGGCCCGGCACGGCGACCCGACCCTGAGCCAGGTCGCCGGCTGGGCGCTGCGGGTCACCCAGATCGCCGTCATCTGCACGTACTTCCTGGCCGCCTGGGCCAAGATCCGGTTCGGCGGGATCGACTGGTTGACCAGTTCCGTGCTCGCCCGGGCGATCGTCCGGCGCGGCACCGAGCTGGCCGATCTGATCGCGGGCGTGCCCCATCTGCTCATCCTGGCCCAGGTCGGCATCATCGCGTTCGAGCTGGCCAGCCCGGTGATCTTCGTCCTCAGGCCGCGCTGGCGCAGGTACGCCGTCGCGTTCTTCTACACGTTCCACGCGGTCACCTTCGCGACCATCACGATCTCGTTCGCTCCGCACCTGGCCGCGCTGACCAGTTTCCTGGAGCTGGAAAAGGTCCGCCCGATCGCGTGGGTACGCGGTTTCGCCGCCCGCCGACGGGGACATGTTGGGGTGCATGAGTGACCGGTGGTACGAGAAGGCCGTCATCTACTGCCTCGACATCGACACGTTCGCCGACTCGGACGGCGACGGGATCGGTGACATCCGGGGGCTGATCGGCCGCCTCGACTACCTGGCCCGGCTCGGCGTCACCTGCATCTGGCTCAACCCGATCCACCCGTCGCCCGACCGCGACGACGGCTACGACGTGGCCGACTTCTACAACGTCGACCCGCGCTTCGGCACCCTGGGCGACTTCGCGGAGATGCTGCACCACGCGGAGAGCCTCGGCATCCGGGTGATCATCGACCTGGTCGTCAACCACACCTCCGACCAGCACCCGTGGTTCCAGGACGCCCGGTCGTCGGCGCGGTCGCGCTACCGCGACTGGTACGTCTGGTCCGAGACCGCGCCCGCCGACCGCCACCAGGGCATGGTCTTCCCCGGCGAGCAGGCCGAGACGTGGAGTTTCGACCGTACCGCCAAGCAGTGGTTCTACCACCGGTTCTACCGGTTCCAGCCCGATCTGAACATCAAGAACCCGCAGGTCAGGGCAGAGATCAAGAAGATCTGCGCGTTCTGGCTGCAACTGGGCGTCGCCGGTTTCCGGATGGACGCGGTGCCGTTCATCATCGAGGAGACCGAGGCCGGAAACCCGAACCCGCCCAAGGACATGGACTACCTGACCGAGCTGCGGCAGTACATCCAGTGGCGCAAGGGCGACGCCGTGCTGCTGGCGGAGGCGAACGTCGAGCCGGACGCCCTCAAACAGTTCTTCGGCGACGCCGGCGGCTCGGCCAACCGGATCCACATGCTGTTCGACTTCATGCTCAACGGCCGGCTGATGCTCGCCCTGGCCCGGCGCGACCCGGAGCCGATCATCGACGCGCTGCGGGACACCCCGGTGCTGCCACACGGCGGCCAGTGGGCGACCTTCCTGCGTAACCACGACGAGGTGGACCTGTCCCGGCTGACCGCGGAGCAGCGGGCCGAGGTCTTCGCCCAGTTCGGCCCGGACGAGGACATGCAGCTCTACGGCCGCGGGATCCGGCGCCGGCTCGCCCCGATGCTGGGCAACGACCGCAGGCGGATCGAGCTGGCGTACGCGCTGCAGTTCAGCCTGCGCGGCACCCCGGTCCTGCGCTACGGCGAGGAGATCGGGATGGGCGACGACCTCGCTCTGGAAGGGCGCGATTCCATCCGTACGCCCATGCAGTGGTCCTTGCTGGCCAACGGCGGATTCTCGGCCGCCGAGCCGGACCAGGTCGTGCGCCCGGTCGTCTCGACCGGCGCCTTCGCCTACGACAAGGTCAACGTCACCAGCCAGCGGCACGATCCACGCTCCCTGCTGTCCTGGTTCGAACGGATGATCCGCACCCTGCGCGAAGCGCCCGAAGTGGGCAGCGGCACCTGCCTGCACGTCGACGTGCCCGCCCCGCACGGGACGCTGGTGCACCGCGCCGACGACGTCACCGGCACGATGCTCTTCGTGCACAACCTCGGCGACGAGGACGGCACGATCGACCTGAGCAGCCTCGCCGCCGAGGCGGAGTACCCGAACGACGTCCTGGCCGACCGCGAATACGGCGAGCTGGGCACGTTCGACGCGGTGGCGATCGGGGGATATGGATATCGGTGGATCCGGCTGAAGCGCTACCCCTGAGCCGGGTTAGAGTCGGCCGTCCGATCATGCCGTCCCAACCTGCCGAGACGCGCGGAGGCACACCATGACCCAGCCGACCCGAGTAGCGATCGTCACCGGGGCGGCCCGGGGCATCGGCGCGGCGACTGCCCGCAAACTGGCCGCCGACGGGCTGGCCGTGGCGGTGGTCGACCTCGACGAAGCCGCATGCGCCGGCACGGTCACCGAGATCCACGACGCGGGCGGCACCGCCGTGGCGATCGGCGCGGACGTCGCCGACCCGATCGCGGTCGCCGCCGCCGTCGAGCGCACGGTGGCCGAGTTGGGCGCCCCGACGGTGCTGGTCAACAACGCCGGCGTGCTGCGCGACAACCTGATCTTCAAGATGACCGAGGATGACTGGGAGACCGTGATGGCGGTCCACCTGCGCGGCGCGTTCCTCTGCACCCGGGCGGTGCAGAAGCACATGGTCGAGGCGCAGTGGGGCCGGATCGTCAGCCTGTCCAGCACCTCGGCCCTGGGCAACCGCGGCCAGGCCAACTACGCCGCGGCGAAGGCCGGCATCCAGGGCTTCACCAAGACGATCGCGATCGAGCTTGGCCGCTACAACGTGACCGCCAACGCGGTCGCGCCGGGCTTCATCGTCACCGACATGACCGCGGCCACCGCCGCGCGCGTCGGCGTGGATTTCGAGGACTTCCAGAAGGCCGCGATCAGCCAGATTCCGGTCGGCCGGGCCGGTCGCCCCGAGGACGTGGCGAACACCGTGTCCTTTCTGGCCAGTGCGGGCGCGGGCTTCGTCTCGGGACAGGTCATCTACGTCGCCGGCGGCCCCCGGGATTGATGTCGGACCTGGCGGTCGACCGGTACAGTCATCGACTGTGAACCGACGGATGACCTCGCGCAGCGTGTCGCTCACCAGCACGTTTCTGATGCTCGCCGCCGGCGGCGCGGCCGCGTGCGACAGCGGGAAGCAGTATCACGACGAGGGCTTCTACTGCGCCGACGAGCAGGGCCGGATCGTCGATGAGGCTCTCTGCGACGACAACCGCGCTTATGGCGGCTCCCATCCGTATTACATCTACCACTCGCCGAATTACGGTGCCGGGCTGCTGGTCGGGTCGCTGCTGCCGGCCGGTGGCAGCCGGTTCGCCTACAACGACCGGACCTCGCGCAGCTCGTTCGGGCTGCCGTCGTCGGGCCGGATCGGCAACGGCACGGTGAAGACCAGCGTGGTCGGCAAGGGCGGCAGCGGCTTGTCGCACAGGTCCGCCAAGTCCGGCAGCTGACCCGGCGTGCGGCGGATCCCCTACGGACCGGTCCGGGACGGCTGGCGGCTCACCAACTACAGCCTCGGGTTGACCTACAACGACACCGAACTGCCCGACGGCACGATGGAGTCGTACTGGTCGGAGGGGCCGTACTACGACTTCACCGAGGCCGAGATCGAGGAGCTCGAGACGGCCACCACGGTGCTCAACGCGATGTGCATGGACGCCGGCGACTGGATGGTCAGGCAGTGCCCCCGACACACCCGCGAGGGCCGCCGGGAGGGTTACCTGGCCTCGGTCTGCACCCCGCGGACCTGCTTCCTAGCCAAGATCGGCATCCCGGAATACACCCACGAGCAGATCATCCGCACCTGGTTCGACGGCGACGCCGAGACCTGGACGCACGCGGACAAGGATCTCGACGGCCGGCTGCCGATGGAGACACCGGACTATTCGCCCAGCGTCTACGGCCGATTCGACCTCTGGTACAACGGCGCCGGGACGACGCCGCGGCTCTACGAGTTCAATGCGCAGACCCCGACGTCGCTGGTCGAGGCGGCCGTCATCCAGTGGCACTGGGCCGACCAGACCAACCTGACCGAGCACCCGTGGCGGCAGTGGAACTCGATCCACGACCGGCTGGTCGGCTGGGCGGCCGACGACGGCGAGCCGGCCAACCCGGGCACCTGGAAGCGCAACATCGCCAAGTTGCGCGAGGCCCGGCCCTGGCTCCCCGAGAAACCCACGATCTATTTCGCGTACGAGACGTCCGAACCGACCGGCGAGGACCGGATGAACGTGGCCTATCTGATGGCCACCGCCGAGGAGGCCGGCTTCCCGATCGAACTGATCGCGATGAGTCAGATCGGCTGGGACGTCGCCGGTGACCGGGTGCTCTTCGTGCCCGAGCCGGACCAGGAGAACAAGGCCGAACCGATCGACGTGCTCTTCATGTTGTATCCGTGGGAGTGGTTCTGGAACGAGGAGGGCGGCAAGGGCTTCTTCCGGAACATGGCCGACCCGGCGAAACGCGGCACGGTGTGGATCGAACCGCCGTACAAGGCCGCGCTGCTGGGCAACAAGGCGCTCCTGCCGGTCCTCTGGCAGCTCTTCGGCGACGACCCGGAGCGCGGCAGGTACCTGCTGCCCGCGTACTTCGCCGAGTCGACCTCGGCGGCCACGCTGACGTCGTACGCGAAGAAGCCGGTCTGGGGTCGTGAAGGCGGCTCGGTGACGCTGGTCAAGGACGGCACCACGGTCACCGACAACCCGTCCGCATACGGCGCCGACGGCCGGTACGTGGTGCAGGAGCTACTGGAGTTGCCGGCCTTCGACGGCCTGGAGGGCACCGTGCACCCGGTGATCGGCAGCTGGCTGATCGACGGCGAGCCCGCCGGGATAGGCATCCGCGAAGGGCTCGGCGTCGAGGGCCTGGTCACCACGGACCGGTGCAACTTCGTTCCGCACACGATCGGTGCCAAGTAGCTGGTCGCTGTCCAGCCGGCCGCCGTTGCGCGACGACGGGGATTCCTGAGCCACCCGCGATTTCACCGACGCGGCCCCGCGGGTGATTCAGGATCGCGGGCGGTTTCGCCACAGCCAGTACAACCCGATCATCGGCAGCACCAGCGGGATGTAGCCGTAGCCGCTGCCGTACTCCGACCAGACCGTCTGGTCCGGGAAGGCCGCCTTGTCGCCGATGCTCAGCGTGCCCACCACGAGCACCCCGACCAGTTCGACAGAGCAGCTGGTCAGTGCAGTCAGCCGGCCCTTGGCGCCGCCGACGGCCAGCCCGATCGTGGCCGCGAGGTACACCGCCGCGGCCACCGCCGACAACACGTACGCCAGCGGCGCCTCGCTGAACTTCAGCGCGATCTGCACGCCCGCGCGGGCACCGGCCGCGACGGCGAAGATCATGTAGACCGTGAGCAGGACCCGGCCCGGCCCGCTGCCGAGCGCCGCATCGCGGGGGCGGACCTTCGCGGGAGTCGACGGCTCAGCCACCGTGCAGCGACGCGATCTGCTGCAGTCGCAGCACCAGAACGGGCAGCGTCAGGCAGGCCACGCCGAGGATCACGGAACCCCACCGGGTCGGCTCCATCCGGGCCAGCACGAAGGCGGTCGGCGCGAAGGCGATCGTGGTGAGCAGATAGCCGGCGAAGGTCGACGTCTCGACCGACCGGTCGCCGGTGATCAGGCCGACGACCGCGACCACGACCAGCACCGCGACCAGGACACCGAGCAACGCCGTGGCCAGCAGGTCGAACCTGGTCGGCGGCTTGTTCAGCGCGGCCCGGATCATGAACCACACCGCGAGCACCAGCGCGACGACGATCGTCGCGACGGACAGAGGACCGTTCACCAGGCACAGCGTACTGATCAGATCGGCCGTGTTAGCTTTCGGCCGCAGGACGTTCCACGCGGAAGGCGGCATCGGCATGCGGTTTGGACTTTTCGGAACGGGCCCGTGGGCTCACCTGGCCCACGCCCCGGGCCTGGCGGCGCATCCGGAGGTCGACTTCGTCGGAGTCTGGGGCCGGAATCCGGCCAAGGCGGACGAGCTGGCCGGCGCGTTCGGCGCGAAGGCCTATCCGACGATCGGCAGCCTGATCGACGACGTGGACGCGATCGCCGTCGCGCTGCCGCCGGACGTCCAGGCGCCGATTGCCCTGCAGGCCGCCCGCGCGGGCAGACACCTGATGCTGGACAAGCCGGTCGCCTTCACCGCCGAGCAGGCCGACGAGATCGCCGCCGCGGTCGCCGAACGCGAGCTGGCCTCGGTGGTTTTCTTCACCCGGCGGTTCCTGCCCGAGCTGCGGGCCTTCCTCGGCACGACGAAGGCCGCCGGCGGCTGGATCGAGGCCCGGGTCGACCACGTCGGCTCGATCTACACCGAGGGCAACCCGTTCGGGGCGTCGGCTTGGCGCCAGGAGAGCGGCGGCCTGTGGGACGTCGGCCCGCACGCCGTCGCGCTGGTGCTGCCGATCCTGGGCCCGGTGACCGAGGTGACCGCCCTGGTCGGCGTCCGGGACATGAGTCACGTGCTGCTCAAGCACGCGGCCGGCGGGATCAGCACGCTGACGCTCTCGGTCGACGTCCCGCTGAAGGCGGCCCGGGAGGAGGCGGTCTTCGCCGGTGAGCAGGGCATCGTGACCGCTCCCGACCTGCCCTGGGAGCCGGTCATCGCCTTCCGGCTGGCCCTCGACGAGGTGCTCGCCGCGGCGAGCGGCGGCCCGCGGCCGGAGCTGGACGTGCGCTTCGGCGCGACGGTGACGGCGATCCTGGCCGCCGCCGCGGAATCCGCCGCGACCGGCCGGACGATCCGCCTACGCTGACCGGATGTTGCGCAACGAGCTGGCCGAAGCGATCGCCGAAGCCCTGAACGCCGCCCTGGACTGCAACGTCGGCGCGGAGATCATGGTCGGGCACGCCGAGCGGGGCCTGGCCGCGGGCGGCCCGGACGAGCCTCTGATCGCGTTGACGATCGACGAGGTCGCCCGGATCGCCGCGCGGGTCGCCCGGGACCTGCCCAACGCCTGAACCGCCACCGGCAGCGCCAGATCAGCGGGTCGCTCGCGGTCACCTGCTCGTTGCCGCTTCCCCTCGTTGCCTGGGCGTTCACCCTAATGGGGGTATTTTTCTCCTCGAGTCCGCCGGTGCGACGTCGGTATGCGCAGGGTGGCCGGGTGCGTGTGGCAGCGGCACCGGTCGATCGGCAAGGTCGCCGGCCCGGCCGCATCGCGGCGAGCGGTCCCGGCCGCCGGTCCGCCCCGGCCCGCTCGCCGCCACTGCCCTCCGCCGATGCCGCCGAGGGTTACGGGACGGTGCGCTCGATGGCGGCGGCGCCGTCGCGTTCGAGCTCCTTGCGGGCCCGTTCGATGTTCTCCGGGGTCGGGTCGCGGCCCTCGGCCATCGCCAGATCAACCGGGTCCCACTGCTGGTCAGACCCGGTACGCACGACCGGCTCGGCGCCCGGCTCGAGAAACTGCGGCGTCTGCGAATCGGTACCGCCGCCGGTGCTGAACGCATCGACGGCGATGTCGGCCTCGACGGCGTCGGCCACCTCGGGCGACTCCTCCAACGGCGGCTGGTTCTGCTCGGTCATGGATCCCTCCTGGGGTGGGTGCACGGTCGAACTCGGCTTCCTTCTTACTCCTGAGGCTTACCCTGACAGGTTCGCCGACGCACCGGTGATGCCGCGACAGTGATCACTTTCCACCCTGCCGGAACCGGACGAGTGATCACTCCGATGTCGAAGTGAGCGTGATTCGGACAATGCTCGCGTGCATCGGATGGACGGTGAGTAGTGAGCCGAATACATTTCTCGCTTGTCACGTGTGGAGCGCTCCGGCGGGGAACGCCCGGCCCCATGGCAGCCGGCGCAGCCGGCTGGGCGAGGTGGCGGTACCGGTGACGAGGAGAGTGATACATGGACGACTTCTGGGAAGTGCAGGGGTGAACAACCTGCCGGACGCGGAGCGCGACGCCTGCGACGTCGTGCAGGCAATGGCCGGTCTCGCGGCACTGCTGCGCAAGTCCGACGTCGACCTGGACGACGAGACCCGGGTGCTGCTGACGCTGGCCCAGCACGGCGGTGAGGCTGCCGCCCGGGTGCTGGCCTACCTGCGCGCGCTGCGCGGCAACGGCGACGGCGACGCGGTCGCGGTGCCGCCCCGGCTCGGCCCCTGGCGCGACTGGGTCCCGGCCCGCGGCCACCTGCTCACCGACCACAGCCGCGGCTACCGCATCGACGAGATCCCCCATCAGCCGCGCCGCGGCGATCCGGGGGAGTAGGCCGGGGTCCGAGTTGGATCACTTCACGATCTGGTCCGGATCCGTTGTTCGGTCGGGAGTTCCCACTGCTATCGGATAATAGAACCGATTTACCATGGAACGGGCGTGGTCGATATCCACGCTGCTGGAAAGCGTGATTTCAGCGGGCGTCAGATCGGCGAGGTAGCCGACAGCCATCTCGCAGCGCGCTGCATTGCCTACCGGCAGTATTCGGCCTGGATGCGCCGGTGGCCACCATCGCCACCGGCTGTGACCGTTACAGTCTATTCGGCCAGGATTAACTACTCTGGCGTTCCGCGCCTACGTGGCGTAACTTGCCAGTCATCGGATTGTTGTAGGACGCGGGTTTCCTGTCGGCGCTGGGACATGCGCGACAGCCGTCATTCACCAGGCGCGCATCCCCGCGTGAGGCCGGCGTCAGCCGAAAGATGCCAGGAAGAGGGCAGCCGTGTACCTGCCGATTACCACCCGCCAGCTTGCCGACGGCACCGTCGAGATCGCCCCGAGCGGCGAGATCGATCTCGACAACGCCCACGTGATGCGGGACGCGGTCAACGACACGCTGACCAGCAGCGCGCCCGGCAAGATCTGTCTCGACCTGCAACGGGTGATGCTGATCGACAGCATCGGCATCGGCATCCTGGTCGCCTGCTTCCACGCCGCGGCCGCCAGCGGCATCAAACTCGTCGTGAGCCACCCCAGCGCCACCGTGTACCGACAGCTGTGGATTTCCGGGCTGGTGGGCCTGCTGGGCTGTGCCGAGCCGCCGGCCCGGCGTACCTCGGTGGGCCTGCGCCCGTCCTGAGCCGTCCGGCTCGACGCTCCCGCTCTCCTCGCGGCGTCGTGTCTCCTCGCGGCGCTGAGCCCGTCCGGCTCGACGCTCCCGCTCTCCTCCCGGCTCGTCTCACCTGGCGGCGTCGTGTCTGTTTGAATGCGGCACATGTCTGTGCTGCGATCGCTCGGCCTGTTCCTGCTCGCCGCCCTGGCCGAGATCGGCGGCGCGTGGCTGGTCTGGCAGGGCGTCCGCGAGCATCGTGGGCTGCTCTTCATCGGCGCTGGGGTGCTTGGGCTCGGCGCGTACGGCTTCGTGGCGACGCTGCAGCCGGACGCCCACTTCGGGCGCATCCTGGCTGCCTACGGCGGAATCTTCGTCGCCGGTTCACTCGGCTGGGGAATGCTGGTGGACCGATTTCGCCCGGACCGCTTCGACCTGATCGGTGCGGCGCTGTGTCTGGCCGGCGTCGCGGTCATCATGTACGCCCCGCGCGGAGCCTGACCGGGCCGCGCCAGCCCCGCGCGGCTCCGGCTTTCCGGCACCGCCTTTGTCAGGTACGCCCGGTGCGCTGGGTCCACGCTCCGTCCCCCACCGCGCCAATCTCCTTTCGTACGGTAGACCTCTGCCTTGTTCGATTTTGTGCCCGAAAATGGCAATAGCAGCAATTGTCGGTAATTGCGGGGGTGATCGGTGATCGCTCGGTCCTTGGCGACCGGTGGACGTCAATGCCCGACCGCCGATCCAGGCCCGGCTGGCGCCCGCGTTCGCGGTCTCCGCGCCGATTTGTCCGATCCGTCCCCGCGCTGATTTGTCCGCTCTGTCTCCGCGCTGATTTGTTCGGTCCGTCTCCGTGCTGATTTGTCCGTTCTAGGGGACGGCAAGCCAGCGCGCCGGGGCGGGATCCAGTTGCGTTATCCGGATGACGAGCCCGTCGGGAGTACGGAGGTGGAGCTGCGGGCCGAAGTCGGTGTCATGGACCCTTTCCGCGACGGGCACGTCCTGAGTCCGCAGGTGCTGCTCCAGCTCGGCCAACGGGTAGGTGGTGGCGAAGTTCAGCTCGACGGCCGTCTGGGCGGCCACGGAGTGCTCGCAGACGAGCCCGAGCTGGACCAGGCCGACCTGCATCAGCACGTAGTCGGATCCCGGGCGGCCGTGGATGACCTCGGCTCCCAGCTGCTCGAAGAAGGTGACGCTGGCCGACATGTCGGTGACGCTGACGATCGGCCGGAACTGCAGCGGAAGCGAGATCCGCTCGGCCGGGCTCTTCTTCTTGCGGGCCGACTTCGGCGTGACCCGGCCGCCGGTCGGGCTGCCGTCCCGGACGGCCGGAGTCTGCCGTTGGTCGACGGGCCCCGCCGGCCGGCCGGGGGCGGTGGCCTGGCGTGGCCAGGCGGGCGGCGCGCTCGGCTTGCGTGCGTCCGGGGCGACCTGGTCACGCCTGGCGCCGCGCGCCCCGTTCGTCCGGTGCTCCGCGGTCGGGATCGGGATCGGGGTCGGTGCGGGGGTCGGGCGGGCGACGGTCGGGCGCTGGGGTTGTTCCGGAGCCGGGGTGCGGCGGGCGGCGGCAGTCTTCTGGACGGGGGGCTTGGGCAGACCGTACTTCTTGGCGAGATCGACGGTGACCTCGCGGCTGCTGGACCGCCGCCGATCAGTGATGATCGGAAGTTCGGTGGTGACGTCATTGCGGAGCGCGGCGGCCGTGTCCCACCCCTCGACGGGCTGGTCTCTCGGCCGCATCACCTGGCCCAGCGTCATCGCCTGCTCGTCCGGCGCCGCCACCTGCTCGTACGTTGCCGCGGTGTCGTCTTCGGGGATCGTGTTTCCGGCCGGCTGCTCGCCGGTCGTCACGGCCGGGCGCGTGCCGCTCGTCGCGGCCGGCCCGCTGCCGCTCGTCGCGGCCGGTCGGCTGTCGGTCATCCGGGCCGGTCGGCTGTCGAGATTCTCCGGCAGGTTGGCCGGGCCGGCGGTGCTCGGGGACGGCTGCCCGGTGCTCGCCGCCGCCGGGCGCTGGCGACGGTTGACGGTCGCCCGGGCGCGGGGCCGGCCGTCGGCGGTCAGGCCGGCCTGCTTGATGCCCGTCGTGCCGGCCGGAGCCTCGGCGGCCAGGCCGTCGCCCCTGGCGAGACCCGGCTCATCGCGTTCGCTCGGGCCGGCAACCGCTCGGGCGGGCCCGGTGGCGGCTGGACCCGTGTGGCGTGGTGCTTTAGTGGTCGAGTCGTACCGGTCGGGGCTCTCGGGTGTCGTGCCGGTGTGCCGGGCGGCGGTCCCGGCTCGGCCGTTCTGGCCTGGAGCGATGAGGGCTCGGCTCGGCCGGCGGGCGGCGGGCGCGGGCGGGTCGGACCGGCGCCGGGCCGCTGCCGTCGCGCCGGTGCGCAGGGGAGCGGTGGTGGCCGGGTTCGCTGGGCGGGAGGCGCCGGTCTGGCGTACGTGCCGGGGGCGGGGGGCACTGGGATCTGCCCGCTGTGCGGCGTTCGCCCCGGAGCCGGGAAGGCCGTCCGCGAAGTCGTCGTCGTCTCCCGGACCCGTGACGGGCGGCGGGGTCAGGTAGAGCGGTGCGACCGGCCCGTACATGATCGCGGGAATCGGCTCCGGAGAGTTGGCCGGGGTGATCCCGGGGCGGGCCGGACGCGCGTTCCTACGCCGCGCCCTCCCCGGGTGCGGACCCGGGCCGGGCGGCGACGGTTGCGTAGGCACTGTCACCGGCTCTTCGTCGGCCATGGCGGGCTCCTGTCGGCAGGTGTCGGCGCCGACGGCTGTTTCGGCGCCATCAAGCTCAACGACCCATGGCCACCATCGATACATCCCGAGGTCAGACCCGGTTTCGCGCCCCGCACCGGGCCCCGATCATGCGACGCGACACCTGCTCGGGACGACCGCCACTGCGCCGACCGGATCCGCGGACAGGCGGGCTTCGGATCGCCGACCGCTGTCCGCGACCGCTTCACCCGGATCGTCGGGACCAGTCCGCCCGCTTGCCGGCATGCGTCCGCGCTAGTCCTGCTTTCCGCGGGTTCCGAGTTTCCGCAAGTCCCCGGCTCGCAAGATCCGTGACCGACCGTAATCGGTGCTGGTCCACGAGGCGACGTGGAAGCAGGGTTAGTCGTTGAGCTGGGCTCGCTCGATCTCGGTCAGGGCCGCGGTCAGCAACTCCGCCGTCGGGCGGGGGCCGGGCAGGTCGGCCAGGAGCAGGGTGGCGTGCAGGGCGAGGTCGCCGGGCTCGGGCGGCGGGACGTCGTCGTCGAGCACGCCGAGCGATCCGGCGAGCAGGACCAGCAGCACGTGCGGATCGACGCCGGGCTGCCACTGCGCCGCGCCGCGCACGCAATGCTCGAGAACCTTGCGCACGTCATCGCCGTCGAGCCCGTCCGGATGGGTCTCCTCCAGGAGCAGGCGGACCGTTGTGCCCAGGATCAGTCCGGTCGTGCTGGGATCCAGAGCCGCGAGCCGGGCGACCGCCTCGGCCAGCGCCCCGCCGTCGCGGGCGTGCGCGGCGGCGACCGCGGCCTGCGCCGCGGCGGCGATGGGGCGGGCGGCCGCGGGCAGATGCCGCCACTCGTTGGTCACGACACCAAGCTATCGGCCGGGTCCGACAAGAAACGCGACGGCCGGGACGACGCGGACGGTGGGACGGAAAGTGTCGGTCCCGGCTGGCATGCTGGTGCGCATGACTCTTCACGACGCGATGGCGGCCCGGGTCGAGCAGGGCGAGTTCCCGGGCATCGTCACGCTCATCGCCCGGGGCGAAGCCGCGGGCAGCACGGTCGGTGGCCCGGGCGGGGTCAGCGTCGACACCATCGGGGCGACCGCCTTCGGCGGCGACGTGCCGATGCGCCGGGAGACCGTCTTCCGGATCGCGTCGCTGACCAAGCCGGTCCTGGCCGTCGCCGCGCTGATGCTGGCGGAGGACGATCTGATCGATCTCGAGGAGCCGGTGGCCAGGCTGCTGCCGGAGCTCGCCGGTCAGCGGGTGCTCGCCCGGCTCGACGGCCCCCTCGACGAGACCGTCCCGCTCGACCGGCCCGTCACGATCGAGGATCTGCTCACCTTCCGGCTGGGCTTCGGCACCATCACCGAGCCGAGCATGGATCCGCCCTGGCCCATCGTCGAGGGCTGGCAGCAGCGGCAGCTCGAGTTCGGACCGCCCGATCCGCGCACCCCGCACGATCCCGACGAGTGGGTCCGGCTCTTCGGCGAGCTGCCGTTGATGGACCAACCGGGCACCCGCTGGCGGTACAACGGCGGCACGCTGGTGCTCGGGGTGCTGCTGGCCCGGGCGGCCAAAACCTCGCTCGGCACGGTGCTGGCGGAGCGGATCTTCGAGCCGCTGGGCATGGGTTCGACCGGCTTCTGGCTGCCCCGGGAGCAGGCCGAGCAGCTGCCCAGCTACTACATGATGGGCAAGGAGGTCACGATTTCCGGGGCTGAGGTGTGGAGCGCTGCGCCGGCGTTCCCGTCCGGCTCCGGGGGTCTGGTCTCGACGGTCGACGACTATTTCGCCTTCGCCCGGATGCTGATGAGCGGCGGGGTGCATGGCGGCACCCGGCTGCTCCGCGCCCAGTCGGTCGAGCGGATGACCCGCAACCACCTCACCGCCGAGCAGGTCGCGAGCGCCGGGATGCTGCTCGCCGGCAGCGGCTGGGGACTGGGCCTGGCGGTCACCGTCGAGCCCGACGAGGTCTCCGGCCCGGGCCGGTACGGCTGGTCCGGCGGTTACGGCACGACCTGGTTCACCGACCCGGCCGCCGGACTGGTCGGCATCGCGATGACCCAGGTGAGTGACTTCCTGTGGAGCGGGGCGATAACGGAGTTCAACAAGCTGGCTTACGACGGTGCGTGACGACGAGTCTCATCGAGCCTCCAGAATGGGCGGCGCGGCCTCCGCCCCAGAGTAATCCGGTGGTGATCTGCGAGGTTCCCGGCGTTTTCGGTGCTCAGGACCCCGGACCTCGGCACCTACTCAAAAGCCCCGCCACCCGGGTATTCACGTGCCCGAGGGTTCGCGGATCGCGCCGATTCCGTGCAGACTGCCACGGGTGGAACTGCAACAGGTGCTCGACGGGCGCTACACGCTGCTGAGCGTGCTCGGCGTCGGCGGCATGGCGCACGTGTGGAAAGCGCGTGACGAGGTTCTCGGCCGATCCGTCGCCATCAAGGTTCTCGCCGGCCGGCACGCCGAAGACCCGCAGTCTCGGGCCCGGATCCGGGACGAGGCGCGGGCCGCGGCCACGTTGTCGCACCCGAACATCGCGCAGATCTACGACTTCGGTGAGGCCGAGGAGAACGGCGCCCCGGTTCCGTACGTGGTGATGGAGCTGGTCCACGGCATCACGCTGCAGCAACGCGCACAGGCCGGGATGCTCGATCCGCGGCAGTCCTTCCAGATCTGCGGCCAGGTGGCGGCCGCGCTGGCCGCCGCGCACGCCGACGGACTGGTACACCGGGACATCAAACCGGCCAATGTCATGGTCACCGTGGGCGGCGCCAAGGTGGTCGATTTCGGGATCGCCGCGCTGGCCGGCCCGGCCGACCCGGAGGCGGAGCTGCTCGGCACTCCGGCCTACCTGGCGCCGGAGCGGCTGATCGGCGGCACGGTCGAGCCGGCCTCCGACGTCTACGCCCTCGGGGTGCTGCTCTACCGGCTGCTCGCCGGGGTGTCGCCGTGGACGGTCGACAACACCACGCAGATGCTCAACGCGCACGTCTATGCCGAGCCGGCCCCGCTGCCCCGTCTGCCCGAAGTGCCCGACGAGGTGCGGGTGCTGGTCGACGGGTGCCTGCTCAAGGACCCGGCCGCCCGCCCGACCGCCGAGGAGGCCGCGGCGGTGCTGACCAGAGCCGCCGGAGCGCGGGACGAGCCGCCACCGCCACCGGTGCCGGTTCGGCCGGTGCCAAGCGAACCGCCGCCGAAGTCCGGTCGCCGCCGATTCGTGCTGGTCGGAGGCGTACTCGCCGTCGTGGTGGCCGGGGGAGCGGCGTGGCTGATGGCGCCCGATGGCACCGCTGAGGGTCGGCCGGACGGCGACACGATCGTGGCGCGGCCGTCCGCCCCGGGTGCGACCGTGGCCGATTGGCCGGGCAGCTCGGCGGTGCCGTCGGTCTCGGCCAGCCGGCCCGTCGGCGCCCCGGTCCTCGGCGCGGTGGTGCCGGAGTCGAAGAGGCCCCCGGTGACTGTGCCGGCCACCTCCGAGACCGGTACCCTCCCGCCGGTTGAGCCCACCCCGACCGGCGCGACCACGGTCACTCCGAGCTCGGCGCCGTCGACGGTGACGCCGAGGGGCACGATCCTCACCTCCGGAGGCGGTGAGGTGCTCGCCAAATGCAACGGCGCCGGCAAGTCCAAGCTGATTTCCTGGCAGCCGAAGACCGGCTGGACGGTCACGAGCGTCTCGCCCGGACCGGCACTGACCACGGGGATCGTCTTCAAGAACGGAATCAGCAAGATCCAGATGACAGTGACCTGTGTCGCGGGCCACCCGACGGCGGTCGTCCTCCCACTCTGAGCGCCGGGCCGGCAACGGCCGGAACCGTACCCACCGTTCGGGTGTCGCGGCGTAGCGTGAGCGGCGGCGATGATGTGCGGTGTGGACGGTGGCGTGGCGCCGGCGTTGCGCCGGCCGGGTGCGGACCTGGCCGCGGCGTTGTTCGTCCGCCGCGCGGACGAGCCGATGATGGGCCGCTGCCGATCACCGCCGCCGGGTTGCTCGGAGCAGGCTGGTCGTGGTCGCAGCCCCGGAGTGAGGTCAGCTGGTAGACGGGGCTTTACGCTGGCCGGGTGATCCCACGCGGACGGCGCCGGCTTCTGATCGGCGGGCTGGTGGCAGTGGTCGCCCTCGGGGCTGCCGCGGGCAGTGGTGTCGCCTGGTGGCGCTGGGACACGGCCCGGCAGCCGGTGGTGGGCGACGCGGTCGCGGTCCTGGACAAGGCGGTGGCCGAGGTGGTCGTCGCGGCCGGGCCCGAGGTCGCGGTCGCGCTCGGCGGCGTGGTGCGCTCAGCCTCATGCCAGATCGACGTCCTGCGTACGGGCGGAGAGTTCACCGCTTCGGCCGACCTCTACACCGACCTGGGCCGCGAGGACGCCACGATCGCGGCGATCGGGCAGCAGTTGGCGGGCAGTTACCCGGTACGCCGGGGCACGGCGGTCTCCGGGGTGCGGCCCTTGACGGCCGATGCCCCGGGTGGCGTGTTGGTGTCCGTACGCAAACTGGGTGATGGGTGGTTGGCGGTTTCGGCGCGGACCGGGTGCAGCCTCGGCTCGGCGCCCGGACCGCAGGCCCCACCGGCGGGCAGCGCCGGAGCCGGCGAGATCACCGCCGCCTTCGCCACCCTGGGCGCGACGCCGGCCGCGTTCACCCAGCAGAGCCTGCCGTGCGCGGGCACCTCGCTGGTCACGGTGGCCGCCGTGAGCGGCTCGGCCGACAGCTCGCATCTGCGGCAGCGGCTCAGCACCCGGATCCCCGCCACGGCGCACGTCTTCGTCGCCGGAAAGTCCAACCGGGTCGTCTACCGCGCCGGCGCGGTCTCGGTCGTGGTGGCCGCATCCGACGACGGCACCGCCGTGACCGGGCAGTACACGAGCGGGTGCGCTCGCTGAGTTTCCGGATGGCGCTTCAGCGACAGGGGAAACTGCTGGTCGTTCGGCAGCCGAACCGCCGCGCGGCCAGCACGATATCCAGTGGGACAGCCGCCGGGGCCCGGACCGGCCGGCGCCGATCCGGGCCCCGGGCGGGCTCACCCGAAGCGGTACGCCCGGATGACGGTCTGATCGAACGACCGGCCGGAAGCATCCGACGCGTGCAGGCGAAGCGACACGAAGCCGCTGCCCGCCGGATAGGTCACCTGGGCGAACCCCTCCTTGATCGGCGCGTTCTGCCACGTCACGCCGTCGTCGTAGGAGATCTGGGCCGTCAGCTCGGCTTCGACCCGTTTGCCCGCCTGGTCGAGAACGGACAGCGGGATCGTCCCCGGGCTGCCGGCCGCGGCCGTGCTGTGCGGGCCCAGCTTCGGCGCGGCATTCACCGCGATCACCGGAATCTTGTCCTGGGTGCTCGACGAGGGGTACGTCATGGCAACGTCGATCCTGGTGGCCAGCTCGCCGGTATCCACGCTGGACGACTGCTTGACCGTGTAGGTCGTCGCCGGGTCCGGCACGCCGTCGGCGTACACGGTCATCCCGTCCTCCTGGTCGAGTAGCGTGTCACCGCGGTAGAGGCTGGTCGTCACCTTCCGGGTGAAGGGGTCCTGGCCCGGATGACCGGCCGCGTCGCCGACCGGCGGGATCGTGGCGAGCATCTCGGCTCCGTCGCGGCGGAAGTACGACGAGTCGCTGCCCAGCTGCGTCCCGTACGGCGCGCTTCCCCAGTCCTCCTGCGACTGCTGGCCGGGCTGGTAGGCCCGGGCCTCGCCCGTGTAGTACGTGCCGACGATGCCGCCGATCTCCCGCCGCAGCCCGATCGCCGTCGTCGGGACCCAGCGAACGCCGGCGGCAGTGCTGAAGTAGGTGGTGCGGGTGCCGGGAGCGTGCATCTGCACCTCACCTTCACCGATGAAGTCGCCGGCGGCGGTGACCGAGTCGAGCCACTGGTAGGCGCGGACGCCGGCCGCATCGCCGTACGTGACCTGTTTCACGGAGGCCAGCTCGGCAGCGGTGAAGGCCTTGTGGTAGCCGGAGAGCAAGGTGGCGCCCGGGATGACCTCGCTCAGCTGGTAGCTGTAAGGACTGTCGTAGCCGGCTTCGCCGGAGTTCTCTTTCACCCACGCGCTGAAGACCGCGCCCGTGAACGAGGTCTCGCCGACGACCGGACCGCCGAGACGCGCGATCCGTTTATCGGTGAAGTCGCCGGGGCTGCTGAAACCGAAGAGGATCGGCTTGCCGTTGACGACCGTGGTGGCCATGATGCCGCCGGTGACCGCTCGCGCCGTCTGGTCGGGCACCGATTGGCTGACTGGGGTGGCCTCGCGCGCGTCGAAGGTGACCGAGGTGTTGCCGGCGATGTCGATGACCGGCTGGAAGATCACGACGGAATGTGCGCCGTCACCCGTGGCCGACGGATCGAGGTAGGTGCCGAGGGAGTAACGCCCCGGCGGGACCCGCATGGTCACCGTGCCGCTCGGGTCGTACGGAAGATCGAAGTAGTCGCCGCCGTCCGGCTGGAAGATCTGGGTCAGGTAGTTGGTGGCCGGCTGCCCGCCGAGGTTGATGTGCTTCAGGGTCAGCTCGTAGCGCTCCGACTCCTTGTCCACGCCGATCGGGGTCACCGCTGAGGTCGAGCCGTTGGTCGCGGTCAGCTCGGCCGTGTGTGTTCCGAACGGTACGTCGCCGCGGGTGTCGGCGGTGACCTTGACATCGGCAGTGCCGCCCGCGGGCACGGTCAGCGCGCCGGTGCTGAGCGAGTAGACCCCGGCCTTGTCGCCGGGCAGCGACAGGTCCAGCGTGAGCGCCGAGGTGCCGGCGTTGTGATACGTCACCGTCTTGGTGAGCGGCCGGTCGCTGTCGTGCGGCCACTTCTCCAGCCCGAAGGAGACCGAGGCCGGTTCGGTGGTGATCGTCTGCGTGATCGCGTGCGCCACGTCGACGCGGCCGGCGCCCTGCTGAAACGCGTCCGCGGCACCCTTGGGCGCGGCCGAACTCATGAGGATGTCCTTGAGCTGGGCGGCCTTCCAGTCCGGGTGTTCCTGTGCGAGCAGAGCGGCCGAGCCCGCCACGTGCGGCGTGGCCATCGAGGTACCGTCGAGTGCTACGTACGAGTCGGGGAAATCGGCAGCCGGCGTGCCCAGCTCGGTGCCGGCGGCGCGGGCGGCGACGATGTTGACCCCGGGAGCGGTGATGTCGGGCTTGACTGCCTCGTCCCCGGTGCGGGGTCCCCGGCTGGAGAACGGAGCCAGCACGTCCGACTTGTCGACCGCGCCGACGGTCAGCGCCGAGTCGGCGTTACCGGGCGTCGAGACCGTGCCCTGCGTGTCACCGGCGTTGCCGGCTGCGATGACGAAGAGCGCCCCCGTCTGCGCCGTCAGGGTGTTGACCGCGTCCTCCAGCGGGTCGGTTCCGGAGAAGTCCTGGCCGCCGAGGCTCATGCTGATGACCCGGGCGTGCTGATCGGCCGCGGCCCACTGCATCCCGGCCAGGACCGAGGATTCCGGGCAGCCTCGCACCTCGCAGACCTTGCCGGAGAGGATCGAGGCCTTCGGCGCGACGCCCTTGTACTTGCCGCCCGACGCGGCGCCGTTCCCGGCGATCGTGGAGGCGACATGGGTGCCGTGCCCAACAAGGTCGACGTCATCCTCGCTGGTGAAGTTCGCCGAGGTGACCCGGCCGGCGAGGTCTGGGTGGGTGGCGTCGACGCCGCCGTCGAGCACGGCGACGCGCATGCCCTCACCCTGGTAGCCCGCGTGCCAGGCGGCCGGCGCACCGATCTGCGGGACGCTCTGGTCGAGCGACGGCTGCAGCTTCCCGTCGAGCCAGACGTGCCGCATCCCGCCCTTGTGGCTGGTGATCGCGGTCCACAGCGAGCCGATGTGCCGCTTGGGCGCCGTGATCGCGGCACCATGGACGGCCTTCAGGTCACGGGTCTTCCGGGCACCCCCGGCGGTGACGGCGTTTCCCATCGCGGTAGCGGCACTGCCCGTTCCGGACTGCATGATCAGGGGTACGGTCGGCCGATCGGCATCGTCGTAGCCCAGCGAGATCAGCCCGGTCACGTCGAACAGGCGCTGGTCGACCTGATCCGACCGGATCAGCGAGGCCGCATCGGCGGGGATGACCCGCAGGTGACCCCCCGCCGAGGACAGGGCGAAGGACATGTGGGCCCGGCCGGGACCGGGCTGCACCGAGCCGGTGGTGGGGCGGGCGCTGCCGACAGTGACCCGGTCGCCGGTGATCAGTGTGACGGTGTAGGGGTGCCCGGCCTGGACGCTGTTCTGCTGCACGGCCGCCGGGGAACTCGTGGTCCTGGTGGCCGTCGCGGCGTCGGCGGCCGGCAGCAGCAGGGCGCCGGCGGCCAGCAGCACCAGGGCAGCGAGTCCGCCGGTCGCTATCCGCCCTTTGTGGGAAAGATTCATACCCCCCAGACGGGCGACAGTCAGTGAAGGTTGCAAATGTGGCGAAGTTGCCGTCGCCGTCGCCGCCCGGGGCTGGCCGGACTGGTCGGGGAAGCCGGTGACAGGGGAGGGCTCTGGCCGGGATCACGCCGAACGTCCTCGGCCACTCAGTCGAGACAGAACTCGTTGCCCTCGACGTCCTGCATCACGAGGCACGACTCGTTGTGACCATCGGCAGTCAGTAATCGCACACGTACCG
>JAVHVY010000043.1:0-18226 GCA_032160305.1 Actinoplanes sp.
CCGGTGTGGCGGTCGAGCCCGGTGTGGCGGTCGAGCCCGGTGTGGCGGTCGAGCCCGGTGTGGCGGTCGAGCCCGGTGTGGCGGTCGAGCCCGGCGCGGCTGCCCGGGGTGGGTGTGGGGTCGTTGGCGCCGCGAGCTTGGGCGGGCCATGTGGTGTGATGGACGAGGTGCGGCGGGACCGGCGGGAGCGGCCGGCGGCGTATGGTCATGACCCCTATCATACTTGCTCAGCGCCTAGCTGTCCTCCATCAACTTGATAAAAGGCTAATAGTCATGCGCCTACGGTCGATCATGTGGGAGCCAAGCCGATTCGACTCATGGGTGCGCACGAGATCCGCGTCCGTCTGGGCGGGGTGAGCCGGCAGCGTGCGTACCAGATCACCAGCCGCGCCGACTTCCCGAAGCCGGTAGCGGATCTCGCCCAGGGAAAAGTGTGGGCGACCGACGACGTCGAGGCCTGGATGAAGGTCCACCGCCGCGACATCGACGAGTCCGACGACTGACCGCCGCCAAGGCGTGGATTCGGCCCGCTGCGGGATGCCTTGTGGCGTGGGGGCGGGTCTCACGCCGTCGGCGCGCGCCGGGGCAGCGTGAATCCGTCGTCGCGGCGGAGGACCAGGCCGGCTAGTTCCAGTAGGGACAGTCGGTGCAGGACCGTGCGTAGGCCGAGGCCGGCTTTCGCCGCGACCTGGTCGGGTGACGCCGCGCCGCGGCGCGGAACTGCCTCCAGTACCAGGCGGGAATCCTCGTCGAGGTCGTCGCGCGGATGATTGCGGCCGCGCGGTGGATCGGCCAGATACTCGCCGATCCGGCCGACCTCTTCGAGGATGTGCGGCACGCCTGTGACGAGGCGGCTGTAGGGATGGTTGCGCAGCATCTCGTGGCAGCCAACCGACATGATCGAGGTCACCGCGCCGGGCACGATCATCGCCGTGCGGTTCAGGGCCAGTACCCGGCTCATCGTCTGAACCGCTCCGCTGCGTGCAGCCGCCTCGACCAGCACGGTGCCCGCCGTCGCCGCCGCGATCACCCGGTTGCGGATCAGGAAACGGTGGCGCAACGGGTCCGCGCCCGGTGGCCATTCGCTGATCAGCAGGCCGGTCCGGCCGATCTCCTCGAAGAGCGCCGCGTTCCCTTGTGGGTACGGCCGGTCCACGCCGCAGGCCAGCACCGCGATCGTCCGGCCGGACGCGGCCAAGGCTGCCCGGTGCGCCGCCGCGTCGATGCCGAAAGCTCCGCCCGAGACGACTGTCCAGCCGCGTTCGGCCAGGCCGAAGGCGATGTCGTTGGTCGTGTGGACGCCGTACGGGGTGGCTGCGCGGGCGCCGACCACGGCCACCGACCGGTCGAAGGCTTCGCGGAGCGACAACGGGCCGCGCGTCCAGAGGCAGAGCGGTGGCCGGATGTCGACGTTGATCCGACCACCGGTGTCCAGTTCGAGGGTGGCCAGGTCGTCGACCCGTACCGGCCATTCGTCGTCGGCCGGGACCACGATCCGGGCGCCGAGCCGGCGCGCCCGTTCCAGTGCCGCCTCGGCCACCTCGCGTGCATCGCCGCCTTTCTGGCGGGCGGCGACCGCGGCCCGCAGGCTCTGGTCCGGGATGTTCCCGTCGAGCAGGCGGTCCAGTGTGGCCGGGGCGCCCGCCGCCCGGACCATCGCCCAGACTGCCCGGTTGCCGGGCTCCGCCAGCCAGGTCAAGGCAGTCCTGGCCATCCGGTCCTCAGCCGACCCGGCGGACGACCGTTCGGTGGGCTGCGCCGGGACGGGTGGGCGGGCGGGCGTGGTCCGGATGGGGTGGGTGGCTTCGGTCAACGGGGCTCTCCTGTTCTCAGCTGGCGTGCTTCGAGGACGTCTGTCCGGGTGGGACGGTCCCGGCCGTCTAGGTCGGCCACGGTCCAGGCCAGGCGGAGCACCCTGTCGAAGCCGCGGGCGGACAGCAGGCCCCGGTCCAGGTCGAGGCGCAGGGCCGACGTGTCGCGGGGGTGCAGCCGCCACGGCCGGCGGCGCAGGTGCGGGCCGGGGACTTCGGCATTGACCCGCCAGCCGTCCGCCGACCAGCGGGCTGCCGCGGCTGCCCGAGCCTTGGCGACGCGCTCGGCCACGACGGCGGACGACTCGGCGGGGCCGGTCGTCGTCATCAGCTGGGCGGCGCTCAGTGGCAGCAGGGTGATCTGGATGTCGATCCGGTCGAGCAGGGGACCGGAGATCCGGCCCAGATAGCGGCGGCGCTTGTTCGGCGTACACGTGCAGCTGCTGGTGCCGGCCGGAGCGGCACAGGGGCAGGGATTGGCAGCGAGCACGACCTGAACGCGGGCGGGGTATTCGAGGCTGCCGCGGGAGCGGGCCAGGACCACGCGACCACTCTCCAGCGGCTGGCGCAGGGCCTGCAGGGTCGCGTTCGCGATCTCCGGGGCCTCGTCGAGGAAGAGGACACCGCGGTGGGCCAGGGAGAGGGCGCCCGGGCGGGCCAGCCCGCTGCCGCCGCCGACGAGGGCGGCCAGCGAGGCGCTGTGGTGCGGCGCCTGGAACGGTGGGCGGCGGATCAGGCCGGCGTCGGCCGGGAGCACCCCAGCGATCGACTGCAGGGCGGTGACCTCCAGCGCGGCCGTGTCGTCCAGCTCCGGCAGGATCGACGGAAGGCGTTCGGCGAGCATGGTCTTGCCGGCGCCCGGCGGGCCGATCAGCGCGACGTGATGGCCGCCCGCCGCGGCCACCTCGATGCCGTACCGTCCCAGTTCCTGACCGGCGACGTCGGCGAGATCGAGGCCGGGCCGGTCCGCTTCGGGCTCGGCCGGCGGCGGCTCCAGCAGTTGTCCGTCGCCGCGCAGGAAGGTGACCAGCCGGTGCAGCGAATCCACTGCCCGCACGGTCACGCCCGGCACGACCGCGGCCTCCCGGGAATTCGCCAGCGGGACGATCACCCGGGTGATCCCGGCCCGGACCGCGGCGGCCACCATCGGCAGGACGCCCCGGATCGGGTGGACGGTGCCGTCCAGCCCCAGCTCGCCCAGCACGACGACGCCTTCGAGCGGGGCCGCCGGCAGGTCGCCCGCGCCGGTGAGCATCGCGCAGGCGATGGCGAGATCGAAGCAGCTGCCGTGTTTCGGCAGGGTGGCGGGCAGCAGGTTGACCGTGATCCGGCGGTTCGGCCAGGTCTGCGCTGAATTGACCACCGCGGCGCGGACCCGGTCGCGGGCCTCGTGCAGGGCGGTATCGGGCAGGCCGGTCAGCACGACGGTCGGCAACCCGGGGGACAGGTCGGCCTCAACGTCAACCAGGTGGCCCTGCATCCCGACCAGGCCGACGCAGAGCACGCGGGCGTAACTCATCTCAAAACGCGCCGCGGACGTGCTCGACCCGGGCGGCACCTCGCGGCTGAGGCTGGACCGCGACCACGTCGAAGCGGATCTCGCGCGGGTGGGCGGGCGACTCCGCGAGCCACCGGGCGGCCAGCCGGCGCAGCCGGCGGACCTTCGCCGCGCCGATCGCCTCGGCCGGGGTGCCGAACAGCGGGCTGCGGCGGGTCTTCACCTCACAGAAGACCAGCACGTCACCGTCCTGCAGGATCAGGTCGACCTCGCCCTGGTCGCAGCGCCAGTTGCGGGCCAGCAGCACCAGCCCCTGATCGGTCAGGTGCCGTGCCGCGAGCCGCTCGCCGTACGCGCCGATCGCCTGTCTCACCCTCGTCATGGCGAACACGGTGCGCGATTTCGCCCGTCGGCGTGCGCGGCCTGTGGACGGAGCGCAATTGTGGATAACCGCTGCGTCACTCTCGGACGTGATACTCGGTTCACCAGTGGCATCACACAGCGCCGTCACCTAAGTTTCGAAACCGTGGATGAATACCGCCGTTACGCCGACGAGCCGGAGCAGCCGAGCTGGATCCCGGGGCTGAACCCGGCCACCGGCCCAGCTGAGCACCCGGCTCCCGCCAGCCCCTACGACTCCGGCGTCTACGAGCGTCCGAGCGCCGCTTTCCGGCTGCCCGAGCAGCGGCCTGCCGAGTCGTACGACGAGGTGACCTCGACCGGGAGCCATGCCCGCCCGACCACCGACCCGCAGCCACCGCGCACCCCGGTCCGCGGCCCGGAGTATCCGGCGGTCCGCCCGACGAGCGCGGCCTCATTCGCCGACGGGCCCCGCCTGGGCGAGACGGCCCCGCACAACGCGCCGACCAGCCTGGTGCCGCCGGTGGCCGCGCCGGAGCGCGGCCGCGAGGCCGTCTACCACACCCGGCGCCCGGTCTCGGCGGTGATCATGGCGATCGTCACGGTGCTGCTGATGGTGCCGGTGGTCCGGCTGCTGGTCGACGCCACCTTCGCCGGTGATCCGGTGGCCCGCTCGATCGTGCCGGCCGTGCTGCTCACGCTCGGTCTGCCGCTCACCGGGTCCGGCCTGTTCGCGCTGGCCGGAGGCGGCCGTCTGCAGGACCGCGACACCTGGCTGCGCCCGCCCGTCGCGTACCTCCCGACCGGTCTCCTCCTGGTCCTCGCCGCCGCCCTCGCGGTGGCCTGACCGGTCCGCGCCCCGGCCCGGCCACCGACCGGTGGCCAGGCAGGCGGACCGGCTTGCCTTGGTGCGGGCCGGGAAAACCGACAAACAGGCAGATCAACGGCCAGGCGGAGGGGCACGGCGGAGCCGGACCGCCTCGGCGTATGCTGGGTACCGGCGACCGCCTAGCGCGGCCGACCTCGCGCGCCCTCTGTCCGGGTTCACCATCCGGCAGCGGCGGCCCTCCCTGGTCCCGGTCGAAAGCCCGGGTCCGACTGCGGCCGACGACCGGGCGCCAGGACGCCCACCGCCGGTGGGCGTGACAACCAGGGAAAATAGGGAGCCCCCACCATGGCCGTCGTGACCATGCGTCAGCTGCTGGAGAGCGGTGTCCACTTCGGGCACCAGACCCGCCGCTGGAACCCGAAGATGAAGCGCTTCATCTTCACGGAGCGCAACGGTATCTACATCATCGACCTGCGCCAGACCCTGAACTACATCGAGACCGCGTATGCGTACGTGCGCGACACCGTCGCCGAGGGTGGGCACATCCTCTTCGTCGGCACCAAGAAGCAGGCCCAGGAGGCGATCGCCGAGCAGGCGACCCGCGTGGGCCAGCCGTATGTGAACCACCGCTGGCTGGGCGGCATGCTCACCAACTTCCAGACGGTGTACAAGCGCCTGCAGCGGATGAAGGAGCTCGAGGCTCTGGGTGACCTGACCGGCACGGCCGCCGGTTACACCAAGAAGGAGACCCTCCAGCTGTTCCGCGAGAAGACCAAGCTCACCAAGACGCTCGGTGGCCTGCGGGACATGACCAAGGTGCCGTCGGCGATCTGGGTCGTCGACACCAAGAAGGAGCACATCGCCGTTGACGAGGCCCGCAAGCTGGGCATCCCGGTCATCGCGGTGCTCGACACGAACTGCGACCCGGACGAGGTCGACTTCCCGATCCCGGGCAACGACGACGCGATCCGCTCGGCCGAGCTGCTGACCCGGGTCATCGCCGCGGCTGTCGCGGACGGTCTGATCAAGCGTTCCGGCCGCAACCGCAGCGACGCCGACGACAAGCCCGAGCCGGGCACCGTCGCCGCCGGCGAGCCGCTGCCCGAGTGGGAGCGCGACCTCTACGAGGGCGCCGAGAAGAAGACCGACGAGACGCCGGCCGTCGTCGAGGCTTCGGCCGCCGTCGAGAAGCCCCTCACCGAGGCCGCTGTCGAGGAGCCCCTCACCGAGGCCGTCGCGACCTCCGCGTCGATCCCGGTCGCGAACGTCCCCGCCGAGTAAGAAGCGCCAGCGAGAAAGCTAGAGAGAGCGAGTCATGGCTAACTACACCGCCGCGGATGTGAAGAAGCTCCGCGACCTCACCGGCGCCGGAATGATGGACTGCAAAAAGGCGCTCGACGAGTCGGACGGTGACTTCGACGCCGCTGTCGAGTTCTTGCGCATCAAGGGTGCCAAGGACGTCGTCAAGCGGGCCGGACGGACGGCTGCGAACGGCATCGTCGCGCATTCCGGCAAGGCGCTGCTCGAGCTCAACTGTGAGACCGACTTCGTCGCCAAGACGCCCGACTTCGTCGCTCTGGGCCAGACCCTGGTCGAGCACGGCGAGCAGGCCAAGCTGGCCGACGCCGGGGCGCTGTCCGCCTCGACGCTGGCCGACGGTCGCGTCGTCGCCGACGTGATCCAGGAGTTCTCGGCCAAGATCGGCGAGAAGATCGTGATCAACCGCTTCGCCGACCTGGACGGCACCGTCGCGGTCTACCTGCACCGCAAGGCGCAGGATCTGCCGCCGCAGGTGGGCGTGCTGGTCGAGTACACCGGCAAGTCGGACGAGGCCGGCGACGCGGACGCCCGCGGCATCGGCATGCAGATCGCCGCGATGCGCCCGAGGTTCCTGAACCGCGCGGAGGTGCCCGCCGAGACCGTCGAGTCCGAGCGGCGTATCGCCGAGCAGACGGCACGCGAGGAGGGCAAGCCCGAGCAGGCGCTGTCCAAGATCGTCGACGGCCGGGTGAATTCCTTCTTCAAGGACTTCGTCCTGCTCGAACAGCCGTCGGTCACCGACAACAAGAAGACGGTGAAGCAGGTGCTCGCCGAGGCGGGCATCGAGGTCACCCGGTTCGTCCGCTTCGAGGTCGGCCAGGAGTAGTCGTACGACCCCCAGCAGTCGCACGACGGGGAGGCCGGGTCCGCATTCTGCGCCCGGCCTTCCCGTCACATAGGGTCTCTGCAGAGTGAAGGGAAGGCGAGTCGCATGACCATGGTGACCGAGCAAGCCGTTCCGGTTGACGACTCGCCGACACCACCGCCCGGGCGTGCCCGGCGGGTGGTCCTGAAACTCTCCGGCGAGGTCTTCGGCGGTGGCGCCGTCGGCCTCGATCCTGATGTGGTGCAGGGCATCGCCCGCCAGATCGCCACCGTCGTGCGTACGGGCGTGCAGGTCGCGGTGGTGGTCGGTGGCGGTAACTTCTTCCGCGGCGCCGAGCTGCAGAAACGCGGCATGGACCGGTCCCGCGCCGACTACATGGGGATGCTCGGCACGGTGATGAACTGCCTCGCCCTGCAGGACTTCCTGGAGAAGGAGGGCATCGAGACGCGGGTGCAGACCGCGATCGAGATGACCCAGGTAGCGGAGCCGTACATCCCGCGGCGCGCGATCCGGCACCTCGAGAAGGGCCGCGTCGTGATCTTCGGCGCCGGTGCCGGGATGCCGTACTTCTCCACGGACACGGTCACGGCGCAGCGCGCGCTGGAGATCCATGCCGATCTCGTGCTGATGAGCAAGAACGGTGTCGACGGCGTCTACACCGCCGACCCGCGTACCGACCCGGCCGCCCGTAAGATCGACCGGATCACTTTCGACGGCGTTCTCAAGCAGGGCTTGCGGGTGGCCGACCAGGCCGCGTTCAGTCTGTGTCAGGAGAATGACCTGCCGATGCTGGTCTTCGGCGCCCAGGGCGACGAGACGATAGTGAAAGCCGTCAGCGGCGAGAAGATCGGCACCTTGATCACCACGTGATCCTGCGCATTCGTATGGCTACACCGGGACATATCAGGAGAAGGAGGCGACGGAGCAGGTGATCGACGAGACCCTCTTCGAGGCCGAAGAGAAGATGGAGAGCGCGGTCGAGCACGCCAAGGAGGAGTTCGCCGCGATCCGTACGGGACGTGCCACGCCGGCGATGTTCTCCAAGATCGTCGTCGACTACTACGGCGCTCCGACCCCGGTGACCCAGATGGCGTCGGTCGGCGTACCCGAGCCACGCATGGTCATAGTGAAGCCGTACGACGCGACGCAGCTCGGCCCGATCGAGCGCGCGATCCGCGATTCGGACCTCGGGGTGAACCCGAACAACGAGGGCACCCAACTGCGGATCCACCTGCCCCAGATGACCGAGGAGCGGCGCCGCGACATGATCAAGGTCGCCCGCACCAAGGCCGAGGAGGGCCGGGTGGCGATCCGCAACGTCCGGCGCAAGGCCAAGGAGCAGCTCGACCGGCTCGTCAAGGACGGTGCGGCCGGTGAGGACGACGGCCACCGCGCCGAGAAGGAGCTGGACGACATCACCCACCGGTACGTCTCCACGGTCGACGAACTGGTCAAGCACAAGGAAACCGAGCTGCTCGAGGTCTGATGTCCTACCTCGAGCCGCGTGGCGGGCAGACTTCAGCGGGCGATCCGTACGCCGCGTTCCGGCAGCAGCAGGCCGAGGCGCAGGTGGCGGGTGGGCACGTCCCGAGAGCCGCCCAGAATGCCCGCGAGGCGGAGCCCGCCCCGCCGGCCTGGGTCGAGGCGAATCCGGCGACGTCCACGTCGCGGGCCGAATGGGAGCTGACCGTCGCCGAGCAGGATGGTGCCGAGTCGGCCCGCCAGCGCGGCCCCGGCAAACGCCGGGCGGGCCGGGACGGCTCCCCGGTGAAGAGCCGGGCCGGCCGTAACCTGCCCGCGGCCATCGCGGTCGGGGTCAGTCTCGGCCTGATCGTCATCGCCTCGCTGTTCGTCTGGCCGCCGGCGTTCCTCGGCGTGATCGCGCTCGCCGCCGGGATCGGCGTCTGGGAGATGGTCCGCGCGCTCAAGGTCAGCGGCGCGAACGCGCCGCTGCTCCCGTTGCTCGGCGGCACCGCGCTGATCGTCGGTCTGGCCTGGTATGCGGGCCCGGACGCGATGACCCTCGGCCTGCTGGTGACCGTGCTCGCCGCGCTGGTCTGGCGGCTGGCCGACGGCCCGGCCGGCTTCCAGCGTGATCTCACCGCGACCGCCCTGGTCGCGGTCTACGTCCCGTTCCTGCTCGGCTACGGCGTGCTGCTGGTCAAGCCCGGCGACGGGCCGCTGCGGGTGATCTGCGCGCTGGCCTGCGTCGTGCTCTCCGACACCGGGGGGTATGCGGCCGGCGTGTTTTTCGGCAAGCATCCGATGGCGCCGACGATCAGCCCGAAGAAGTCCTGGGAGGGTGGCGCCGGGTCGGTGCTGGCCGCGGCGGTCGGCGGCGCGCTGCTCGTCTCCGGGCTGCTCGGCGCTCCGTTCTACTGGGGTGCGCTGTTCGGCGTGGTGATCTCGGTGGCCTCGATCGTGGGCGATCTGGCCGAGTCGATGCTCAAGCGCGACCTGAAGATCAAGGACATGAGCAACCTACTGCCGGGGCACGGTGGCCTGATGGACCGCCTGGATTCGATCCTCTTCGCGGTCCCCGCGGCGTATCTACTGCTCGCGCTCATCGCACCGCCGACGTGAGCGGGGCACAGGGGAGCCGAGCGATGACCGGGGCGATCAGCACGACGTGGGAGACTGGACAGGCCATGACGATTCTTCCGGTCATTCCGACCAGCCCCGACCGACCCGACACGGTGCCCACCCGGCGCCGCGTCACCATGCCCCCGCGCCACCTGGCCGATCTCGATCTCGCCGCGCGCGCCGAGGCCGTCAAGAGCTTGGGCGAGCCCGCCTTCCGGGCCAGGCAGATCTCCACCCACTACTTCGGCCGGCTGGTCCGCGACGCCGAGGCGATGACGGATCTGCCCGCCGCGTCCCGGGCCCGGCTGACCGGTGACCTGCTGCCCCAGTTGCTCACCCCGGTGCGCGAGCTGGCCTGCGACGCCGGGGCCACCCGCAAGACGCTGTGGCGGCTGCACGACGGCGCGATGGTCGAGAGCGTCCTGATGGGTTACCCCGACCGCGTCACGGCCTGTGTGTCCAGCCAGGCGGGATGCGGGATGGCCTGCCCGTTCTGCGCGACCGGCCAGGCCGGGCTGACCCGAAACCTGTCGATCGCCGAGATCGTCGACCAGGTGGTCTACCTGGCCGGGGTCGCCGCCTCCGGCGCGGTCACCGGCTCACCGCCGCGGCTGTCCCGGGTCGTCTTCATGGGCATGGGCGAACCGCTGGCCAACTACCCCCGCGTGATCGCGGCTGTGCGGCGGCTCACCGCGCCCGCCCCGGAGGGTCTCGGGCTTTCCCAGCGGCACATCACGGTGTCGACAGTCGGGCTGGTGCCCGCTATGCGCCGGTTACTCGCTGAAGAGCTGTCGGTGACTCTTGCGTTGTCCTTGCACGCGCCCGATGATGGTCTGCGCGATGAGCTTGTGCCCGTCAACCAGCGCTGGAAGGTGGCCGAGGTGCTCGGAGCCGCGTGGGACTACGCGGCGCAGACCGGCCGCCGGGTCTCCATCGAGTACGCCCTGATCAGGGACGTGAACGATCAGCCATGGCGGGCCGACCTGCTCGCCGGGCTGCTGCGCGGCAAACGTGCGCACGTGAATCTGATCCCGCTGAATCCGACGCCCGGCAGCAAGTGGGACGCCAGTCCGAAGCCGGTCGAACGGGAGTTCCTCCGCCGGCTCCGCGATGTGGGCATCGCGGCGACGGTCCGGGACACGCGGGGTCGCGAGATCGATGGCGCGTGTGGTCAATTGGCCGCGACTGAGCTGACAGTGGGGGACGCTGGGCGCGCCACCACTGAGGCGGAGGTGGCATTATGACTGGGCCGAGTTCCCAGCCGACCGTGAATCGGGAGACGTTGTGAGTAGTCAAGGGCAGCGTTTTCGCCGGCGCGCTCTGCGGCGCGGGTACAAGGTCGACGAGGTCGACAGCTTTCTCGACCGCGTCGAGGCCACCCTGGCCGGTGAGCAGTCCGGAGCCCCGGTCGCCGCCCAGGAGGTGCACGACGTCGTGTTCCGCGTGCGCTTCGGCGGCTACGACGAGTGGCAGGTCGACCTGCACCTCGACCGGGTCGAGCGGCAGCTGGCCGAGTTCGAGGAGCAAGGCGGTGGTGGCCGTGGGCCCGACCCGCGGATGGCGCCCGAGTCGATGCGTGGGATGGTCATCGGCGGCATGCCGGCCGACCGGATGGGCTCGACGATGGGCCGGGGCGCACCGCCGACCGAGCGGCTGACAGCTCCGATGCGCGACGACCGCCAGTTCGACCGGCCGATGTCGGGTCCCCCGCAGATGCCGCAGCGGCAGATGCCGTCCCCCCCACCCGGCGACCCGTATGGGCGTCCGCAGTATGACGAGCAGCCGATGGGCCGCCCGCAGTACGACGAGCCGGTCTACGGCCAACAGCAGCAGCGCGGACCGGCCGGTTACGACACGGGCAGCCGTGACACGGGTAGCCACGACACGGGCAGCTTCAACGCCGGCGGCTACGACACGGGCAGCTACAACGCGTTCGAGCCCGGGCGGCACGGAAAGGCCGACATGACCGCCGAGATCCGGCTGCCGGAGCGCGACTGGGACCGCGGCGGCTACGGCGGCCCGTCCCCGATGAGCGCTCCGCCGATGTCGAGCAGCCCGATGAGTGGCCCGCCGATGGGCGGCGGCCCTTCGATGGGCGGCGGTCCGGGCGGGGGCGGTCCGGGCGGGGGCGGTCCGGGCGGGGAGCTCTACCGCGTCGACCAGCTGCGGCGCACCTTCCAGCCGCGGCGCTTCGGTAGCGGCTACGACCCGATGCAGGTCGACCGGCTCTTCGAGAGCATTCTGCAGGCGATGTCCGGTCGCGGCCCGATGCCCGTACCGGAGAACGCGCTCGACACGCTGCAGTTCGGCCTGGTCCCGGGCGGCTATTTCGAGGCCGAGGTCGATGCGGCGCTGCGCGAGGTCAAGGACATCCTGCTCCGCGGCGGACGCTAGCGACGTACGGAAGCTGGCGACGCACGGAAGAAGGCCCGTTCCCCGAGTGCCGGGGGGCGGGCCTTCGTCCGTACGCGCGGCTATTGGTCGTTGGGTTTGAGGCCGTTTCGACGCAGTACGGCGTCGGCGACCACGGCGGCGATCAGGCCGAGGGCGAAGAGGATGAGGTAGATGTTCTCCGTGTTGCCCTCGTGGTTGCCCCAGAAGAGCGTCAGGATCAGCACGGCCGTGCCGATGGCGCCGCGGCGGGCCCACTTGCGGTTGCTCGGCTTGAGCTGGTCGGGCGAGTAAACCGGCTCTTCGGCCACGATGCGGTCCTCCTGCTGACATCCGATCACGTCTGCCGCCCAGTCTCCCACGCCGCCTCCGGCCGCGGGCGACCAACCCGGACCCGGTACCTTCGATGTCGTCAGACCTTGACGATCGAGGGAGTTCGCGGTGCGGATCACAGGCACGGGGCACGCCAGCATGCGGATCGACACTGCCGCCGGCAGCATCTTGTGCGACCCGTGGGTCAATCCAGCGTACTTCGCCTCGTGGTTCCCCTTTCCCGACAATTCCCTGCTCGATTGGGAGTCGCTCGGCGACGTCGACTATCTCTACGTGTCACATTTGCATCGCGACCACTTCGACGCGAAGAATCTGAAAGACCACGTCAACAAGAGGGCCACCGTTCTACTGCCGGAGTATCCGACCTCGCAGCTCGAGGACGAGCTGCGCGACCTGGGCTTCACCAGCTTTCTGAAGACGAAATCCCAGCAGGTGCACGAGCTCGACGGCGGCCTCAACGTGATGGTCCAGGCGCTGACCAGCCCGACCGACGGCCCGATCGGCGACTCGTCGCTGTGGATCGAGCACAACGGTATCCGGGTACTGAATCAGAACGACGCCCGGCCCACCGATCTGCAGGTCTTCAAGGATCTGGGCCACGTGCACGCGCACCTGCTGCAGTTCTCCGGCGCGATCTGGTATCCGATGGTCTACGAGCTGCCCGAGGCGGCGAAAAGGGCGTTCGGCAAGCAGAAACGGGATCGCCAGTTCGACCGCACCTGGCGCTACATCGACGATCTGAAAGCCGATTCGGTGTTCCCGATCGCCGGCCCGCCGTGTTTCCTCGACGACGAGTTGTGGCAGTTGAACGACATCTTCGGCGACGAGGGAAACATCTTCCCCGACCAGTCGGTCTTCCTCAGCGAGTACGCGAAGGTCGGCGGCACCAACGGCGTCGTGCTGTTACCCGGCAGCGTGTCCACGATCGCGCCCGGCGCCTGCGAGACCACCCACCCGACCGACGTCGACGAGTTTTTCGCCAACAAGCAGGCGCACCTCGAGGAGATGCGGGAGCGTAAGGCTCCGCTCATCGCGGCCGAGAAGGCGTCCTGGCGGCACCCCGAGATCGACGTGCTGGGCGAGCTGAAGAAGCGCGTCGAGCCGCTTCTCGAGGAGTCGATCTATCTGGCCAAGGGCGTCGGCGGCCCGGTCCGTTTCGACCTGGTCGGCTACGACGGCGAGTCGGTCGAGTCGATCGTCGTCGACTTCCCCGGCAAGCAGGTCCGGCCCTACGCCGACGAAAAGGTCCGCTACCGCTTCCGCACCCAGCGCGAACTGATCGAGCACCTTATTTACATCGACGAGGGCGACTGGGTCAATTCCCTCTTCCTGTCCTGCCGTTTCTCGGCGGCCCGGATCGGCCAGTACAACGAATTCGTCTACGCCTTCTTCAAGTGCCTCTCCGAGGAGCGCCTGCAATATGCGGAAGGCTGGTATGACGAACACGAGCACACGGTCGACGCGGAGGACATGGCGCTGGGGGACTGGACCGTCCAGCGCCGCTGCCCGCACCTGAAGGCCGACCTGAGTCGTTTCGGCGTCGTCGACGGCAACGTCCTGACCTGCCAGTTGCACGGCTGGAAATTCGACCTTCCGACCGGGCGGTGCCTTACCAGCGCGGGTCACCAATTGCGCGCCCACAAGAACGAAGCATGAGAACCATGTCGCGCGACCCCGCCGGCCTGGTTCGGTGGGCCTCGGCCGGCGGCTAGCTGCCCAGGTCTTTGAGGATGCGCATCGCCGCGTTGTGGCCGGCCGCGCCGATCACGCTGCCGGCCGGGTGGGCGCCGGCCGAGCCGGCGTAGAGGCCGTCCAGGCCGGTCGCGTACGGCATCCGCTGGTCGAAGGCGACCGTGTTGTCGACGTGGTGGATGTGCCCGCCGGTGATGCCGAAGTGCTCCTCGATCCCGGGCGGGGTCAGCGGCATCATGTCCGCCACCAGGTCCGACGTGCCAGGCGCGTAGCGGTCGCAGATCGCCAGCAGCCGCTTGACGTAGCCGGGCAGCGCCTCGTCCCAGGTCGTGCCGTCGAGCGTGAACGGCACCGACTGCACGAAGAGCGCCGACGAGTGGTGCCCGGCGTCGTCCTGCAGGGACGGGTCGACGGTGGTGTGCACGTACCACTCGATTGTCGGCTCGGCGGGCAGCCGGCCGGCTTGCACGTCGGCCCACATCGCGCGCAGCGCGGCCATCGGCGAATCCGTCTCGCCCAGCCCGGCCAGCCCAGCTAGCCCGGCCAGCCCGGCCGAGCCCGGCAGCAGGTGGATCGTCGACCCGAACGGCGACGCCGCATCCTCGGGCAGGCAGGAGAATGTCGGCAGGCCGGACAGCGCGAGATTGACCTTCAGGGTGGTGCCCGGCCGCCGCACGGCCGCCATCCGGTCGGTCAGCGCGGCCGGCAGCGCACCCGGCGGGACAAGACCCATCAATGCGTACGGGTCGCAGGCGCCCAGGACGACCCGGGCGCTGATCTGGCGGCCGTCGGCGAGCACCACGCCACTGGCGGCACCGTTGTCGACCGTGACCGCGGCCACGGGCGCGCCGGTCTCGATGACGGCTCCGGCAGCCCGGGCGGCCCCGGCGAAGGTCCGGGACACCGTGCCCATGCCGCCCTTGGCGATCATCCAGGTGCCGTCCGAGCCGGGCAGCCGGCACATGTTGTGTACCAGGAAGTTGTGCCCGGTGCCGGGATCGTCGGGGCCCGCGTTCAGGCCGGACAGGCCGTCGGTCACCGCGTACATGCTGGTCAGCAGTTCGCTCTTGAAGCCGAAGCGGGACAGGTAGTCGGCGACGGAGCCCCGGACCAGGTCGATGAACGTGGACTGCAGCTGCGGCCGGATGTGGCGGTCGGCTGTCTCCTCCACCGAGCCGGGCTCCTGCAGCCAGGCCGGGGCCAGGTCGGCGCGCAGCGCGGCGATCTCGACCTGCATCGCCTCGTCCGCCGCCACGTCCCGCGCCGAGAAGAACGTCGCCATCTGCGCCCGGGTGGCCGCGCGATCCGTGCCGAAGAGCAGGTACGGCGAGCCTGGGCCGCCCGGCGTGGGCAGGAAGTAGTACGGGTCACGGCGCAGCACCGGGATGTCGACGTCCAGCTTGCGGAGCAGCTCGGGTGGCATCAGGCCGAGCAGGTAGGAGCCGGTGGACTGGCCGAGGCCGGGGATCCGGGCGAACGGGTGCTCGGTGCGGGTGGCGCCGCCGAGGGTCGCCTTCGCCTCGAGGACGACGACGTCGAGCCCGGCGCGGGCCAGCAGCACAGCGGAGACGAGCCCGTTGTGGCCCGATCCGATGATCACCACATCGGCGCGTGCGGGAAGAGCGGTCATGGGCGCCGACTGTAGCGTGCGACGGGCACGGCTCCGGCAGGATGGCCGGGTGAGTGTACCGGTGGGCGTCGCGGAGGATGACGGTTATGCGTGAGCTTGTTCTGCTCGGTTCCACGGGTTCCATCGGGACGCAGGCGATCGACATCGTCCGGCGCAACCCCGGGCAGTTCCGGGTCGTCGGGCTCGGCGCCGGCGGGGGAAACGTCGAGGTGCTCGCCGAGCAGGCCCTCGAGTTGGCGGTCGAGGTCGTCGGGGTGGCCCGGTCCACCGCCGTGCAGGATCTGCAGCTCGCCTTCTACGCCCAGGCGCAGAAACACGGCTATGCGACCGGTGACTTCAAGGTCCCGAAGATCATCGCCGGGCCGGAGGCGATGACCGAGCTGGCGCAATGGCCCTGTGACGTCGTGCTCAACGGTGTCGTCGGCAGCCTCGGGCTCGCGCCGACCCTGATGGCGCTGCGCAGCGGGCGTACGCTCGCGCTGGCCAACAAGGAGTCCCTCGTGGCCGGCGGCCCGCTGGTCAGGGCCGCGGTGACGCGGCCGGGGCAGATCGTGCCGGTCGACTCGGAGCACTCGGCGCTCGCCCAGTGCCTGCGCGGCGGCAGCCGGGCCGAGGTGAAACGCCTCGTCCTCACCGCCAGCGGGGGCGCCTTCCGTGACCGGCGGCGCGCCGAGCTGGCGAATGTCACCCTCGACCAGGCGCTGAAACACCCGACCTGGGACATGGGCCCGGTCGTCACGATCAACTCCGCGACCCTGGTCAACAAGGGGCTCGAGGTGATCGAGGCGCACGAGTTGTTCGACGTGCCCTATGCCGACATCGAGGTGATGGTGCACCCGCAGTCGGTGCTGCACTCGCTGGTCGAGTTCACCGACGGGTCGACGCTCGCCCAGGCCAGCCCGCCCGACATGCGACTGCCGATCGCGCTCGCGCTGGCCTGGCCCGACCGGGTGCCCCAGGCCGCGGCCGGGGTCGACTGGACCCTCGCACACACCTGGGAGCTGCGGCCCCTGGACGACGACGCCTTTCCGGCCGTTCGGCTGGCCAAGGCGGCCGGACGGGCCGGGCATTGCCGGCCGGCCATCTACAACGCGGCCAACGAAGAGTGTGTAGCCGCATTCGTGTCCGGTCGGCTACCTTTTCTGGGCATCGTCGACACCCTGGCGGCGGTGCTCGCGGCTGCGCCCGATTTTGCCGAGCCGGGTACGGTCGAGGAAGTGCTTGCCGCGGAGACCTGGGCGCGTGCCCAGGCCCAGCGGACGATCGCGACTGCGGTAGAAGGAGCTTGATGCTGTTCGGGTTAGGTGTGGCGGCCTTCGCTTTGGCCATTCTGATCTCCGTGAGCCTGCATGAGTTGGGTCACATGATCACGGCCAAGCGTTTCGGCATGAAGGTCACCAAGTATTTCGTCGGCTTCGGGCCGACGATCTTCTCGTTCCAGCGCGGCGAGACCGAGTACGGGCTCAAGGCGATTCCGCTCGGCGGCTTCTGCAAGATCGTCGGTATGACTCCGCAGGACGACGACGTGGAGGTGGGGGACCAGCCGCGTGCGATGTGGCGGTTCCCGGTCTGGAAGCGCTCGGTCGTCATGTCGGCCGGCTCGATCACCCACTTCGCCCTGGCGATCGTGGCGACCTGGTTCGCCGCCGTCTTCGTCGGCCTGCCCAACCCGGCACTGCCGTCCACCGCCGCCGAGCAGCGGTCCGCGCCGCCGATGATCTCGACCGGCGCCTGTGTCCAGGTCGACCTGACCGTCAAGTCCCCCTGCAAGGTCGGCGAGAACGGCGCCGTAGCCGGCCCGGCCGACGCCGCGGGTCTCAAGGCGGGCGACGTGATCACCATGGTCGGTACCACCCCGGTCAGCAACTACGGCCAGCTCACCGATGCGATCCGCAGCGCCAAGGCCGGCCCGACACCGTTCGCGTACACCCGCGCCGGAGTCGCCGGCACCGCCACGGTCAATCTGGTGATCGCCGCCCGACCGCCGCTGGACAACCCGGCCGGCCCGGTCACGCAGGTCGCCGTCGCCGGCATCAGCTGGGACACGAAAGAGCCGGCCCTGGTCACCTACGGCCCGGTCGACGGGGTCAAGGCCACCGGCACCTTCACCTGGACGGTCGTCAAGGGCACCTTCGCCTCGATGAAGACGATCCCCGACAAGGTGCCGGCGCTCTGGCGTTCGATCACCGGGTCGCAGCGCGACCCGAACACCCCGATCAGCGTGATCGGCGCGAGCCGCCTCGGCGGCGAGGCGATCGCCGCGGGACTGCCGCAGTACTTCCTGATGATCTTCATATCGCTGAACATCTTCATCGGCATCTTCAACCTGCTGCCGCTGCTGCCCGTCGACGGCGGCCACATCGCCATCGCCTGGTACGAGCGCATCCGATCGTGGATCTACGCTCGGCTGAAGAAGCCCGACCCGGGCCGCGTCGACTATTACAAGCTGATGCCACTGACCTACGCGGTGATCCTCATCGGCGGTGCCTTCACGCTGCTGACCATCACGGCGGACGTCGTGAACCCGATCACGATCTTCTCCAAGTAAGGATGAGCCAGAAGTGACCGCCATCAGTCTCGGCATGCCGGCCGTTCCGCCGCCGGCCCTGGCCCCGCGCCGGCAGAGCCGCAAGATCATGGTCGGCTCCGTCCCGGTCGGCGGCGGCGCGCCGGTCAGCGTGCAGTCGATGACGACCACGCTCACTGCCGACGTCAACGCCACGCTGCAGCAGATCGCCGAGCTCACGGCCTCGGGCTGCCAGATCGTCCGGGTCGCCGTCCCGTCCCAGGACGACGTCGAGGCGCTCCCGGCGATCGCGAAGAAGTCACAGATCCCGGTCATCGCCGACATCCACTTCCAGCCGAGGTATGTCTTCGCGGCGATCGACGCCGGCTGCGCGGCGGTCCGGGTCAACCCGGGCAACATCCGCCAGTTCGACGACAAGGTCAAGGA
>JAVHVY010000045.1:0-33975 GCA_032160305.1 Actinoplanes sp.
GGCGGTGGGGGAGTGCCGTCCCCGAACGGGCGCCCACCCAGCTTCTCCCGCCCGTGCTCGGTCAGCCAGCCAGACAGATCCGGACCGTCCGGGACGATCTGGGTCGGGTTGATGCCCTTGTGTACCACGTAGTAGTGCCTCTTGATGTCGACAAAGTCGACGGTGTCCCCGAATCCCGGTGTTTGATACAGATCCCTCGCGTACGCCCACAGCGCCGGCATCTCCGACAGTTTCTGCCGATTGCACTTGAAGTGGCCATGGTAGACCGGGTCGAAGCGGACCAGCGTGGTGAACAGCCGCACGTCCGCCTCGGTGATCGTGTCCCCGACCAGGTAGCGCTGCCCGGCCAGCAGCTCGGACAGCTTGTCCAGCCGGTCGAAAAGCCGGTGGTACGCCTTGTCGTAAGCCTCCTGCGTGCTCGCGAAACCGGCCCGGTAGACGCCGTTGTTCACATCCGCGAAGACGAACTTGTTGATCTTGTCGATGGCCGGCCGCAGCTCCTCCGGATACAATGCCGGCGCCCCGGGCCGGTGGTACTTCGCCCACTCCAGGCTCAGGTCGACGGTGATCGCATCGAAGTCGTTCGTCACGACCTGGCCGGTCGGCACGTCCACGATCGCCGGCACCGTGATGCCCTTGGCGTAGTCCGGGAAACGCGCCAGGAACGCCTCCTGTAGCCGCTCGATGCCCAGCACCGGGTCCCGGCCGCCCGGGTCCAGGTCGAAGCTCCAGCTGCGGTCGTCGTGGGTCGGCCCGGCGATGCCCATCGACAGCACGTCCTCGAGGCCGAGCAACCGCCGCACGATGATCGACCGGTTCGCCCACGGGCAGGCGCGGCTCACGATCAGCCGGTACCGGCCCGGCTGTACCGGATACCCGTCGCGCCCGTCGGCGGTGATCCGTGTGCTGATGTAGTTCTGGTCCCGGTGGTATTCACCGGTAGCGGGGGACTCCATGCCGTCCATCGTGCCTTGCCCGACCGGCGGTGTCCGCAGGGCCGGCCGACGTCCTGGCCGTCGGCTCACACCGGCCGCGGCCCGGAAACGGACCCGGCGGCGACCGGCGCCCCCAGTGACCGGCGCCCCCAGTGACCGGCGGCAGCGCACGGGTCAGGCCGACTGCCTACGCACCAGGGTCGGCTCGTAGATGACCGACGAGATCCGCATGGTCGCGTCGTCGATCCGGCAGAGCAGCAGCCGCGCGGCCTCCGCCGCCATGTCCTCCAGCGGGTGCCGGATCGTAGTCAGCGCGGGCCGGGCGGCCACCGCGGCGCTGCTGTCGTCGAAGCCGACCACCGCGACTTCGTCGGGAACCCGGCGGCCGGCGTCGCGCAGTGCGCCCAGCGCACCGAGCGCCATCAGGTCGTTGGCGACGAAGACGCCGTCGATCGCCGGGTTCGCCTTGAGCAGTTCGGCCATCGCGTCCTCGCCGCTCTCCTGGGTGAAGTTGCCGGAGACGAGCGGGACCCAGGCGTGGCCGTGCCGGGCCATCGAGCGCCGGAATCCGGTGATCCGGTCGTTGCTGGCCGGGACGTCGGCCGGGCCGGAGATCATGCCGACCAGCTGGCAGCCGCGGCCGAGCAGGTGGTCCGCCGCCAGCGACGCGCCGGTGTCGTTGGCCAGGTCGACGTAGTTGATCGGGACCGGGTCGGCGGGGCGGCCGATCATCACCGCGGGCACGCCGGCGTCGGTCAGCATGCCGGGCAGCGGGTCGTGGGCGGGCAGGGACAGCACGATGACGCCGTCGGCCTGGCCGTGGCGCAGGTCGCCGACGAGCCGGGTGCGTCCCTCGTCGGTGCCGATGATCTGCAGGGCGAGCTGAACGCCGGCCTGGCGCAGCACGCTCATCAGCCCGCCGACGACGCGCCCGAAATACGGGTCGGCGAAGAAGCGGCCCATGAACGGGTCGTCGTCGTGCGCCTCGGAGTCGGAGACGACCAGGGTGACCGTGCCGGTGCGCCGGGTGACCAGGGAGCGGGCCAGCCGGTTGGGGATGTAGCCGGTCTCACCGACCGCGTTCCAGACGAGTTCGTGCAGCTGGGGATCGACGTTGCGGATTCCGTTGATGACCCGGGACACGGTCGCGCGGGACACGCCGGCCACTTTGGCGACGTCCTCCAGCGTGGGCAGCCGCTCGCCGACGGGGACGCGGCCGCTGGCGGTGGTCATGAGGGTGTCTCCATAGCAGTTTTTATAGCACACCCGGGAGAGCGCTCTCCGATTCTCCGCTCCACGCCCGCGCGCCAGCCCGTGGCGACCGGGATATCCCGCAAGTATTGACGAGCGCGCAATCTAGGCGTAACACTTTGGAGAGCGCTCTCCAAGCAGGTCCCGCGAAACCCGTCCGCAGTCCCCCGTTGCGTCGGCCGGGCTCGCCTCGTCCTCATCCCCTTGGGAGAACCGAATGGAAAGAAAGAGACGCCGGCTGATCGCCTTGCTCGGTGTGGCGGTCCTGGCCGGCGCGCTGCTGACGGTCGGGATCCAGTCGGCGCAGGCCGCCGACTCGCTGCTGTCGCAGGGCCGGCCCGCGATCGCCTCATCCCTGGAGAACGGTGAGGCGCCCGCGGCCGCGGCCGTCGACGGCAACGCCGGCACCCGGTGGACCAGCCAGTGGGCCGATCCGCAGTGGATCCGCGTCGACCTGGGCGGCGCCGCGACGATCACCTCGGTCAAGCTGCAGTGGGAGACCGCTTACGGCAAGGCCTTCCAGATCCAGACCAGCCCCGACGGCGCCGCCTGGACCAGCATCTACTCCACCACCACCGGCACCGGCGGCGCCCAGACGTTGACGGTCACCGGCTCCGGCCGTTACGTGCGGATGTACGGCACCCAGCGTGGCACCGGCTACGGCTACTCGCTCTACGAGTTCCAGGTCTTCGGCGCGCTCGTCAGCCCGCCGCCGACCAGCGGCCCCGGCTTCATCATGGCCGACCCGCCGGTCACCGGCGTCATCCCCTCGACCGACACTCCGCCCGCCACCAACCCGCCGACGACCCACCACGAGTTCCAGGCGAACTGCTCGGTGAGCCGCAGCAACCTGCCCGACGACCCGATCGTCTTCCCGAACATGCCGGGCGCCTCGCACTCGCACACCTTCATGGGCAACACGACCACGAACGCGGCGACCACGCTGGCCAGCCTGCAGGCCGGCAGCACCGCCTGTCTCGCACCCGGTGACAAGACCGGCTACTGGATGCCGACCCTGTTCAACGGCACCACGGCCGTGCAGCCGGTGGGCAACCAGGTCATCTACTACAAGAGCGGGGTCATCGACTACCGCAGCGTCCGGCCGTTCCCGCCGGGCCTGCGCTACGTGGTCGGCAGTCCGGCGGCCACGCTCGAGGAGTTCAAGAACAACCCCGGCACGGTCCAGGGTTGGGAGTGCGGCGAGACCACCTTCAACTGGGACTTCCCGGCCTCGTGCCCGGCGGGCAGCCAGCTCAACGTCCGCCTCCAGTCCCCGAGCTGCTGGGACGGCCTGCACCTGGAGACGCCCAACCACAAGAGTCACATGGCGTACCCGGTGATCGGCGTCTGCCCGGCGGACCATCCGGTCGCCGTGCCGATGATCGAGTTCAAGATGGCGTTCCCGGTCAACGGTGATCTGGCCAATGTGCACCTGGCGAGCGGGCGCGGCTACTCCTTCCACTACGACGTCTTCAACGCCTGGGACGTCCCGACCCTGGCCGCCCTCTCCAGCCACTGCATCAACGGTGGCTTGCAATGCGACCCGCGCGGCTACGACCAGTACAAGCCGGACCGCGGCGCGGTCCTCAACCAGAACTACGTCCTGCCCTGACAATCGTCGCCCGGGCGCCCTCGCGGGGGCGTCCGGGCCTTATCGAAAACCCCACATTCAAACCATTCTTTCGTACGCACACAGCGTCCCGTCAATTCGCGGATACCGTCGTCCCAATGACCATTCCGGCGCGCGAATCCGGCATGTGTCCCGCCGGGATACGGCGCTCAGGCGGCGCCCAGGGCGTCGGCCTGTTTGATCGCGGCGGCCCGGGTGCTCAGTACGAGTGTGGCCAGGGCCAGCGTCTGCGGCTCCACCCCGGCCTTCTCCTCGCTGCCGGCCAGGCTGGTGCCCTGCTCCAGATGCGCCCGCACATGCTTAAGCAGCAGCCGGTCGAACGCCGCCCCGCTCGCCGCCTGGGCCTCGCTCACCTGCTCCGGGGTCACCATGCCGGGCATCGGCATCCCCTCGTGCGGATTCTCGCTCGGTAGTTTCGCCTGGTCGTGCAGCTGCCGCAGGCTCGCCAGCTCGGTCGTGGTGAAGGTCTGCACCCCGGCCGCGTAGGCCCGCACGTCGGCGCTCGCGGCCTTGCCGGGGGCCAGGGCGAGCAGCGGCAGCAGCTGCTCGTCCATCGCGATGTTGAGCTCCACCCAGGCCAGGTCAGTGCCGCCGAAGAAGCCTGCCTGGCCCGGCGACAGGGCCGGTCCGGGGGTCGCGAGCGCACTGGCCCGGCCCGTCGCGGCGTCGCAGCCGGACATCGCCAGAATTGCGGCGATCGAGCCGGCGCGCAGCAGATTACGGCGGGAGGTGCGCAAAACGGTCTCCACTTCTGGTCCGCGAGGGTCGTTGCAGTGTCGGCCGATCACCGTGGCCTTGTCAATGTCCCCGAATTCGTTTCCGGAACCGTCTATGTATTGACGTGCCGCAACACAGGCGTAACAATTTCCTTAACTTGGAGAGCGCTTTCCAAAGATCATCAGCGACATCCCCGTGCCCCGCCATTCCCGTCCGACAGGCAGGCAGGCCCATGACCCTGAATCCGTTCCTAACCCGGTCGGCGCCGCACCGGCGCCGTCGCACGTTCACCGTCCTGGTCGCCGTGCTCGTCACCACGCTCGGACTCACCGCCGCCGCCGTCACCGCCGCCCGCGCCGCCGACCCGCTGCTCTCCCAGGGCAAGCCGGCGACCGCCAGCTCGCAGGAGGGCGCGGACGTCAGCGCCGGCAAGGCCGTCGACGGCGACGCCGGCACCCGCTGGTCGAGCCAGTTCAGCGACCCGCAGTGGTTGCAGGTCGACCTCGGCGCCACCGCCACCCTGAGCTCGGTCTCGTTGCAGTGGGAGACGGCGTACGGAAAATCCTTCCAGATCCAGACCAGCACCGACGCGACCACCTGGACCAGCGTCTACTCGACCACCGCCGGCACGGGCGGCACCCAGACCCTGCCGGTCACCGGCACCGGGCGCTACGTGCGGATGTACGGCACCCAGCGCGGCACCGGCTACGGCTACTCGCTCTTCGAGTTCAAGGTCTACGGCACGACCGGCACGACTCCGCCGACCACCGTCCCGCCCGCCGAGTGCGGCCCGGCCAACGCGGCTCAGGGCAAGCCGGCCACCGCGTCGAGCGTCGAGGGCGCCGACGTCACCGCCGCCAAGGCCGTCGACGGCGACGCCGGCACCCGCTGGTCGAGCCAGTTCAGCGACCCGCAGTGGCTGCAGGTCGACCTCGGCGGCACCCAGCCGATCTGCGGGGTCACCCTGCAGTGGGAGGGCGCCTACGGCAAGGCGTTCCAGATCCAGACCAGCGCCGACGCGGCCACCTGGACCAGCGTCTACTCGACCACCACCGGCACCGGCGGCACGCAGAATCTGACCGTCGCCGGAGCGGGCCGCTACGTGCGGATGTACGGCACGGTCCGGGCCAGCGGCTACGGCTATTCGCTGTACGAGTTCAAGATCTTCACCGGCAGCGGCGGCACCCCGACCACCCCGCCGACGACTCCGCCGACCTCCGGCCCGCCGGTCGAGCCCACCGACCCGCGCAACCCGAACCTGGGCCCGAACACCTTCGTCTTCGATCCGTCCACCCCGGCCGCCGACATCCAGTCCCGGCTGAACACGATCTTCACCACCCAGCACACCAACCAGTTCGGCCCCGAGCGCTACGCGGTCCTGTTCAAGCCCGGCAGCTACACCGCCGACGTGAACATGGGCTTCTTCACCCAGGTCGCCGGGCTGGGCAGCACACCCGACGACGTCACCATCAACGGCCACGTCCGGGCCGAGGCAGACTGGGAGGGCGGCGGCAACGCCACCCAGAACTTCTGGCGCGACGCCGAGAACATGTCCGTGCAGCTCCCGGCCGGCACGACGGTCGAGCGCTGGGCGGTCTCCCAGGCCGCTCCGTACCGGCGGATGCACCTCAAGGGCGCGGGCAACCAGATCCAGCTCTGGAGCGGCGGCGACGGCTGGTCCTCGGGTGGCCTGCTGGCCGACACGAAGATCGACGGCGCGGTCGTCTCCGGCTCGCAGCAGCAGTGGTACTCGCGCAACAGCGAGTTCGGCAGCTGGGCCGGCTCGGTCTGGAACATGGTCTTCCAGGGCGTGCAGGGCGCACCGCCGCAGCACTTCCCGGACCCGTCGCACACCGTCATCGCCACCACCCCGCAGGTCCGCGAGAAGCCGTTCCTCTACCTCGACAATGGCGAGTACAAGGTCTTCGTCCCGGCGCTACGTACCAACTCGACCGGCACCAGCTGGTACAACAAGACCTCGGCCGGCACCGCCATCTCGCTGAGCCAGTTCTTCGTCGCCCGCCCCGGCACCACCGCGGCGACCATGAACGCGGCCCTCGCCCAGGGCAGGCACCTGCTGATCACCCCGGGCGTCTACCACCTCAGCGAGGCCCTGCACGTCACCCGGCCCGACACGGTCGTACTCGGCCTCGGCCTGGCCACCCTGATCCCGGACAACGGCGTCAGCGCGGTCAAGGTCGACGACGTGGACGGCGTCAAACTGGCCGGCTTCCTGGTCGACGCGGGCACCGCGAATTCGCCGTCGCTCGTCGAGATCGGCCCCGCCGGCTCGACCGCGAACCACGGCGCGGACCCGACCTCGCTGCACGACGTCTTCTTCCGCATCGGCGGCGCAGGCGTCGGCAAGGCCACCAACACACTGGTCGTCAACAGCAACAACGTGATCGGTGACCACATGTGGCTGTGGCGTGCCGACCACGGCACCGGCGTCGGCTGGACGGTCAACACCGCCGACCAGGGCCTGGTCGTCAACGGCAACGACGTGACGATGTACGGCCTGTTCGTCGAGCACTTCCAGAAGTACCAGGTCACCTGGACCGGCGAGCGCGGCAAGACCTACTTCTTCCAGAACGAGATGCCCTACGAGATGCCCAACCAGGCGGCCTGGATGAACGGGACCACCAAGGGCTACGCCGCCTACAAGGTGGCCGACGCGGTCAACGACCACCAGGCTTGGGGGCTGGGCAGCTACTGCGTCTTCACCCTGGACCAGTCGGTGGTCGGCGAGCGGGGCTTCGAGGTGCCGGTCAAGCCCGGCATCAGGTTCACCGACATGGTCACCGTCTCGCTCGGCGGCCAGGGCACGATCAACCACATCCTGAACGGCCTGGGCGGCACCGCCCAGAAGGGCGCCGAGGTCCAGTACCTGAACTCGGGCCCGAACTGACGAACCCCCTGCGCGCCGCGTGCCGTCCTGGCCGTGGCACGCAGGGGCCGCCATTGCCGGGCCGGGCGCGATCCGGTCGCGACCGGCCCGGTTCCGGACGCAGGGGGCGGCGGCGAGGCGGGCACGGTCGTCAGGCGGCCTGCCAGAGGCCGATCACGTTGCCCTCGGTATCCCGGACGTACGCGCTGAAGCCCATGTCGCCGACCGTCTGCCGGCCGAGCACCACCGCGCCGCCGAGTTTCTCCACCCGGGCCAGCGCGTCATCTAGTTCGCCGACCCCGATGGTCACGATCGGAGCGGTGATCGGGCCCTGCTTGGCGAGCATCCCGCCGTTGATCGCGCCCGGTTCCGTCGGCCCGCGCTCGCCGCTCGGGGCCGTCGTCGCCAGCGTGTACCCCATGCCCGGCACGGTCTGCAGCTCCCAGCCGAACGCCTCCCGGTAGAACCCGTGCGCCCGGTCCTCGTCGTCGTACGGAATCTCGAAGTGGACGACACTGTCCATGACTCCTCCTCAGTTGTGGATTGCCTCCACAAGTCTGGCCGATCCGCGCGGGCGAGCCTAGGACAACCAGGCGATTGTTCTGCCGTGCCTGCGGGCGGATTCGTCATTCTCGGTGGTCTGGTGGCTGGTAGTCATGCTGCTGCGCGTGGTGTACACCCATCATCTGACCTTTCACGGACCGTTCGTGACGAAGAGGTATCAGACGTGGGACCGCGGTGAGCATCGGCGGGAGTGGGCCGCTCTGCGGCACATCCACGAACATGCCGGAGACCTGGCACCCCGGCCGGTCGAAGCCAGGCTCGATGACCGTCCACCAGCCATCACCATGTCACGGGTGCCCGGTGATCCACTCGCCGTTCCGTTGTCTGCGGCTCAGATGGCGGCGGTAGCGGACGCGGTCACGCAGTTGTGGGCCGTACCGCATCCTGACGACGCCGGCTTGGGCCGGTGGTCCGACGATCTCCGCTTCGCCCGGCGGCTCACAGCCGGGCCACGACCGGTCGCCGGGATCCGCGCAGAGGCGTTCGACGCTGCGGTGCACTGCTGGACCGGCCGAGACCCGGACCAGCTGCGCCGCCGACCGGCGATCACAGTGCTCGGACACCGTGATCCGAACCTGTCCAACTACCTGTGGGACGGTCGGAGGGTGCGGATTGTCGACTTCGAAGACGCCGCGATCTCCGATCCGGCGACCGAACTCGCGATCATGGCCGAACACCTGGCATGGCGCGATGCCGGCGCCGACGCCCTGCGTGGCCGCTTCACCGTCGACCAGGACCGGCTGCTGGCGGCTCGGCGCTTGTGGGCCATGTTCTGGTTGCGGCTACTCCTTCCCGGCGGACCCGCCGCAGACCGCAACCCGCCAGGCACCGCCGAATCTCAGGCAAAGCGATTGCTGGAGTTGCTCCAGCAACGATCTTGACGCAGCCGAGCCTGTTGTGGCCGCCGTTCATGCGAGACGGTCAACCGCAGCGCGTCGCAGTGCCCACCGTTCGCCGTCCAGTGCTGGCGGCTCCAAGAAACTGCCGATGACGGCGGGGCATTGAGGTTATCTCAGCAAGACCTGTACCCGTGCTCGATATGAGTGAGTACCAGGGCGGCTTATGCTATGTCGCCGATCCTCGTCGGTGGGGTGGTGACGCCGTGCAGAACGCGCCATCGCTGGGTCAGCAACGCGAATCTGCGCTCGCCGAGATATCGCATTGAGCGTGAAGACCATCTATCAGGCCCGCGAGAAGTACCTTCAGACCTCCGTTTCGAGAAGGACGTGGGAAGCGGGACGTCTCGTGGCAAGAGCGGCCAGCGCACTGATGATGGCCGCGCCGTTAAGCATGCGGGACGTTAATACGGCCCGCACATTCGTCCGGGTGGGGCCCGTTCATGCCGATTATCGGAGTGCCGACGGAAAAACAGCAATGACATGATGATCTGAGTGAAGTACGTGCCTGATCTCATCGGCAGTTCGCGGGTAACGGCTACCGCGCCCCGGCAGGTCCGCTTAGCCGCTTCCGCCAGACCCGGACGGGCTTTCCGCACGAGTCCAGCGCAACGTCTCCCGGCCTGGCTGCACCGGCGTCTCCCGGCCGGCGGCCTGGACTGGTCCTTGCCCTTTGATCCATCCTGCAGTCCGGTAGCCACTTCGAGCTGCCGTCGAGACTCCGGCCTGCCTGCTGGTTCGGGCCTGCCTGCTGGTTCGGGCCGGTCGGTGTGCTTCGTGGAGCCTGACGGGAAAGTCTGTTGCGCCGGGCGGGCACGGCTCGACGCGTGGATCGGCGCACTGCCGACGGTGCGACCGGGCACCCGAGGCCGGGACGGATGCGGTGTCCTATCGGGAACAGAGGCAGGCGCTGCGTTCCGCGCCGGGCATTTACCGGAGCCGTCGCGGAGACGGCGCAACTTCTCGGCATGCCGCTGGCGTAAGCCCCAGTCGCGGTGGCTTTTATGCTCGCGCCGAAACTCCTCACGCGCGGGAGAGTAGTGACGCGACGCTGTCCGGTCACGCATTCCCGCCACTTGCGCCCGGGTGAACAACTGCAAGTGCGGCATGAATATATTGTCTCGCACTCCGGCCGCAATCGCCGTACCAGATCGGTAGTCGATCATGCCAATCTGACCGCAATGCAGAGCCCAATAAGGTGATCTCAACAAGGAATTGTCGTTGAATGCCACGACACGTACCCTAGGGGCAATAGGTACGATTCTGGTGAGGCGTGGGGTCCTCCGGTAAACCCGGTCTCACCCCAAGAATCCGTCCCCAAAGGGACCGCACGTAATTACCTATCGTGCCATAGTCATCGACAGGCCGTGTTTGGGCTTGTCTGATTCCGCAACGGCGGGGTCGATATCGCCCAACTCGGTGCCGGATAGCCGGGCCCACAACATGTTACTTCGGTCAATGCGATACCTCGGCGAGCGCAGATTCGCGTTACTGACCCAGCGGTGGCGCGTTCTGCAGGGCGTCACCACCCTACCGACGAGGATCGGCGACCTAGCAAAAGCCGCGTGTCTCAACGTCATCCGCAGGTTCGGCGGATGTGGGCCGGGGCGCCCCTTCGGGTGAAGGGGCGCCCCGGTTCCGTGCGGCGGCTACCGCCAGACGTCCGCCGTCGGTCGTCGTGGGATTCAGCTCTTGTAGACGCCGAACTCCCAGAGCGAGTAGCCGTACGCGGTGGCCCGGCTGGCGCCGTTCACCCGTACGTAGCGGCCGGTCCCGGCGATGTCGAGGTCGTCGAAGCCGCCGTTGCCGCTCGCGGTCGTGTAGACCGTCGTCCAGTCCGTACCGTTGGTGGAGGTCTGGATCGTGTAGCCCTTGGCGTAGGCGTTCTCCCACGCCAGCTGGACGTGGTTGAAGCTCTGCGTCGAGCCGAGGTCGACCTGCAGCCAGGCCGTGTCGACCCACTCGCTGGCCCACCGCGTGCTGTAGTCGCCGTCCACCGCGTACGCCGGCAGCTGCGGCCCGTTGGTGCCCGTCGGCTGGTACGAGGAAGCCGTGGCGGTCCTGCCCCTGGCCAGGTTGGTGCCGGGCACGGTCGGCGGGACCACCTTGATCGACTTCTGCTCGATGCCCACGTTGCCGAAGCCGTCGTAGGCGTACACGTAGACCTTCCAGACGCCGAGTTGCTCGGGCGCCTTCACCGTGAACGATCCGTTGCCGTTGTCCGTGAACGTCACGTTCTTCAGGCCGGTGCCGCCGGTGATGTACTTGTCGCTGTACATCAGGTTGTAGCGGATCAGGTCACCGTTCGGATCGGTCGTGTTCGTGGTGATCGTGTAGGTGCCGCCGGCCGGGACGGCGGTCTGGTTGCTGACCGTCATCGAGGTGATCTCCGGCGCGGTGTTCGCCAGGTTCTGGCCCGAGTAGGCCTTGACGAGGGAACCGTAACCGAGCCGCCGCCAGCCACCGGTGAAGGTGTTCAGCCAGACGCCGCCGAAGTCGTTCTCGAGTCCGTAGTGGAACTCCGTCGCGCCCAGCGCCACCTTCGGGTGGGCGTTGATCGCGTTCCAGCTTGACGTGTACTGGTCGCGCTTCTGCAGGTCGGTCGGCTCGGTCGGCACCCCGTTGACGTCGTTGGGCACCTCCCACTCGCCGCTCGGCCCGGCCTCGGTCAGGATGTACGGCTTGGTGTAGCCCCCGGCCACCCAGTCGTTGTAGACGCCGCCGATCGCCCCGTACGAGTTGACGGCCAGCAGGTCCAGGTCGGGGGAGTACTGCTTGTAGTACGGCCAGGCGCCCGTGTAGGCGTCGGTCGACGTGACCGGGTGGTTCGGGTCGGCCGCGTGGATCGCCTGGGCCAGCTGGTTGACGTACTTGGCGTAGCCGACCCGGCGTGCCTCGACCTCGGCCGCGGACAGCCCGTGGTCCTGCATGGTCAGGATGACCTCGTTGCCGAGGTCCCACATCAGCACGCCCGGGTTGTTCTTCAGCGTGTTGACCTGGTTGATGATCGAGGTCTTGGTCGCGTTCAGATAGGCCGTGTCGTTGACGTAGTCGGCGCCCTGGTTCAGCCACTCACCGACCACGACGTGCAGTCCCTGTTGGGCCGCCTTGTTCAGCACGATCGGCGTGTTCGTGTCGTCCACGCCCCAGGTGCGGATCGTGTTGACGCCCATGTTCTTCAGGTCCCGCGCGTAGCCGTCGGCGGCCTGCGCCGGCGGCCCGTACGTGAGCCCCTTGAGCTGGTACGGCTGGCCGCCGACCTGCAGCGCCCAATTGCCCTGGGTACCGGTCACCTTGACCACGCTCGGGCCGCCCGGGGTGGCCGGGTCGGTCATCGCGGGCGGGGTGGTACCGGTCGCCCTGGCCACGGTCACCGAGTCGACGCTGAGCACGCCGCCCGAGGTGGTGTCCGCGGTCGGTGTGCTCTGCCCGGCGATCGCGTTCGGCAGCGAGCCGCCGATACTGAGGTCGAAGCGCAGGTAGAAGCCGTGGTGCACGGCCGCGTTCCAGGCCGTGACGCCGACCTGCGACTCGCGTACCGTCCAGGTCTGCCGGCCGTCGAGGTAGAAGCGGATCTCCTCGTCCGTCTTGGTCCGGTCGATCACCTGGGTGTACTCGTGGAAGCCGGTCTGGCAGCCGGCGCAGCTCGCCAGGCCGCTCTGCCGCCCGTTGTACTCGCCGCACGGCCCGTCCGGCGCGGTGCCGCAGTGCAGGGTCTGGGAGAGCTGGTTGCGTCCGTTGACGTCGGTCATGACGTCGGTCTCGCCGACACCCGGCCAGTTGTTGTAGTTGCCGCGGTAGGCCGCGCCGGTGGCCCGGAAGGCCGGCCAGTAGCCCAGCCCGTTCGCGACGTCCGGCTGCTTGAGGACGGCGGTGAACTTGGTCTGCGTCCCGGCTGTCGGCTCGAAGTCCGTACGTTGGGTCTCGACCCGCCCGGAGGTCCAGTTGCCGGCGCCGTCGCGGATGGCCTTGATGTTCAGCTTTCCGGCGCCGTCCAGGGAGACGTTCGCGGTCGAGGCCGAGGCGGTCTCGACCTCACCGGTGCCCCAGTTCGCGGCGCCGCCCGGGTAGGAGGTGCCGGTGCGCAGCAGCCAGTTGGCCGCCGCCGGCGACGTGTTGGCCGCACCGCTGAAGTCGTCGGTCCACACCGTCGAAAAGTTGCCCGGCACGTCGGTAGGCGGGGTGGTGGTCGGCGGCGTGGTCGGCGGGGTGGTGGTCGGGCCGCCGGTGCCGGTGAAGACCTTGAATTCCCACAGCGAGTAGCCGTAGCCGGCGGGCCGCGCGGTGCCGTACATCCGGAGGTAACGCCCGGAGCCGCTCACCGTCAGGTTCTCGGTGCCGCCGGCCCCGGTCGTGGTCGAGTAGACGCTCGTCCACGTCGTCGCGTTGGTCGACGTCTGGATCTGGTACGCCTTGCCGTAGGCGGTCTCCCACTGCAGGGTCACGCCGCAGATCGGCTGGCTCGTGCCGAGGTCCACCTGCAGCCACTGCGGGTCGCTGAACTCGCTGGACCAGCGGGTCGCGGCGTTGCCGTCGACGGCCATGGCGGCGGCCGTGTCGGCACCCTCGGAGGAGGAGGCGGTGGCCGTCCTGCCCTGGGCCGCGTTCGTCGTGCCGCAGCCGACCGGCGGGGTCGCGCCGAAGGCGCCGTAGACCTTGAACTCGAAGAGCGAGTAGCCGTAGCCGCCGGGGCGCGCGGTGCCGTACATCCGGATGTAACGCCCGGAGCCGGTCACCGTCAGCGTCTCGGTGCCGCCGGCGCCGGTGGTCGTCGAGTAGATGGTGGTCCAGGTGGTGCCGTCGGGCGAGGTCTGGATCTGGTACGCCTTGCCGTAGGCGGTCTCCCACTGCAGCACGACCGAGCTGATCGTGGCCGTGGCGCCGAGGTCGACCTGCAGCCACTGCGGGTCGCTGAACTGGCTGGACCAGCGGGTCGCGGCGTTGCCGTCGACGGCGTTCGCCGCGACCATGTCGACCCCTTCGGCCGAGGACGCGGCGGCCGGCTTGCCCTGCGAGATCAGGGTGTCGGCCGCGTGCGCGGTACGTTGCGCGACTCCGATGTAGGCGGCGATCAGGACGAGCACGGCGATGGGGATCAGCCGGCGCCAGAGCCGGTGGGATGCGTGCCGGCTCAAGGCCGGAGGAGGGGCCGGATGCACGGTGGACTCCTGACGGGGGATGGCTTCGGGGAAAGCCGCTGTTCGGATCAGGGTGGAGAGCGCTCTCCACATACGCCGAAGTGTTACGCCCGCTTTTCGGATGTGTCAATAGTTGCGCCGACGGTGGCGGATGCTACACCGGCCTTTCTCGGTCCTAAAACGGATCAAAGCCCTTTAGCTCCCAAATATGAAGATCGACACCTTGACAGTTGTCAATCGGTGCCGCACCGTTGGTTTTGCTTGGAGAGCGCTCTCCAAGTGGTGGCCGGCGGCGGACCTGCCGCCGGTCACGCCCATCCCGACCGAAGGGGCGGCCGATGAGCACCCTTACCGAGCCCACGACAGCGACCGGCCTGCGTTTCCCCACGGGCTTCTGGTGGGGTGCGGCCACCGCTGCGTACCAGATCGAGGGCGCCACCGCCGAGGACGGCCGGGCCCCGTCGATCTGGGACACCTTCGCCGCCACGCCCGGCCGGATCGACTCGGGCCATACCGGCGCGCGGGCCTGCGACCACTACCGCTGCTCCGGCGACGACGTGCGGCTGATGGCGTCGCTCGGGCTGACCGCGTACCGCTTCTCGATCTCCTGGCCGCGGGTCCTGCCGTACGGGCGGCCCAACCCGGCCGGCCTCGACTTCTACGACCGGCTGGTCGACGACCTGCTGGCCGCCGGCATCCACCCCACCGCGACCCTGTACCACTGGGACCTGCCGCAAGCCCTGGAAGACCGCGGCGGCTGGGCGAACCGCGACATCGCCGGCCACTTCGCCGACTACACCGCGGCCGTGGCCGGCCGCCTCGGCGACCGGGTCCGGATGTGGAACACCCTGAACGAGCCGTGGTGCTCGGCCTTCCTCGGCTACGGATCCGGCGGCCACGCCCCCGGCCGCAGCAACTACACCACTGCCCTGAGCGCGGTCCACCACCTGCTGCTGGCCCACGGTCGGGCCGTCGACGTGCTCCGCGGCACCGGCACCGACGCGCAGATCTCCATCGCCGTCAACGCGGGCTGCGTACGCCCGCATACCGACAGCCCCGCCGACCAGGACGCCGCCCGCACGATCGACGGCCTGCTCAACCGGATCGTCCTCGACCCGCTGCTGCGCGGCGCCTACCCCGCCGACGTCGTCGCCGCCACGGCCTGGGCGAGCGACTGGTCCTTCGTGCGCCCCGGCGACCTGGCGACCATCAGCCGCCCGATCGACGCCCTCGGCGTGAACTACTACCAGCCCGACCGGGTCAGCGCCGCCCCCGGCCCGGCAACCCCGTACCCCACCCAGGGCACGATCGCCTTCCACCAGACCCCCGGCCCGACCACCGACATGGGCTGGACGATCGACGAATCCGGCCTGCACGCGCTGCTGCTGCGGATCACCCACGACTACGGCCCGATCCCGCTCTACGTAACCGAGAACGGCGCGGCCTTCACCGACACGAAATCCGCCGACGGCGCGGTCCACGACCCGGACCGCACGGCATTCCTGCGCAGCCACTTCACCGCGGCCCACCAGGCGATCGCTGACGGCGCCGACCTGCGCGGCTACTTCGTCTGGTCCCTGCTGGACAATTTCGAATGGGCCTTCGGCTACACGAAACGCTTCGGCCTGATCCACGTCGACTACGAAACCCAGCAGCGCACCCTGAAGGACAGCGCCCTCTGGTACCGCGACGTGATCACCGCGAACGGCTTTCCCGACCCGACGTCGCAGCTCAGCGGACTCAACCACCGAGCCCGCTGACGTCCCATAATGGGTCTGCTCCGGCGGGTCGGGACGGGTTGACGTTTTCGGGGCGGGGTGTCGAGGTCGGCCGGTCCGCTCCGACCCTTGGCTGAGCGCGCCCCGGCCCGGGGTGTGGAGATCGAGGAGACTGACCGTGAAGTACATGCTGATGATGTTCGGTGACGGCGCCACCATGATGCAGACGCGCAGCTCGGAGTGGGTCACCGAGATGATCCAGTTCATGCATTCGTTCAATGCCGAGCTCGACAAGGCCGGTGAGCTGGTCGAGGCGCGCGGACTGGCCGATCCGACCACGGCCAAGACCGTCGCACTGGTCGACGGGCAGGTCGTCGTCAGTGACGGGCCGTTCGCCGAGGCGAAGGAGTCGCTGGCCGGATACTGGGTGTTCGAGGTCGCCGGCGAGGCGCGGGCGGTCGAACTCGCCTCGCGGGTGGTCGTCTGGGCCGAGCGGGTCGAGGTGCGCGAGGTACCGGACGGGCCGCCCGAGCAGTGAGCTCCGATCGCCGCATCGAGGATCTGCTGCGTGGTCTCGCGCCGCAGGTCCTCGGCGTTCTCGCCCGCCGGTACGGGCAGTTCGACACCGCCGAGGACGCGGTGCAGGAGGCGCTGCTCGCCGCGGCGGTGCAGTGGCCGGCCGCTGGGGTGCCGGAAAATCCGCGGTCCTGGCTGTTGACCGTGGCCGGGCGGCGGATCGTGGACGATTTCCGCAGCGAGAGTTCCCGCCGGCGGTCCCTATCAGGTGCAGGCCGCCATCGCCGCCCTGCATGACGAGGCGGCCACCTCGGCGCAGACTGACTGGCCGCAGATCCTGGCACTCTACGAAGTGCTGGAGAAGATCACCCCGGGTCCGGTCGTCACGCTGAACAAGGCGGTCGCGGTGGCCCGGGCGAGCGGCCCGTTCGCCGGGCTCGCGGTGCTCGGCGACCTCGACCGCGACGAGCGGATGGCCGGTAACCACCGGGTCGAGGCCGTCCGCGGGCACCTGCTCGAACTGGCCGGTGACCGGGCCGCCGCGCACCTCGCCTATCTGCGGGCGGCCCGGATGACCGACAGCGTTCCGGAGCAGCGCTATCTCACGCTGCGTGCGTCGCTTACCGCGTCCGAACATTGACCGGTGGCCCTGCCGGGCATGATGAAGGGGTGACTGACGCATCGGGCGGCAAGGGACTCGTCCTGGTCGTCGAGGACGACCGCAACATCGCCGACCTGGTCCGGCTCTACCTGGCCAGGGACAACTTCGGCGTGCACGTCGAGTACGACGGCACCGCCGGCCTGGCCGCCGCGCGCCGGCTGCGCCCGGTCGCCTGTGTGCTCGACATCTCGCTGCCGGGTCTCGCGGGCACCGAGATCTGCCGGCGGCTGCGCGACGACGGCGACTGGACCCCGGTGATCTTCCTGACCGCCCGGGACGACGAGGTGGACCGGATCCTCGGCCTCGAACTGGGCGGCGACGACTACGTGACCAAGCCGTTCAGCCCGCGGGAGCTGGTCGCCCGGGTCAAGTCGCTGCTGCGCCGAGCCGCCGGTCCGCCGGACGGCGGCAAGGTCAGGACGCTGGGTCCGGTGTCGCTGGATCCCGCCCGCCGGCAGGTGACCGTCTCCGGCCTGCCGCTGACGCTGACCCCGACCGAGTTCGAGCTGCTCGGACACCTGCTCGGCCGGCCGGGCCGGATCTTCACCCGCGAGGAGCTGCTGGCCAGCGTCTGGGGGTACGCCTCGCACGCCGGCACCCGGACGGTCGACGTGCACGTGGCCCAGGTGCGGGCCAAGCTCGGCGACGCGGCCCACCTGATCCGGACGGTCCGCGGGGTCGGCTACACCGCCGATGCGTGACTTCTTCCGCACCCTCGCCGGGCGCGTCGTCCTGGTCACGGCCGCGACCGCGGTCATCGCCGTGATCGTCACCGCCCTGGTCGCGTTGCCGATCGCCCTGCGGTCGGCCAACAACGCCGCCCGCGTCGACCTGGTCGAGAAGAGCCAGATCACCGTCGAGCTGCTGCGCGACGAACGCCCGGCCGCCCGGGAACGGATCGTCGGCCAGCTGCGCCGCGACGGCATCTCCGTCTACCTGCTGCGCGGCGGCCAGCCCGACCGGCCGGGACTGCCGGCGCGGGTGCTCACCGACATCCGGGCGGGCCGGGCGGTCACCACCACCGGCCTGGTCGGCGGCGAAGCCGTCCTGATCGCCGGGCAGCCGCTGACCGGCGACAACGCTGGCGTCGTGCTGACCCGGTCGGCCAGTTCGATCAACGCTCGCCGGGTGCTCGGCGGCGTCTGGTTCGCGTTGCTGGCCGGTCTGGTCGGCGCGACCCTGGCCGGGGCGCTGCTGGCCCGCTTCATCGCCGAACCCATCCGGCTGGCCGCGCACGCGGCCGGCCAGATCTCGGCGGGGGACCGGACGATCCGGCTGGCCCTACGGGCGCCGTCGGAGAACGCGGAGCTCGCCGAGGCGCTGAACCAGCTGGCCACCGCCCTGCAGACCAGCGAGGGCCGGGAACGTGACTTCCTGCTCTCCGTCTCGCACGAGTTGCGCACCCCGCTGTCGACGATCCGCGGTTACGCCGAGGCGCTCGCCGACGGCGTCGTCGCCCCGGACGCGGCGGCCAAGGCCGGGGCGATCATGCTCGCCGAGGCGGAACGGCTGGACCGGCTGATCGCCGACCTGCTCGTGCTCTCCCGCCTCGAAGCCGCCGACCTGCCGATCGACGTGGTGCCGGTGGATCTGGGCGAGCTGATGCGCGCGGCTGCCGAGGCGTGGGCGTCGCGCTGCGTCCCGGACGGTCCCCGGCTGCTGGTCGAGCTGCCCGCCCGACCGGTCTGGGTGCAAACCGACCCCGGCCGGATCCGCCAGGTCGTCGACGGACTGTGCGAGAACGCGCTGCGGATCGTCCCGCCCGGCGCCCCGCTGATCCTGGCGGCCCGCCCCGGCCCGACGGGCGGGATCGTCGAGGTGCGCGACGGCGGCCCCGGCTTCACCGACGACGATCTGGCCGTGGCCTTCCAGCGGGGCGCGCTGAACCAGCGCTACCGGGGCATCCGGACGGTCGGCAGCGGTCTCGGCCTGGCGCTGGCGGCCCGGCTGGTGGCCCGGCTCGGCGGCACGATCGAGGCGAAACACGCGCCCGAGGGCGGCGCCTGCTTCACGGTCGACATCCCGTACCCCGAACCGCACGGAGCCCTGACGGATCCTTCGCCTGTCGGGCGCATCGTCGGGTCCTGACATGTACCCGGATCGCGCCGGCCCTCAGGACCGGCAGCACCGACACACCGCCCGGCTGATCGCGATCCCGTAGTCACTGCAGGAAGGAGCCGAGCGGCGAGAGGAGCAGGCGGCCCAGGGCCGCGGCGTTCCCGTCGAGCCGGTCGCGCTCCGTCGCCAGGGCGGCCATGTCATGGCGTACGCCCCAGAGCTTCTGCGAATTGCGCCAGGCGACATTGCGGGTGTAGTCCACCGTCTCGCCCTGCCAGACGTCGTCCAGGTCGCCGTTCATGGTGTCGATCAGCAGCTGCCACTTGTCCAGGTAGCCGCGCCGCAGCCCCGGGACCGCCTCGGCGAAGATGTCGTTGATCTGCAGATAGTCCCGGTGCTGGTCACTGTCGTCGATCGGGTCGCAGCCCAGATGGTCGAACGTGGTCACCAGCGCGAACGGCAGATCGAAGTTGATGTGCGCGTTGACGCCCGCGGCGGCCGACGACGACGATTCGAGCCGAGGACCGCAGATCCGCCCGAAGAGCACCTTCCACACCCGGGGGCAGCAGGTGCTCGAGTCGCTCCACTGGCGCAGCGCGTCGAAATATCGGGCCGCGAACTCCACGTCCAGTCGCGACAGGAACGCCGGATCGGCGAAGCTGCCCGCGTAGAGGCGTTCGAGCACGCTCTCGGTGATGGTCAGGTAGAGCCTGTTGAAGTCGGCCAGCGGGTTGCCGGCGTGCAGCGGAGGGACCCGCTCCAGGATGTCCTGCATCTTGGTCAGCTGGTCGACCACGGCGGGCACGTCATCGGGGTGGCCGCCGAGCAGGTCGGCCATCTCCTGATGCACGGGTCCCCAGACCGTCTCGGTCATCGGTTCCTCCACGGGGCGGTAACGGCGGAGGGCCCCCCAGCACCGACCGGCGGCCCCAGCCACCGATCGGTGCTCCCCCGTGCCGACCACACTTCCAGCGGAAGGCGTGCCGGGGGATCTGTAGAACTACCTATCTTCGCCTCATGCGGCGCGTAGATAGACCCGGCTGGCCTGCACCCGGCTACGTACCTGCAGCTTGTCGAAGATGTGGCCGACGTGGACACCGACCGTACGTTCGCTGATGAACAGCCGCAGCCCGATCTCCTTGTTGGTCAGACCCTCGGCGACCGCGGCCAGCACCTCGCGCTCCCGGTCGGTCAGCACGCTCAGCTCGTCCTCCGGGCCCGCCGCGGGCCGGGCCATCGGCACGGTGTCCGCGTCGCTGCTCAGGGACACCCGGGCCCGCGTCGCCACCGAGCTGATCTCGGCCGCGAACGGGCGCGCACCCATCGCCTGCGCCGTCGTCCACGCCTCGCGCAGCGCCGCCGTCGCAGTGGTCCGCCGCCGCTTCACCGCGAACAACGCCTCGGCCTGCCGCAACCGCGAATACGCCGCCGGGTACGGCTGCTTGCGCTTGTCCCACACCGCCGCGGCGCGGGCCCACGGTTCGGGGTCGGGCCGGTCCTCGATCCGGCTGAGCTCCGCCACACAGAGGTCCAGGTAACCGTCGATCGTCGGCCGGACCTGCGGCGCGGCGTCCCCGGCGCCCTTCGCCAGCCGGTCCACCACCACCCGCAGCCGGCGCATCGCGGCCGGATCGACCGGCTCGCCGCCCCGGGTGTGCGCCTCCGCCTCGGCCCGCAAACCGTGCCAGGCCAGTACGCCCAGCAGCACCAGGTCGTCGGAGCGGGTCTCGGTCAGACCCCGCTGGACCGCTGCGCGGGCCTCCGCGTGCCGGCCGAGCCACATCGCCAGCCCGGCCCGCAGGGTCAGCATCGGCAGCACGTGCCGGGCCCCGCCGCCGGCGAGCACCGTGGCGACCGCGTCCAGATCCCGGGTCGCCGCGGCCACGTCGCCGAAGCCGACCCAGAGCCGGCACCGGGCCAGCAGCAGCTCCACCGCGTCCGCCCCGGACGGCTTGTTGCGCATCGCCGCCTCCAGCACGCGGTCGGCCTCGTTCCACTGGCCGACCCGGAACAAGCCGTTGCCCGCGATTGCCAGCAGCCGGGTCTGATATGAGCGGCCCACGCCGAGTCCGGCCAGCTTCTCCGCGCCGCGGCGGGCGACGAGTACACCCTCCTCGATGTTGTTCAGCGGGCCGGTGAGCAACTCGGCCAGGTGCAGGTAGGCGCAGCCGATATCGTCCGGATGGCCGGTCTGCTCGGCGATCTCCAGCGCGTGCCGGATGACCGCCAGACCCGCGTCCGGGTCCTCCCGGAAGGCGGCGCTGAAGCCCAGCGCGGCACTCGCCCGTACCAGGTCGGCAGTGGACCCGTCGACCTGTTCGGCCAGCTCCAGCGCCTGCCGCGCCCGGGAGCCGGCGTCCGCGTAGCGGCCCAGATGCAGCAGCAGCTCGGCCAGGTGGGCGGCGGCGCTCGCCTGTTCCCGGGGGGTGCAGGCGGGGACGGTCAGCGCCTTCTCGTACTCGATCTCCGCGGTCGCCGACCGCCCGGCCGCCGCCAGATAGCGGGCCCGGCGCAGATGCAGCTCGCACGGGCCGGGAGCGTCCGCGCGGCCGGCCAGCTCCTCGAGCCGGGACAGCGCCCGGGCGTGCTCCCCGCACTGGTACGCCGACTCCGCCGCATGCCCGAGCAGCTCCGTACGATCCTGTTCGGTGTCCCCGGTCAGCGTCAGCGCCAGCGACCAGTAGCGGTGCGCCTCGGCGAAACCGTACAGCCGCTCGGCGGCATGGGCCGCCGCGATCACCGACGGCAACGCCCGGGCCGGCTTGCCCGCCTGCTGCCAGTGATGCGCCAGCCGGGCGTGATCGGCGGGCCCCGGATCGGCCTCTAGCGCCTCCGCGAAACGCCGGTGCAGCGCCCGCTGCTCGGCCGGCAGCAGCACCTCGGCCAGCACCTCGGCCACCAGTCGGTGCCGCAGCCGGTAGCCGGCCGCGTCGCTGGCCACGAACCGGTGCGCGACCGTCGCCCGGACCGCCTCGATCAGCTCCGGCGCCGGCATCGCCACCACCAGCGCCAGTGCCTCGTGCGTCACCGGCTCGACGCCGGTCGCGACCGCCTGCACCACCGACCGGGCCGCCACCGGCAACTCCTCCAGCCGGGACAGGAAGATCTCCCGCAACGTGTCGGACAGCTCCACCCGGCCGTCGCGCAGATCCCGCGCCAACTCCTCGGCCACGAACGGATTGCCGCCGCTGCGCTTGTAGACGCGGTCCGCGTCCTCCGGGGCCAGACCCGCCCCGGCGATCGCCGTCACCAGCTCCGAGGTCTGCTCCCGGTCCAGCGGAGAAAGATCCAGCACCCGCACGGAACGGAGCCGGCGCAGCTCCGCCAGGACCCGGCGCAGCGGGTGGGTGCCCTGCAGCGACTCGGCTCGCACCGCGGCCAGCACCGAGAGGTTCAGCTCGCCGAGACCGGCCAGCAGGTACAGCAGCAGCTGCCGGGTGCTGCGGTCGGCCCACTGCAGGTCGTCCAGCACCAGCAGTAGCCGGCTGTCCCCGGCCAGCGCCCGCAACGCCCGGGAGACCCGGTCCAGCAGGGCGCCCGCGTCGTCGCCCTCGGCCGGCGGCGTCTCGAACGTGCGCAACGCCTGCAGTACGGGGTGCAGCGGCAGGGCGTCGCCGATGTCCAGGCAGGTGCCGGACAGCACCGCGACGCCCTGGGTACGCATCGCCTCGGCGGTTTCGCGCAGCAGCCGGCTCTTGCCGACCCCGCTCTCGCCGGTCAGGAACACCGCGGCCGTCCCGGCCGGTCCGACATCGAGCAGGGCGGATCGTACGCCGGCGAGCGTGGCGGCACGCCCGACGAGTGGCGCCTCGTCCCGTTCGGCCATGACCGGCAGCCTAATCTGAAAGCGGCTAGCACGTTCTCGTCGGTTCGGCCTGTTCTGCGTCATAGATCCGACCCGTGTTCCAGTCGTCACAGATACGTCATTCTGCCGATCCGCCGGGCCCGTCACTGATGGCAGCCTTCTGCTGGCCAACGCGGCGGATCCGGGGAGCGTGGGAGATGAGCGTCACAGTGACCGGCATCCGCCGTCAGCAGGTCACCGTCCTTTTCGTCGACATCGTCGGGTTCACCGCCCTGGTCGAGGATCTGGACTGCGCCGACGTGCACGCCCTGCAGACCGACTACTTCGGCACCGTCGCCGGGATCGTCCGCGACTGCGGCGGAGTGGTCGAGAAGTTCGTCGGCGACGCCGTGATGGCCGTCTTCGGTCTGCACGGCGCTCCCTGTGCCGAAGCCGCCGCGGCGGTCCGGGCCGGTCTGCTCGTCCAGGAGGCACTGCGCGACCGGCGGCTGGCCGGGCGGCACCGCGTCAGCACCCGGGCCGGGCTCGCCACCGGCGACGTCATCGTCGACCTCACCGCCGCCCGGGACGGCGGGCACGCCATGATCAGCGGCAGCGTCGTCACCACCGCCGCCCGGCTGCAGGCCTGCGCCCCGCACGACACCACGGTCGTCTGCGCCGCCACCCGGGCCATCACCGGCGACGACATCGCCTACCAGGATCTGCCGCCGGCGGTGCTGGCCGGCAAGCCCCGCCCGGTCGGCCTCTGGCGGGCCCTGCAGCCGCACACCACACCCGTCCGGGTACTCCAGGGCGCACTCGGTTGACCGATCGGGTCGTGTCGTGGCTCACCAGCCGTTACTTTTGCCGGTATTATCCGCTTCTTTCCCGGCCCGCACGCGGCTCGGCTGCCGAAACCTGTCACAGCCGACCGGTAGGCTCGCGCCGTCGCCCGCCATCCACCGCCTCGGGAGTACCAGCTCGTGACCGCACAACCGGACATCATGTACGGGGCCGATGACCTCACGCACCTCGAGGGACTCGACGCTGTCCGCAAGCGGCCCGGCATGTACATCGGCTCCACCGACAGCCGCGGCGTCGGCCACCTCGTCAACGAGATCCTCGACAACTCCACCGACGAGGGCGTCGGCGGCCACGCCACCAACGTCGCCGTCTGGCTGCGCCAGGACGGCTCCGTCCAGGTCGACGACGACGGCCGCGGCATCCCCACCGACATCAACGCCAAGTCCGGCCTCAACGGCGTCGAGCTGGTCCTCACCCGGCTGCACGCCGGCGGCAAGTTCGGCGGCTCCGGCTACAAGACCTCCGGCGGGCTGCACGGCGTCGGCGCCTCCGCGGTCAACGCCCTCTCGCTGCGCTTCGACGTCACCGTCAAACGCGACGGCAAGGTCCACGAGATCTCGTTCCAGCGCGGCGTCCCCGGTGCCTTCGACGGCCCCGGCCCGCAGGCCCGCTTCACCGCCGAGACCGGCCTGCGGATCGTGCGCCGGATGAAACGCGGCGAGGCCACCGGCACCTCCGTCCGCTACTGGTACGACGCCCGCTACTTCGAGACCGGCGCGAAACTCGACGTCGAAGCCGTCCGCGCCAAGCTGCGCCACACGGCCTTCCTCGTGCCCGGCGTCGCGTACACCCTGCGCGACGACACCCAGCCCGAGCCGGTCACCGAGACCTTCCACTACCCGCACGGACTCACCGACATGGTGGAGTTCCTCGCCCCCACCGGCGAGAAGCCGGTCTCCGGCATCCTGATGATCGAGGGCGAAGGCCGATACAAGGAGAACGCCGCGGACGCGAACGGTGTGATGCAGTCGAATGTGGAGCGGGTCGCCCAGGTGGAGATCGCCTTCCGCTGGGGCACCGGCTACGACCGCACCGTCGAGTCGTTCACCAACACGATCCGCAACGTGCACGGCGGCACCCACCGCAAGGGCTTCGAGCGTGCCCTGGTCCGGGCGTTCGGCGACGCGATCCGTAACACCCGCGGCCTGCTCAAGCCGAAAGAGGAGCCCCCGGTCCTCGACGACCTGCTGGAGGGCATGACCGCGGTGATCCACGTCCGGATCCCCGAGCCGCAGTTCACCTCGCAGACCAAGGACGAGCTGTCCACGGCCGGGATCACCCGGGTCCTGCAGAGCCTGGTCGAGGCCCATATCAAGTCCTGGGTCGACGACCGCCGCACCAAGTCCGAGGCCCGCACCGTCCTGCAGAAGGTCGTGGACGCCGCCCGGGTCCGCCTCACCCAGAAACAGCAGAAGGACGCGGCCCGCCGCAAAACGGCCCTCGAGGGCGCGTCGATGCCCCCGAAACTGGTCGACTGCCGCTCGACCGGTGTGGCCCAGTCGGAACTGTTCATCGTGGAGGGTGACTCCGCCCTGGGCTGCTTCACCGGCGACACGAGAGTCGCCCTGGCATCGGGGGGCTCCCGGTCGTTCGCCGAGCTTGCCGCGGATTGGCGGGCGGGGGTGATCCATTGTGGATATACGACCGACCAGGCCGGGCGGGTGGTCGTGGCTCCGCTGATCGAGCCGCGTCGCACCAGACACGCGACCGAGTTGGTCCAGGTCACCTTGGACGACGGCGCCGCCGTCCGCTGCACACCGGAGCATCAGTTCCGCCTGCGGGATGGTTCCTACCGCCGCGCGGACCGGCTGACCGCCGGCGACTCCCTGATGCCGCTCTACCGTGCACTGTCGTCGAAGGCGAACGGCGACCAGTTCGACGGCTACGAGCAGGTCTGGATGAATGACCGCGAGGAATGGGTCTACGCGTACGACCTGGCCGATGCGTTCAGTCGTCGCCACGGTCGCGACGCGGCGACGAACGACACTCTGCGGGAGGCATCCGAGTGCGACGTGGCTCTGCCGCGTGCGGCTGCCGAGCTGGTCAATCATCGCGTTGCCGGGGTCGAGGTGCGCACGGCGGCCGGGGATGTCTACGACCTGACGGTCGAGGGGTATCACAACTTCGCGCTGGAGGCAGGGGTTTTCGTGCACAACAGTGCGCGGATGGCCCGGTCCTCGGAGTTCCAGGCGCTGCTGCCGATCCGCGGCAAGATTCTGAACGTACAGAAGGCCAGCCTGCAGCAGGTGCTGGACAACGTCGAATGCTCGGCCATCGTGCAGGTTCTCGGCGCCGGCTCGGGCCGCACGTTCGACCTGTCTGCCCTGCGCTACGGACGCATCCTGATCATGGCCGATGCGGACGTCGACGGCTCGCACATCCGGACACTGCTGATCACCCTCTTCGCGAAATACATGCGGCCGGTGATCGAGTCCGGCCGACTCTTCGCGGCCATGCCGCCGCTGCACAAGGTCAGCACCAAGGGCCGCAACCCGGAAACGGTCTTCACCTATACCCAGCAGGAGATGGAGTCGACCGTCGCCAGGTTCGAAAAGGCCGGGAAGTCCGTCAACAAGCCCGTGCCCCGGTTCAAGGGGCTCGGCGAGATGGACGCGCAGGAGCTGTGGGACACCACGATGAATCCGGCGGTGCGGACCGTCCGGCGGATCACCCTCAACGACGTCGAGCACGCCGAGGCAGTCCTCGAACTGCTGATGGGTGAGCGAGTCGAACCCCGCAAGAACTGGCTGATCGAGTCGTCCGGACGACTCGACGAGGACAGCATCGACGCCTGACCGGCCGACGTGAACGGAGAGACACCATGGCACGCCGCAAGGGCGAGCGTACGCAGGTCGACCTGGCCGCCTTCGAGCATGCCGGGGCGCGCGTCGTCGACAACCCGTTGACCACGGAGATGGAGGACTCCTACCTGGAGTACGCCTACTCCGTGATCCACTCGCGGGCACTGCCCGATGCCCGGGACGGCCTTAAGCCCGTGCACCGTCGCATCCTGTGGTCGATGTTCGAGCAGGGGCACCGCCCCGACCGGGCCTACGTGAAGTCGGCGCGCGTCGTCGGCGACGTCATGGGCCGCTACCACCCGCACGGTGACCTGGCGATCTACGACGCGATGGTCCGCCTCGCGCAGAACTTCTCGCTCAACGCCCCGCTGGTCGACGGGCACGGTAACTTCGGGTCACCTGACGACGGACCGGCCGCCTCTCGGTACTGCGTCACGGGTGACACCCGGATCCGCCTGGCTGACGGGTCGAGTCCGCGGATCGCCGATCTGGTGCACCTGGAGCCGGATTCCGAGGCCGATGTCGATCTCGAGGTGCTCGACAAAGACGGCAAGACGGTCCGCGCTGACAAAGTCTTCAACTCAGGCGTGCACCCGACCGTGCGGATCGGAACCTCATCGGGCTTCACGTTGCGCGGCACCGAGAATCACCCGGTGCTGTGCCTCGAGGCACCCATGGGTGTGCCGCTTTTCCAGTGGCGCCGGCTCGACGAGATCAAGCCGGGGACAACTGTCTGTATCGCGCGTAACGCCTGGGAACAGGTCATCCCCACGGCCCGCGAGTACCTGCTCGGGGTCCTCGGCGGTGCGTGGGCAGCCGAAGGCTGGGCCGGGTACTCCCGTGCCGGCTTCAACAACACCGACCCGCACTATTTCTCCGAGGTGTTGCACGCCTACGATCAGGTCGTCGGCGGCCGACGCAATATCTCCGAACGCAAGACCCGGGTGGACCGCAAGGTTGTCCAGGAGATCGACGTCCAGGAATTCGCCGGTGGCATGGCGGCATTCCGCGCGAGCCCGTTGGCGGAGTTCGTCGGACACCGGGCCGCAGCCACGTTCGTTCCCGGATTCGTGTGGAACGGCGGTCTGGGCGTCAAACGGGCCTTCTTGATGGGCGCCTTCGAGGGCGACGGGGGCTGCCGTGTCGCACTCGGCGGTTTCACTGTCCAGTACACGAGTTACAGCGCACAGCTGACCCGTGGCATCCAGGAACTGCTTGCCGAGTTCGGTGTCATCGCCGCTCACCGGCGCTACCCGCGCGGCAGCGGTTCCGTCGAGCATCGTCTCGTGGTGTCGGGTCTGCGCAACGTTCGCGCGTTCGCCGAGCGGGTGGGCTTCCTGCGTACCAAGCAGAAGATCCTCGTCGACCTGCTGCGTCGGTCTCCGCAGCGCGCCCACCGGCTGAGCCGGGACCGCGTCCCGTTCGTTGCCGACTACGTGCGGTCCGCACTCGACTTCGACCGCCGCGGTAGCGGCCGCACATGGCTGACCCAACACAACGTCGACCGGTTCGAGCGGTGGGACACCGAGCGTCTTCGGATCATCGACCGGATCAAAGATCCCGAGATTCTCGCCACCATCCTGCCGGTCATGGATTCGGGTTACCGATTCGAAGCCGTGACCGAGGTCGAGGCGTGCGAGCCCGCCGAGGTCTATTCGGTCCGGGTCGACTCCGCGGATCATTCTTTCCTCGCCGGCGGGTTCGTCAACCACAACACCGAAGCACGGATGTCGCGGGAGGCGATGCTGCTGGTCGGCGAGCTCGGCGAGGGCACCGTCGACTTCAAGGCCAACTACGACGGCTCCGAGCTGGAGCCCCGGGTGCTGCCGGCGGCCTTCCCCAATCTGCTGGTGAACGGCACGTCCGGGATCGCGGTCGGGATGGCGACCAACATGATTCCGCACAACCTGGGTGAGGTCGTCAACGCCGCCCGGCTGCTGATCACCGATCCGGAGGCCGATCTCGACGCGCTGATGCGGCTCGTCCCGGGGCCGGATCTGCCCACCGGCGGGCAGCTGCTCGGGCTCGACGAGGTGCGGCGCGCGTACGAGACCGGGCGGGGGGTCGTTCGAATGCGGGCTCGGGCGCAGACCGGGCTGCTGGAGGGTGGCCGGGGCCGGCAGGCGATCACGGTCACGGAGCTGCCCTACGGGGTCGGCTCGGAGAAGATCATCGAGGCGATCACCGATGAGGTGAAGGGCAAGCTCATCGTCTCCGGGCCGCGCAGGGGGCAGCGGCAGGCCGCCCGGCTGCAGGGCATCGCCGACGTCAAGGATCTGACCGACCGCGAGCACGGCATCCGGCTGGTGATCGAGTGCAAGGTCGGGGTCAACCCGCAGGCCCTGCTCGCCGATCTCTACCGGCTCACCCCGCTGGAGTCGTCGTTCGGCATCAACAATCTGGTACTCGTCGACGGGCAGCCGCAGACGCTGGGGCTCAAGGCGTTGCTCGAGGTCTTCGTCAAGCACCGCTACGAGGTGGTGACCCGGCGCACGACGCACCGGCGCACCAAGCGCCAGGACCGGCTGCACCTGGTCGACGGCCTGCTGATCGCCCTGATCGACATCGATCGGGTGGTCGCCCTGATCCGGGGCAGCGACGACGCCGCCGCGGCCAAGGCCGCGCTGATGAGCGAGTTCGGTCTGTCCGACATCCAGGCGGGCTACATCCTGGATACTCCGCTGCGCCGGTTGACCCGCTTCGACCGGATCGAGCTGGAGACCGAACAGGAGCGACTGCGGGCCGAGATCGCCGAGCTGAGCCGGATCCTCGACGACGAGGCTGTGCTCAAGCAGGTCGTGTCGGACGAGCTGGCCGAGGTGGCGGCGGAGTTCGGCTCGCCGCGGCGCACCACGCTGATCGACGGCGACCTCAAGGAGGTGCTGGCCGCCTCGGCGCCGGCCGGCCCGCTGGAGGTAGCCGACGACCCGTGCCAGGTGATCTTGTCTGCGACGGGGCTGATCGCGCGGACGGCCGCGGAGAGCGAGGAGGCGATCGAGGCGCGGCGGCGCAGCGGCCGAAGCAAGCACGACACGGTACGCGCAGTCGTGCACACGACCGCGCGGGGCCGGGTGCTGCTGGTCACGAGCACCGGGCGGGCGTTCAAGACGGACGTGCTGCCACTGCCGGTGCTGCCGGAGCAGTCCGGCACGGTGTCGATCCGCGGCGGCATGTCGGCGTCCGAGCTGGTGCCGCTGGAGCCGGGGGAGCAGGTCGTCGGACTGGCCCCGCTGACCGCGAGCGCGTCGACGCCCGGGCTGGCGCTGGGCACGAAGTACGGCGTGGTGAAGGTGTGCGCCCCGGAGTGGCCGGTGCGGTCCGACGAGTTCGAGGTGATCACCCTGAAGGAGGGTGACGAGGTGCTCGGCGCGAGCTGGCTGGCCGACGGGAACGAGTCGGTGGCTTTCGTGACCTCGGAGGCGGCGCTGCTGCGCTTCCCGGCGACGCTGGTGCGACCCCAGGGCCTGAAAGGCAGCGGCATGGCGGGTATCAACCTGCCGGCCGGTGCCGAGGCGGTGTCGTTCACGGTGGTGACGACGGCGGACCCGCAGCACGGCGAGCCGATGGTGGTGACCTCGACGGGCACCCAGGTCAAGGTGACGCCGTTCGCGCTGTATCCGGCCAAGGGCCGGGCGACCGGTGGTGTTCGGGTCCAGCGTTTCCTCAGAGGCGAGACCCGGCTGGCCGTGGCCTGGGTCGGGCCGCGTCCGGTGGGGGCGTCGGCGACCGGCGACCCGATCGACTTGCCGGAGCCGGACGTCCGCCGCGACGGTTCGGGCGAGGCGGTCCTGATGGGTCCGCAGATCATCGGCCACCAGATCGAACGCGGATAACCATCGGGTGCCGACGATCGGAACGTTTCGATATCGGGTGCGGGCGGGCACCGACCGGGCCGCGGCGGTTCGGGTGTTCTCCGAGACGTCCCGGCACGCCGAGGTGCATTCAGGGCTCTAGGGCCCGGACGGGCGGTCCGCTACCGAAGACGGGCAGAGATCAGCCGCCGTCGCACAACGCGACGGCGGCCGGTGACCAGGTTGATTTCTACTTGCTCGGTTGCGGGAGATCGCACTTGACCTTGGGGTTGACGCCCACGTAGTTGAGTGGGCCGGCGATGATCGTGACGATCACCGTGCTCGCCTTGGCGCAGCTGGTGTCGCCGCCGCCCTTGTAGTAACCGCGCTGACCTGCGGCGATAGCGCCGATGACCAGCCAGATGAGAACTATCGCTCCGCCAATTGATCCGAGGCGCATCGGGGTCTCCTAGGTCGTGGGGATGGCGACGCCCAGATACCCCGATTGGTTCGATCTCTAAACCGGATTTCGTACGGCCTGCAGAGTGTAAGCGTGCGGCAGTCGTTCGGGGCGGTCGGCGTGCGCGGCCTCGGCCGCCTGGGTGATCAACACGGCCAGGGCGTAATGGACGATCAGCCAGGCCCAAATCTCCTGCCGGACCAACTCCGGTAGCCGCGAGCGTAGTGGCCGGCCAGGCCCGCGCAGGTGCGTCTTCAGTTGATCATGACCGGTTTCCTGTTCCCACCGCAGGGTCTCTCTCGTCTCCTCCCCGGACCCGGCATACCCGAACTCGGCTGCGTTACCCGGCGTGTCCGGCATGTCTGCATCAAATCCGTCGATCGCCAGGATCCGCCACCCGCGTAGCCACGCCCCCGCGTATCGGCCGGGCCGACCGGCTGCACCACCGACTCGAAGATCTCTTCTATCACCGGCGCACCCAACCGCACCCGGGCCTGCGTGATCCCCCGACGACGACGGCACCTGCCACCGTGCGTCCCAGCACCCGAACCGGGTCAGCGCCCCGGTCACCTTCATCGCGACCTCTTCGTAGTCATCCTCGGCGAACAGGGACAACGCCACAAACGACCACCTCAACACCATGATCAACTTGATCTGACCATGATCAACTTAGTCGTGGTGGCATTGGGTGAAGGCGCGCCACTCAGTTCTGGAGCTGTCGACTCGGCTCGTCGGCGTTCGTGCTTATATCAAACACGAGAAGATCCATCGATGGCCCCCAGGACAAATTTGTCCTGGCGACCTGTCGCCAACCTGCTCGCGCGTACATCCCACGTGCTTTCGAGCGCGGATCGGAGGCGAGGGTGGCAATGGGCTCGGGCCGATCATTCAGTAGCCTGCGAATGAGCTGCGCGCCTATCCCTTCACCTCGGTATCGAGGATGAACGATCCATTCCATTACGGCGAATTTGTCGACGTCTTTGATGGAGCTGCCTGGCTCGGTGTCGGAGCGGGACCACCATTTCCCGGCGGCCATGGCCCAGCCATATGATGCTCCGACGAGGTGACCGTCCTCAACGGCGATTATCAGCGTGAAACCAGGACGGCTCACGTCTTCGTGCAGGCTCGACCTGAATCGGTCGACTTGCTCCGGGCCTTCCCTGTATGGCGGTTCCTGGTAGACCACCTCGTATAGATTGACGAGATCGTCGGCGATCGGTGCCGTATCGTGCTCGCCGAGTCGAGAAAAATTGACCATCCTCGTATTCTAGGCCGAGCGGTCTGTCAGCTCCCTGTAGCCCGGCCGCTGCCTCTCAGACTCGGGTGTCGCCTCCGCTACCTGCTGCGCGACCGCGCGGAGAAGGCCGTTATGTTGATCGGCAGGAAGTGCATCCAACACGTCAGCTGCCAACCGCAGGCCGTCTGGGACATGCCCGTTGCGAATAAGGGCCGAAGCGTGGTGCAGTTGAACCTGTGAGCGAAGCCGTGCAAGCGAGGGTGGGTACAGCTCAATGGCTCGGTCCTTGGCCTGCGCTACCTTCGCTAACTTTCCTGCGTGTGCGTAGACCCAGGCCTCGGTGTGCCGAAGCCGATGTTCGGGCCATCCCCATAGCGAGTCGACGTCATTCAGAACTGAACTGGGAAGGGCTGCCGCCATTTCGCCTAGCTGGCGCACAGCCGAAATGGCTTCGGCGTGGCGACCTGCCAGGGAGAGTGCTTGAGCCCGTCCGGCTACAAGTCCGCATGAGGCGGCCGTCGGCTTCTTGGGGTCGACAATTCTGATAGCCCTGTCTGCGAGTGATATGACGCGAGAAGAGGCTCGGCCGTCATAGCAGCCATTCACCACGTCCCAAGCGTGAGAGAAAATGACGCTGTCGGAATCCCGCGAGTCCTTGGCGTGCTTATGAGAGTCCCGCCACCATCGATTTGCGGCCAGAATGTTTCCGGTGGCAATCATATTCAAGGCAACGATGGCCGAGAGGCGGGACATTGCTTTGAGCAGGGATGGTCTCGCAGTTTCGGGAGCCGAGGGAATGATCGCCTGCAATACAGTGATGTCCGCGCGCAGGTTCTCAGTGATCTGATCGGTAGATACGCGATAGTAGGATGTGCCGTAGTCAGCTACGATTGATTCCCACTGATCGTAGTCAAGGCTACCCTCGGCCGCTGCCGAAACGCCGTTTCTAATTGCCTCCCACTGAACCAACGGAAGTGGGCTTGCGGCCAGGGCTCCTAGCGCCCGGATTACAGTTCTTCGCTTCATATCGTTGTCGCCGCTCTGTTCTTGCAGATATGCCTCGATGAGTGCGCCGTCGGCCTCCAACTGCTCGTCGCAGTCCCTAGCTAGCCTCTCTGGGGACCGGCGCTCCCCGCGCTCCACCTGTGAGATGAACGTGAAGGTATAGGGCACTCGTTCTTCGAGTTGTCGAAGAGACAAACCGCGAGCTTCGCGGTGCTGCCTAAGTATCTGACCGAAGGTCCCCACTGCGCCCCCCCGCTCGGTGTACGCAGATGTGTCTGCGTACGCGGTACATCTCGCCATCGCCCTGAGTATCGACCACGCTACTCCCGTAAGTCGATCACGAGACGCCGCCGGGTGAGTCGGTGGCGGTAGCCGGTCCTCGGTCAGGAGCGTATCGAAGGCCAGGGCGCTCTAAAGGGGTTGGTCCGCATGTTGATCGGCGTAGCACTTGCCGCGTTAGTGGTCGGCTACCTCGCGGGGTTGCTGTCGTTCAAGGTCAAGGACCGGTGGTGCCCGCACTGCGGCGCCACTACCCGCGAACTGGCCGATCGGCACGCGGGGCACGCGCGATAACCACGCTCAAGATCGGTGACGTACTCGACCGAGCCGAACACAACAGGAGGTGAGAGATGGAGCGCCGCGTTCCCGGAGGACAGCGTGAGATCGCCGGGGCTGTGCTGACCCTCTCGACCAGGGGCGGGTACAGCGTCACTCATCGAGGCGATTATCTGGGTTACCTGCATGCCAGCGTCGGAGACCAGTTCAACGTCTACCGGCGCAAGGTCAACGAAATGGATGACTGGCTCGGTAGGTATCGGCTGGAAGATGGCGTGAAGGCGATCCTGCGGGCTTGTGGCCGGACGCTCGAAGAGGGTGGCCGTGATGCCGCGTGAGTATCCGCCGGCTGTGCTGGTGCACGCGGAGAGCTGTGAGGACGTGTTCAGCCTCCGGCGGCATGGGGAGGTCTTGATCCCGATGACGACCCCGGACCTGGCGTGCGCCTACCCGAACGGCCGGATGCACTGTTGCTACCACTTCAGCGTGCAGGCGCGAGGAGTCGTC
>JAVHVY010000047.1:0-4973 GCA_032160305.1 Actinoplanes sp.
CGGCTCGTGGTAGACCGGAGCTCCCCGCCGGCCGAGCCGGTGCACGTCGTCGGTGCTGCCGGTGAGCACGGCGGCCACGGTCAGCTGCGGATGGTCGTCGAGCGCCCGCGCCACCGCGGTCCTGATCGCGATCAGGACCGTCGCCCGGGTACCGGCCAGCACCGGCAGTACGATGTCCGCCTCGCCGCTGGCCAGCACCGCTTCGGTGGCTTCGGCGATCCGCTCGGCGCTCGCGTCGATATCCAGGTCGACGGGGTTGCCGGGCCGCCCGGACCCGCCACCCGGCGGAAGCTTGGCGCAGGTCGCGTCGCTGAGCGTCACGATCTCGAAGCCGTGGGCGCGGGCGGTGTCGGCGGTCAACGCGACGAGGCCGCTCGCGTTGCCGACGATCGCCAGCCGATTGCCGGCCGGCAGCGGCTGGTCGATCAGCATCCGGGCCGTGTCGATCGTCTCGCCGAGGCCGGCCGTCCGGATCACACCCGCCCGGGCGAGCGGGTCGTCGCCGGTGCCCTGCGGCTCGCGGCACCCGATCGCCAGGACGGGCTTGCGGCGTCCGAGGGCGTGCGCGGCACGGACGAACCCGGCGGGGTCGGCGAACGATTCGGGCGACAGTGCCACCGCCCGGGTGTTCGGATCGTCGAACCAGTAGCCGAGCAGGTCGGCGACCGTGATGTCGAGTTCGTCGCCCATGGACACGAAGGTCGAGATGCCGCACCGGTTGCGCACCGCGTCCTCCAGCAGCGCGATGCCCACGGCGCCGGAGCGGGCCGCCAGGGCCAGGCCGCCGCCGGGCGGGCGCACCGGGGCCAGGCTGGCGTTCAGCCGCACCCGCGGATCGGCGTTGATCACCCCGAGGCAACCCGGTCCCAGCAGACGGATGCCGTGCCGGCGCGCGGCGGCCAGGATCTCGCGTCGCTGCCGCTCGCCGGGCCGGTCGTCGGCGGGCCGGCCGGTGCCGAGCAGGACGGCCCCGCGGGCGCCGACTCCGCCGGCCTCGGCCAGCGCCCGGGCCAGGTGCGCGGCGGGCACCGCGAGGACCACCAGGTCGACCGGGCTGGGCAGATCCGCGATCCGGCGGTGGACGGGCACGCCGCACACGGGACGGCCGGACCGGTTGACCGCGAAAACGCTTCCCCGGAAGCCGTATTCGCGCAACGCCCGCAGGGCCTCATGGCCGGCGTCGCCGTGCTGCCGGCCCGCACCGACGACCGCGACCGAGCGGGGCGCCAGAACGCGGTGCAGCGAAGACTGCTGCGCCACGTACTCGGCCACGCACAGGCCCTGGGCCGCCGGGTCGTCGTCGCGTTCCGGGCGCCCCGCAAGCTCCGCAGGCTCCGGGACCAGCGGGGCGCTGCCGGCGCGGACGACCAGCCGGGTGACGCCCCACTCGCCGGCGTACTCGGCGAGCTTCTCGGCCAGCAGCGCACCCACCCCCCGGCGGCGGTGCCGATCGGCGACCACGACCGCCGCCTCACCGGTACGGCTGCCGGGGTCCGGGTGGGCACACCAGGCGGCGCCGGCGAGCTCCGGGCCGTCGAACGCCAGGACCGCCAGCTGGTTGGCGGCGGCGTGTTCGTGCGACTCCCCGAGCAGCCGGGCCAGCGCCGGCAGATCGCCGGATCGGGCCGGGCGCACGGCGACGGCCCCTCCGTCGCAGGTGAGCAGGTCGGATGCGCGGTCCCACCGCATCGCCGTCATCGATGGCCTCCCCGGTCGTCGCGGTCTGCGTCTCGAGCCGTCCGGTCGGCGGCGGCCCGGCCGTTCATGTGGTACGCGCGGGTGCGGGCCGGGCGGCCGGGTCCGGCGCCGCCGTTTCGCTGACGACGGTTGCGCCGACGGCGTGCGTGATCATGGTGCCTCCCGGGCGTGGCCGGCCGACCTGTCAGGCGGCAGCATCGCATCGGCGGGCCCGATGCGGCAGGGCCGTTGGTCCCGTGGCGGGCGTCCGCTGTTGCACCATCTGGCACCGCTACCCGCCCGCGGTTCCGCGTCGTGGCCGTCCGGACCGGCAATAGACTGCGGGACATGACGAACCTTGCCGATCAGGTGATCGCTGCGCTGCGGTCCGGACACGACGACCTCGGCGCGTACGCGGGAAAGCTGGACGAGAGCGGGCTCACCGGCCCGTCCGGGGCGACCGAGTGGGACGTGTCGCACGTGCTGAGCCATCTCGGCAGTGGCGCGGAGATCTCGCTGGCGACTCTCGAACAGGCGATCACCGGGGGCGGCGCGCTGCCGGGCGGATTCAACCAGGGCGTGTGGGACCGGTGGAACGCGATGGGCCCGGTGGAGCACCGGGACAGCTTCCTCGCCGCGAACGAGCGACTGGTCGAACGGTACGAGAGCCTAGACCGGGCCGCCCGCGACGAGCTCCGGATCGACCTGGGCTTCCTGCCGGCACCGGTGAGCGTGGCGGCCGCGGGGCAGCTACGGCTGTCCGAGTTCACGCTGCACACGTGGGACGTCAAGGTAGGCGCCGAGCCCGGCACGACACTGGCGTCGCCGGCCGTACCGCTGCTGCAGGACGCGCTCGTCCCGCTGCTCCGCTGGATCGCCAAGCCCGAGACCCTGCCCGGCCGGCCGGTGCACCTCGCGGTCGAGCTGAGCGATCCGCCGGGTGCGTACGGCCTGTTGCTCGGGGACTCGGTCGCGCTCGGCGACCGGCCCGAGGTGGCCGACGGTGTGCTGACGGCCCCGGCCGAGGCCTGGCTGCGGCTGCTCACCGGGCGGCTCGCGGCGGCGTACACGCCGGCACCGGTCCAGATCAGCGGCCCGGTCACCCTCGATGATCTGCGCCGGGTGTTCCCCGGCTTCTGAGCGTCCCGGACCGCTTCCTGGCGGCCGGGCTGCTCGTCGTCGCGGGCGATGATCGTGCGGCAGGTGGCCGGGCGACGGTTTCGAAGCGGCGGGCGGGGTACCGGCACGGGGGGAACGGTCGGCACGTAGCGTTGGCCTCGACAGCGACCAGCGGCAGATCTCGGGGTTCGAAAATGGGTTGGACTGAAGCTGACGGCGACGCCTTGTTCCGTCAGCCGCCGAAGACGACGGCGGACGACGACGCGGCGTCGCCTTTCGACGCCAGCCAGGAGGCGATGCGGCGGCTGCGGTTCCCGTTCGACGCGAACCCGGCCGACGTCGTGGAGCAGAACCAGGAAATCCCGGGGGACGACGAAGAGGACTACCGCGGCTGACCAGCGGCGTGTGGCGGCCTCCTCGCGTTCGGCGATGTCCGCCAGCCGGGATGTCGGCCAGCCGGTGCAGGGAGTAGAGGTTGCGGCGGGGGCAGGACGAGGAGACGGCGATGGGTGAGATCGTGCTGCTGCGGCATGGGCAGACCGAGTGGAGTGCGAACGGGCGGCACACGTCGTACACCGATCTCGATCTGACCGTGGCCGGGGAGCAGCAGGCGCGCGATGCCGGGCAGCGCCTGGCCGGGCGTAGTTTCGCCGCGGTCTTCACCAGTCCGCGCAAGCGGGCGCTGCGCACCGCCGAACTGGCCGGCATCGCCGTGACCGAGACGACCGAGGACCTGGCGGAGTGGAACTACGGCGACTACGAGGGCGTCACCACCGCGCGGATCCGCCAGACCCGGCCGGGCTGGTCACTGTGGACGGACGGCTGCCCCGGCGGGGAGTCGCCGGAGCAGGTCGGCGCGCGGCTCGACCGGGTTCTGGCCCGGGCGAAGACTTTCCTCGACCGCGGTGACGTCGCCTTCGTCGGGCACGGGCACGCCCTGCGGGTCTGCGGCGCGCGCTGGGCGGGACTGCCGCCGAAGGACGGCGGCCTGCTCAAACTGGACACCGCAACGCTGTCCGTCTTGGGCTACGAGCACGAGGTCGACCAGGTCATCGACACCTGGAACGCGCCCTGCGCCTGAGGGGGCCGGCGGCCTCTCAGGCGCGCGCCGCTCAGCTGAGTGCGAGGCGGGCCCGGATGTCACCGAGACCGCGGGCGATCAGGAACTCGCCGCCCTCGGCCAGTCGGTCCCAGCCGTTCGCCGCGGTGTCCCACCTGCGCCACAGGCGCTCGTCGGTGGTGACGGTCAGCCGGGCCGCCTCACCGGCCGCCACCTCGACCGCGGTCCAGCCGACCAGCCGGACCGGCTGGTCGGTCTCGACCGGCCGGAAGTAGAGCTGGACGACCTCGCGGCTGCGGCGCTCACCCGTGTTCGCCACGGTCAGGGTGACCGAGGCGGGGGAGCCGGAGACGAGCCGGACGTCGCGGTACTCCCAGGTGCTGTAGCCGAGGCCGTGGCCCAGCCAGAAGGCTGGCTCGGGGGCGCGGCCGGCGAAGTGGCCGCGGTAACCGATGTACGTGCCCTCGGTGTACTCGATCTTGCCGTCGACCGGGACGACCTGCCAGGCCGGGGCGGCCGCGTCGGCCACCGGGAAGGTGGTGACCAGCCGGCCGGCCGGTTCGATGTCGCCCAGCAGGGCGGCGGCGATCGCGTGCCCGCCCTCCTGGCCGGGCAGACCCGCCCAGAGCACCGCGTCCACCCGCGCCAGCCACGGCATCGCGACCGGGGTGGCCGCGTTGACCACCACGATCGTCCGGCGTGCCGCGCCGGCGACCGCCTCGACCAGGGCGTCCTGGGCGCCGGGCAGGTTGATCGTCGTCTTGTCGACCGATTCGGTCTCCTGCTCCTCGGTCAGCCCGACCACCACCACAGCGACGTCGGCGGACGCGGCGGCGTGGACGGCGTCGTCGATCACGTCCGCGGTCTCGCGGGACGCCGGGTGGGCGATCAGGCCGAACAGGCCGATGCCGGAGAGCATCTCGCAGGCCGGGCCGGTGCCGGCGACCAGGGTGACCGTACCTTCGAGGATCTCGCCCGCGGCCACCTCGACCACGTCGACCCGCGTCGGCGGGGCCAGGATCTCCTCGCCCATGTTCGTCCCGGAGACGCTCAGCGCGTATCCGAGCTCGGTGTCGCCCGCCCGGATCCGCCACTCGCCGACGCCCATCGCACCCAG
>JAVHVY010000058.1:0-5030 GCA_032160305.1 Actinoplanes sp.
CGGTCATCCATCTCGGCCTGGCGTTGCCGACAGGCTCTTGCGGCCTACCCGCAGGCTCGGGCGAGCAGCCCTCGAACGCCTGCGCCGGCCCTCGCCTTGCGGCGGTGGCCTTGCTTGGCCTTGCTCCGGGTGGGGTTTACCTAGCCATCCCGGTCACCCGGGATGCTGGTGAGCTCTTACCTCACCGTTTCACCCTTACCGGCCGCGCCGTGGCGGGCTGGCGGTCTCTTCTCTGTGGCACTTTCCCGCGGGTCGCCCCGGGTTGCCGTTAGCAACCACCCTGCTCTGCGGAGTCCGGACGTTCCTCGGCGGCGCCCTGAGGGGCACCGACGCGACCGCCCGGTCGACTCGTCCGTCGCGTCGTCATCGTAGTCCCTCGGCCGGGCACTAGATTGAACCGGACCATGGGACATGTGCTGCTGCTGGTCGTCGCCGGCCTCGCCGCCGGCACCGTCAACGCGATCGCCGGTGGCGGGTCGCTGATCACCTTTCCCAGCCTGATCGCGGTCGGGCTGCCCTCGGTCGCGGCCAATGTCACCAATTCGGTCGCGGTTTTCCCCGGCTATGTGTCGAGTGTGGCGGGCAGCCGGCGCGATCTGGGCGGGCAGTGGCGCCGGCTGCGCTCGGTTGTGCCGGCCTGTGTTGCCGGCTCGGCGGCCGGCTGCGGGTTGCTGCTGGTGACGCCGGCTCGCGCGTTCGAGATGGTGGTGCCTTTTCTGGTGTTGGCCGCCGCCGCGATCCTGGCGTTCCAGGAACGCCTGCGCGGGCTGGTCGGGCAACCGCGTGCGATGTCGCCGCGCCGCCGCGCGGTCACCCTGCAGGGCGTGGTCTTCGTCGGCGCGGTTTACGGCGGCTATTTCGGCGCGGCCCTAGGCGTGATGTATGTCGCCGCGCTGGCGCTGATCCTCGACGAGCCGTTGAACCGCATCAACGCCGTCAAGAACGTCCTGTCGGCGACCGTCGGCCTGGTCACAGTGGTGATCTTCGCGGTGTTCGGCCCGGTGAACTGGGCCGCGGTCCTCACGCTGGCCCCGGCCACGATCGTCGGCGGCTACGTCGGCGCGCGGGTCGCCCGTCGTCTGCCGCCACGCGTCCTCAAAGTCGTCATCGTCACCTTCGGCACGGCGATCGGCCTCGTCCTGCTCTACCGAGCCTTCCACTGACAGGTCCAAACCAGAGCCTTGCTCGCGTACGGGATTTCCGCCGCGACGGCGACCACCGGGCCGCCCGGCGCAGGGCGAGCGCCAGCAAAGGCCGCGAAGACAGGCCACGGAGCGAGCGCCAGCAAAAGCCGCGAAGACAGGCACAGGGCGAGCGCCGCCCGGGGAAGGCCACGAAGACAGGCGCGGAGCGAGCGCCGTGCCCCGGAACGGGGGGCACGGCGCTCTGGTGGGAGTGCGGGCCGGTCGGTTCAGGTTGAGGACGCCAGTGCGTCCGGGGTGGTGCGGGCTTTCTCCAGGCGCGGGTCATTCTCGTCGGCGAAGTAGTCGTCGGGGGTGGTGCCGTCGACGCCGGCCGGGGTTTTCGCGGCCCGCAGGATGACGGTCATCAGCACGGCGACCAGCAGGTTGATCGTGACCGCGACGAAGCCCACGTAGATAGTCTTCGGAGTGTCGAAGCCGAAGTCCTTGAGCGGGAAGGCCGAGCCGCCGAAGTGGGCCCGTTTCGTCGCCGCGTTCGGGATGTCCCAGAGCATCCACAGGGCCAGCGCCATGCCGACCGCCCACCCGGTGATCAGCGCGCCGCGGTGCAGCCAGCGGGTGTAGAGGCCGAGCGCCACCGCCGGTGCGGTCTGCAGGATGATGATGCCGCCGATCAGCTGCAGGTCGATGGAGAACTGCGGGTCGAGGAAGACGATGAAGGCCACCGCTCCGAGCTTCACCACCAGCGAGGCGATCTTGGCGACCGAGGCCTCCTGCGCCGGGGTCGCGTCCCGCTTCAGGAATTCCTTGTAGATGTTGCGGGTGAAGAGATTCGCCGCGGCGATCGACATGATCGCCGCGGGGACCAGGGCGCCGATCCCGATCGCGGCGAAGGCCACCCCGGCGAACCAGGAGGGGAACTTCTGGTCGAAGAGCAGCGGGACGACCGTGTTGCTGTCCAGGCTGCCGGCCTTGTTGCCGGGCAGCGGCTTCACCCCGGCGGAGATCGCCATATAGCCGAGCAGGGCGATCAGACCGAGCAGGAAACTGTACGCCGGCAGCGCCGACATGTTGCGCTTGATCACGTTGCGGTTTCGGCTGGCCAGCACGCCGGTGATGCTGTGCGGGTAGAGGAACAGCGCCAACGCCGAACCCAGCGCCAGGGTCACGTACTGGAGCTGGTTGTTGGCGTTGAGGATGATGCCGTCGCCGGGCGCCGCCGAGGCGGTGAACTTCTTGTCGGCCGCGTCGAAGATCGAGCCCCAGCCACCCAGCTTGTACGGCAGGTAGAGGACCGCCACGATGATCACGACGTAGATCAGCGTGTCCTTGACGAAGGCGATCAGCGCCGGCGCCCGCAGCCCGGACTGGTAGGTGTATGCCGCCAGGATCGCGAAGGCGATGATGATCGGCAGGTGCCGGGCGATCGCGCTCTCCCCGGTCACGCCCATGGTCTTGAGCACCGACTCGATGCCGACAAGTTGCAGCGCGATGTACGGCATGGTTGCGACGATGCCGGTGATCGCGATCAGCAGCGCCAGCACCGGCGAGTCGAAGCGGGTGCGCACGAAGTCGGCCGGGGTGACGAAGCCGTGCCGGTGCGACACCGACCAGAGCCGGATCAGGACCAGGAAGAACAGCGGGTAGATGATGACGGTGTAGGGCACGGCGAAGAAACCCGCCGCGCCGGCGCCGAAGATCAGCGCCGGGACCGCCACGAACGTGTACGCCGTGTAGAGGTCGCCGCCGACCAGGAACCAGGTGATCCAGCTGCCGAAGCTGCGCCCGCCGAGGCCCCACTCGTCGAGGTGCGCCATGTCCTTCGGCGCGCGCCACCGGGCTGCCACGAAACCCATAGCACTGACCAGCAGGAACAACAGGGTGAAGATGACGATCTCGGTAATGTGCTCACTCATCGGTGCCCCCTGACCGCGTCCTGGTCATCCGGTAGACGACGCTGGTGGTGACGACGCCGACGAGGATGAAAGCGAACTGCAGCCAGTAGAACGCCGGGAAGCCCCACAGCCGGGGCGTGTCGAAGTTGAACAGCGGCGTGAGCAAGGGCAACACGATCGGAAGGATCAGCAGCCAGTTCCACGGGCTGCGGTCGGTGCGTGGTGCTCTGTCGGGTGCGGCCATGCGGCAGACCTCCTCATCGGAGCGCAGACGAGAAGCGAGCGGGTCAGACGCCCTGAGGCTAACCAGCGCCTCCGACAAAAACCGATCAACTGCGCCGAACGGCGAGGGTGGTGCGCCGAACGGCCACACCACCCCCGCCTGGAGCAAACCCCAGCTCAGCTCCAGGGAGTCCGGAGCCCGGCCGACACGGCCCTGGTCAGCGAGGCGTTCTCGTCGTCGCCGTCCAGCGACCACATCATCGCGCCGCCGAGGCCCGCGGACCGGATGTACGCGGTCTTCTGCAGCACCTGCGCCGGATCGTCGTACGTCCAGAAGGTGGTCCCGTTCGACAGCCAGGAGTTACCGTCGCGCCGGTCCCGGTACAGCGTGTAGCCCTTGCCGGTCAGGGTCTTCAGTGCCTTGTAGTCCTCGGTGCCCGCGGCGAAGGTGCCCGGTGCGGGGCCGGTGGCGGGGGCGAAGAGCCCGGAGCCGGTGGTCCCGGTCCAGCCCTGACCGTAGTACGGCAGGCCCAGCACCAGCTCACGCGCCGGGGCGCCGCGGTCGGTCCAGGCGTTGATCGCGTTCTCGACGGAGAAGTCCGGGTTGTCGGGGGCGCCGGCCGGCACCCGCAACGAGGACTGCTGGTTGGTGCGCGTCTCCCACGAGCCGTGGAAGTCGTAGCCCTGCACCGTACCGAAATCGAGGTAGGTGAAGATCTTGTCTGCCTCGAAGCCGGCGTCGATCTTGGCCGGCGCGGCCGGCAGGAAGGCGGTCAGGTCGTAGTGCTTCTTCGTGGTCCGGCCGAGCGCGTCGAGTTGCTCGCGGAACTCGGCGGCCAGCAGAGTGAAATTCTGCTTGTCCACCGGGCGGATCACGTTGCCGGCGTTGCCGTCCGAGCCGGGCCACTCCCAGTCCAGGTCGACGCCGTCGAAGATGCCGGCGGCCACGCCCGGGGTGAGGCCGGGCAGGTTGCCCTTGATCCACAGGTCCACGCAGGAGGTGACCAGCTTGGCGCGGGACTCGGCGGTGAGCGCGGCGTCGGAGAAGTGGGCCGAGCCGGTCCAGCCGCCGAGCGAGATCAGCACGCGCAGTTTCGGGTTCGCGGCCTTGAGCTCGGCGAGCTGGTTGAGGTTGCCGGAGATCGGCTGACCGGCCTGGTCGGCGACGCCGTCGACGCTGAGCTCGGCGCTGAACGGCACGCCCCAGTCGGCCCAGGAGTCGGCCGACGCGCACAGCCCCTGCGAGGTGACCGGCCCGAAGGCGTAGTCGAGGTGGGTCAGCTTGGCCGCGGCGCCGGCGGCCTGGACCTTGCTGAGCTGGAAGCTACGGCCGTAGATCCCCCACTGGGTGAAGTATCCAACCTTTTTGTATGACTTTCCGTGCGCCTGCGCCGGCGTGGGCGCGGCCGTGGCTGCGACCAGAACGGCGACGGCGACGGCGGTGAGGCGACGGGAGATTCCGCGCATGAGCCCTCCAAGGGGCGGGACCTGGCAATCGAATCATGGTCCGTGCGCCCGCCGACGTCGGCGGGCGCACGGACCACGAAAGAAAGTTTCCTGATCGAGGAAGTTAGTTCTCCGCCCCCGAAGGGTCAAGATGACAAAACCTGCTTTATCGCAGGTGGGCGGTCTCGTTCACGGACCGGACCGCGATCCCGCCGTCCGGCCACGCATCCATCGTGGACACGCCCGCGGCGTCCAGGAAGAGCCGGTGCAGGAAGGCGTCGCCCGCGGCCAGCGCATCGCGCAGGATCAGCTTGATCGGCGAGAC
>JAVHVY010000067.1:0-10872 GCA_032160305.1 Actinoplanes sp.
GGGACGACATGATCTACGCGCCGGGCTTCGAGCGGACGATCGAGCAGCCGATCGCGGGCGCCATCCCGGTGCCGCGCGAGGCCCGGCTGATCGTCTCGGAAGGCAACTACCTGCTGGTCGACGACGAGCGCTGGACGACGGTGCGGCCGTTGGTCGACGAGGTCTGGTACGTCGACCTGGACCAGCCGGAACGACTGCGCCGGCTGGTCGAACGGCACCGGCACTTCGGCAAGGACGAGGCGGCCGCGATCGCCTGGGCGACCGGCACCGACGAGCTGAACGCGACGGTGATCGCCGCCACCAAGGCCCGCGCCGACCTGATCGTCCCGGCCGAACTGATGCACCAGGTGGGCACTCCGCCGATCTGACCGAGCCGATCTGACCGGGCGCCGTCTGACCGGGCAGCGATCTGACCGGGCAGCGATCTGACCGGGCAGCGTGGCATGCTCTATTTGTGGCTGTCGGTGAAGCAACGGTGGAGGCACCCCCGCGCGGGCGTGCGGCCCGTGCCCTGAGGTTCGCCCTGACCATCGTCGCGGCGCTGGGCCTGCTGTTCGTGGTGCCGTGGTGGACGCTGCTGGCGGCCGGCAACCACTGGCCGGGTCCGGTCGCCGCCGCCGGGACGGCGCTGAGCGCGGTCGCGCTGCTGTCGTTCCCGGTACTGATGTTCCTCGGGCACGGCCGCCGGCACCTGGACTGGGCGGCCCGGATCGCCGACGTCGAACTCGGCGTGGTCTGGGTGCTCCTCGTCTGGGCGGTCCTGGGCAACCTGCTGCGGGTGGTCCTGGCGGTGGCCGGGGTGGCCGACCCGCAGCGGTCCCGGATCGTCACGGCGACGGTCGCCGTGGTCTCGGTGGTGCTGCTGGCCTGGGGATACGTGGAGGCCATCCGGGTCAGCCGGGTCCGGCGTATCGACGTCAGCCTCCCCCGGCTCGGGGGCGCCTTCGACGGGCTGCGGGTGGTGCTGCTGACCGACACGCACTACGGGCCGATCAACCGGGCGCGCTGGTCGCGGCGGGTGATCGAGGTCGTCAACAGCCTGGAACCGGACCTGGTCGCGCACACCGGCGACATCGCCGACGGGGAGGTCGCCCAGCGCCGCGAGCAGGCCGCGCCGCTCGGCGAGGTGCGGGCGAAACTGGGCCGGTTCTACGTCACCGGCAACCACGAGTACTTCAGCGGGGCGCAGCGCTGGATCGAGCACATGGCCGCGCTGGGCTGGGAAGCACTGCACAACCGGCACGTCATCGTCAGCCTGGGCGACGACCAGCTGATCGTGGCCGGGGTCGACGACCGCACGGCCGGCGGCTCCGGCGTACCGGGCCATCACGCCGATCACGCGACCGCGCTGGCCGGCACCGATCCCGAGCTGCCGGTGCTGCTGCTCGCCCACCAGCCGCAGATGATCGGCGGGGCCGTCGAGCACGGCGTCGACCTGCAACTGTCCGGGCACACCCACGGCGGCCAGATGTGGCCGTTCCACTACCTGGTGCGCATCGACCAGCCGGTGCTGCAGGGCCTGAGTCGGCACGGCGGGCGCACCCAGCTCTACACGAGCCGGGGTACCGGCTTCTGGGGCCCGCCGTTCCGGATCTTCGCGCCCAGCGAGATTACCCTGCTCACCCTGCACGTCGGCTGATCTCGGCGGCCGCGGCCAGCAGCTGAGCGGCAGGACCGTGATCGTGTCACGGCCCACCAGATAATTGCGTTGAGCTGCGGTCGGCGGGGGCAGAGGATGGGGGTTCCGCCACCCGACTCCTGTGAGGATCCTCCATGCGCCTGCTCCGCGACCTGTGGTCCACGTCGCCGCGGCGCACACTGATCGTGGCGCTGCTGGTGGTCCTCGGGGCGGCCGGGCAGGCGATCGCGCTGGCGCTGGCCGGCCCCGTGCTGGTCGACCGGTCCGTCCCGGTCTTCCTCGCCCTGGCGGTCGCGCTGATCGCCTCCGTGCTCAGCGACCTGAGCGTCGGACTGATCGCCGCCGGGCTGACCGCCGACTGGGCGGCCGCGGTACGCCGCAGACTGGCCCGGGTGGCCTTCGGGCAGGATCTGCCGACGCTGGACAACACCCCGGTCGGTGAGCTGCTCGACCGCATCGACAGCGACGTCTACCAGGTCGGCTCCGAGCTACGCGGCAGCGGCGTGCGGATCGCCCAGTCGGTGGCCGTGGCGTTCCTGTCGGTCGTCACCGCCTACTTCGTGTGGTGGCCGGCCGGCCTCGCCATGGTGCTGGTCTCCGGCCTGCTGTTCGTGACCATGAACAAACCGATCGCCCGGCTCTCGCCGATGCGGATCAGCGAGGAGGAGGCATGGTCTGACCTGGCCGCGGTGATGGAGGAGTCCATCCACGGCCAGGACGACGTGCGCACCAGCTTGGCCGCGCCATACGTGCGCCGCCTCTACGCGCAGCGCGCCGCCGAGGTGCTGCGCCGGGGCCGGCTCGTCTGGCAGACGTCGTCGCGGATCACCCTGGGCGCGGGCACGATCACCCGGGTCCTGATCGCCGTGCTCGTGGTCGCCGGGGCGTGGGCGCTGAGCACCGGGCGGATCGACGGCGCCCGGCTGACCGCGGTGTGGCTGCTCGCGCTGGGCTTCGGCGGCACCCTGGAGCACCTGACCCGGATGGTCCCCGAGCTGCAGAACGCCCTCGGCGCCTGGGGCCGGGTGCAACTGCTCGAGGACGTGCCGCAGGAGCCGACCGAGGGCCTGCCCCCGGTCGACGGCGACCTGCGGCTGGACCGGCTGACCTTCCGCTACGGCGAGTCCGACTCCGGCCGCCCGCCTGCGCTCAAGGACGTGTCGCTGAGCTTCACCCGCGGCCGGTCGTACGCGCTGATCGGCCGGACCGGCTCGGGCAAGTCGACCCTGGCCAAGGTGCTGACCCGGGCGGTCGACGTGCCCCGCGGGACGGTCTTTCTGGCCGGCGTCGACCTCAACGACCTGGAGGTCGAGGGGCTGCGCAAGTGGACGGCGATCGTACCGCAGCGCACCGAGATCCTGTCCGGGACCCTGGCGGAGAACATCGCGCTCTTCGACCCCGATCTGCTCGCCCAGGCCGGAACCGCGCTGGCCGAGCTGGGGCTGACCAGCTGGGCGGCGAGCCTGCCGGAGGGCATCGAGACGGCGCTCGGCGAGGGCGGCTACAAACTGTCCGCCGGGCAGGAGCAGCTGGTCGCGTTCGCCCGGATCCTGGTCCGCGATCCGCACGTGGTGATCCTCGACGAGGCCACCGCCCGGATGGACCCGGTCACCGAGTCGTGGGTGCAGCGGGCCACCGACCGGCTGCTGCAGGGCCGGATCGGCGTCATCGTCGCGCACCGGTTGTCCTCGGTGCAGCGCTGCGACGAGGTCGTCGTGCTGGCCGACGGCGAGGTGCTGGAGGCGGGCCCACTGCGTACGTCCCGGCGCTTCACCGAGCTGCTCGCCAGTAGCACCATGACGGTCGGGGCGGGCGTCTCGGGCGGCGGCGTGCTGCTGGCCGACCCGCAGGAGTGGGAGACGCCGGCCTCCGACCGCGCCGTCCTCACCGCCGGGTCGCTGGCGAACACGTTGCCGCTGGCCGCACCGCCGCCGCTGCCGCAGCCGCCGCCGACCCGCACGATGCGCGAGATCATCCGGTTGGCCACCAACGACCCGAAGTTCGGGCTGGGCGCGGTCGCGCTGTTCATCGTGCTGGTGCTGCTCGGCCTGGACGGGGCGATCCTGCCGCTGCTCTGGGCACACGTGGTCGACGGGGCGGGCAGTCCACTGTGGCCGGCTGTCGGCATCGCCGCCGCGCTGCTGCTGACCACGCCGACGCTGTACTACACCGGGGCGTGGTTCCCGGAGTGGTGGGTGCGGCAGATGCTGCGGATCAGCATGCGGCTCGTGCACGGTCAGATCGGACCGCGCCGGGTCAGCAAACACACTCCGGCCGAGGTCGTCGCGCAGGGCGGCGACACCGAGCGGGTGGTCATGCTGGCCGACAACCTGATCGACCAGGCCACCAGCCTCGTCATGATCATCGTGATGACGGTGGCCGCGCAGTCATTCGTCCCGGCCGCGTTCTTCGCCGGGACGATGCTGGTCTCCGGGCTGGCGGCGACCCTGTTCGGGCCGCGGCTGGAACGCGCGGCCCGGCGTACGGTGGCGGCCCGGGCCGGGTTCGCCACCGCCCTGGTGTCGTCGCTGTCAGCCGCCCGCACGGTGAAGCTGGCCGGCGCGACCCGGCCGGTGCTGGCGCATCTGGCCGCGCTGGATGCCACGCGCAGCGACCGGCAGCGCCGCGAGATCGCGATCCAGGTCTGGGCCCGCTCCACACCGTCGCTGCTCAGCGGGCTGCTGCCGATCGCCGCCTGGGCGCTCTATCTGGCCGGGTCGATGTCTGCCGCCGCGACGCTGATCGCGGTGGCGACGCTGGGCGCGGCCCGCTGGTTCGCCTGGACGACCGCGTCGCTGGTCTCCCAGCTGCCGTCGGCGCGGGTGTGGACGGCCCGCACGGTCGCGATGACCGGGACGAGCACCTACTCGGCAGGCGTGCCGGGCGTCGACCTGTCGGCCGGCACCGCACCGGCGCCGCCGGCCGCTCCTCGGATGCCGCTGGACCGCCTCGAGCTGTCCGACTTCAGCGCGGTCCACGAGAACGGCACGGTCGGCGCGGAGGGCATCGACCTGACCGTCGACCGGGGACAGCTGGTGCTGGTCGTCGGGCCGGTGGGGTCGGGCAAGTCGTCGCTGCTGCGGGCACTGGCCGGGATCGTGCACCACACCGGCTCGTTGCTCTGGAACGGTCACCCGGTCGATGAGCCGGAGGTGTTCCTGCGGCCCAACCAGGTCGGTTACGTCGCCCAGCTGCCTCGGGTGCTGTCCGGCACGGTGGCCGACAACATCCAGCTCGGGCACGAGGTGGACGCCGCCGACGCCGTGACGACGGCGCAGCTGGAGCACGACCTGGCCGCGGCCGGCGCCGGACTGCAGCTGCTGATCGGCCACAAGGGCACCCGGCTCTCCGGCGGGCAGTTGCAGCGCCTCGCCCTGGCTCGGGCCCTGGCGCCGCGCACCGAACTGCTGATCGCCGACGACGTGTCGTCCGCGCTGGACGTCACGACCGAGCTGGAGCTGTGGCGGGCGCTGCGCTCACACGGGGTGACCGTGGTCGGCTCGACCTCGAAGCGGGCGGCGCTGATGCAGGCCGACAAGGTGGTCGTGCTGATCGGCGGCCGGGCCGAGGCGCAGGGCACCTGGGCCGAGCTCGAGGACCGCTGGGGGCACCTGGCCGGCTGAGTCCGCCCCGGCCGGCGTTACCGCCGGCTGAGTCCACCCCCGGCTGGGCGGACCGGCTGAGTCCTCCCCCGGCTGGGCGGACCGGCTGGGCGGACCGGCTGGGCGGACCGGCTGGGCGGACCGGCTGGGCGGACCGGCTGGGCGGACCGGAGGCGCGACGGCCTGCGGACCGGGCGCGGTCCGGCGCGCCACGGCCCGGCGGTCAGCTGGTCTGGGACTTGAGTTGGGCGATCGCGGCCGTCACCGTGCCGGCCGGGATGGCGAAGCCGAGGCCGACGTTGCCGCTGCTGGTGTTGCCGGCGGTGGCGATCGCCACGTTGATGCCGATCACGGTGCCGGCGGTGTCGACCAGGGCGCCACCGGAGTTGCCCTCGTTGATGGCCGCGTCGGTCTGCAACAGGCCGGTCAGCTTCTCCGTGCCGGTGTCCAAGGTGCGGCCGGTCGCCGACACGATGCCCGACGTGACCGTGCCTTCGAGACCGAGCGGGGCGCCGAAGGCGAGCACGGTGTCGCCGACGACCACGCTGTCGTTGGTGCCGAAGGTGACCGGGGTGAGCCCACTCAGCCCGGTGGCCTGGACCAGGGCCAGGTCGTGGGTGGTGTCGGTGGCGACCACGCTGGCAGGCACGGTGCGACCGGAGGAGAGCCGGACGCTGACGGTGCCGCCGGAGGAGATGACATGGTTGTTGGTGAGAATCAGCCCATCTGCGGAGATGACCACCCCGGAGCCGAGTGCGGACTGGCGGGCGCCGTCCACCAGCACGGTGACCACGCTCGGGGAGACCTTCGCGGCGACGGCGGCCAGGGTGCCCTGGTCGGTGGTCGTGGTGGTGGAGGTGGCTGTCGCCGCGGTCGTCGCGACGGTGCTGGTGCCACCGCGGTCGATCAGGTACCGCTCGGCGACGACACCGCCGGCCGTACCGCCACCCGCCACCAGGGCGAGCAGGGCCGCACCGCCGGCCACCCGCCGGGGCCAGCGCCGGTCGCCGCCGTGGTGGCTGGTCGCGTTCGGCGGAAGCGGCGGCGGGGACTGCGGCGGGGCGGCGGCGTAGCCGGGCTCCTCGGTGTACGGGTCCCGGGTCAACAGGTCGGTCATGGCGCGCCTCGTTTCGGATCCTGCGCTCGCTGATGTCCACCACTGTTGCCCGGCACCTTGTCAGCCGGCGGTGAGCCCTCTGTGGGTTCGCTGAACGTCCCGGGCTACGTCCGCTCCTTGCGGCCGAAGGCGCGGTTCGCCCGCAAGCCTGTAGGGGGACATCCCGGTCGGCCGAAAGTCGCATGTCACGCACAGCAGGACGAGACCCTGGGCAGATGGCACGCACGACTGCGGCACGCATCCTGGACATCCCACCTGAGGAGGCAGCGATGTCCACACGAGGAATGCTCAGCCTGGTCGGCACGGCGGTCGGCGGTCTGATCGGCTGGCCCGGCGAGGAGCAGCCGGCCGCCGACCCGGCTTCCCTGCACCACCTCTTCACCGATCTCGGGATGGCCAACGAGAATCTGAACACGACCGTGCGCCGGTTCCAGGCGCGCGTCGGGCTGCAGGTGGACGGCGTCGCCGGGCCGCGCACGGTGCACCTGCTCGCCCGCTACGCCGAGGAAGCCCGCGACCTGAAACGCTTCGAGCAGGCCGCCTGAGACCGGGCAACCTCGGCCTGATCCGCCACCTTCGCGGCTCCCGGCGGTTGTAACGTGCGATGAAGTCCCGGACCTCCCGAGGAGCAGCTGATGGATGATCTTGTCGTCGCCGCACCGCCCGCCCTGATCACGTATTACGACGACGCCACCGGCGAGCGCACCGCGCTGAGCGCCGCTCAGCTCGGCGAATGGGCCGCCGCGTCCGCGGCGCTGCTGGTCGAGGGCTGCCGGCTGCGCCGTGGCGACCGCGCGGCCGTGCTGCTACCGCCGCACTGGGAGACCGCCGCGGTGCTACTCGGCGCCTGGTCGGTCGGTCTGGAAGTGTCCTACCAGGGCTGGGCGACCGCCGGCCTGCAGAAGCCGGGCCGTTACGACGTCACCTTCGTCGCCGGGTCCCGGGTCCGCAGCTGGCTCGAGGATCCGCCCAGGGGTGACCACCAGTTCGTCCTCGGCGAGCCGGCCGACGGCTACCGGGACTGGCGCGGCGCGGTTCGCCCCTACCTGGGCGCCCGCCCGCCGGTGCTGCTGCCCGGCCGCGACGAGCGGGCCGGCCCCGACGGCACCACCTTCGGCGAGTGGAGCACGATCGCCGCGGCCATCGCCCAGGCCCACGACATCGGCCCCAGCGACCGGGTACTGGTCGATGCGGCGTCCAGCGAGCAGCCGGTGGCCTGGCTGCTCGTCCCCCTGATGGCCGGCGCGTCGGTGGTGCTGTGCGCCAACCTGGACCGCGCCACCCTGGCGACGCGCCTGACCGAGGAACGGGTCACCAAGGTTCTGTAAGGCCGGTTGCGGGGTCGTTCGGGCTGGGCTCCGCGGGCACCGGTGCTCTCCCGGCTCGCGCGACCGCCACCCCGGCCAGGCAGATCACCCCGCCGGCCAGCGTGAGCCGGCCGGGAACCTCGTCCAGCAGCAGCCACGACATCGCCACGACCAGTGCCGGCACCACGTAGGTGGTCGCGCCCATCCGGCCGGCGGTGGTCCGGGCCAGGGCGTACGCCCAGGTCGTGAACGCCAGCGCGGTCGGGAAGACGCCCAGATAGACGACGTTCAGGGTGGCGCTCAGCGGCGCCGCGGCCGCTTCGGAGATCAGCACCCCGGTGAACGGCAGACAGGCGACAAGACCCACCAGACATCCGTACGTGGTGACCTGCAACGCCCCGGCATGGCGCAGCGCCGGCTTCTGGGCGACCACCCCGCCGGCGTACGCGCCGGCGGCCAGCAGACAGAGCAGCACCCCGAGTACCGGCGACCGTCCGCCGCCGGCCATCGACACCCCGACCACCACCGTCCCGGCGAAGGACACGGCCAGCCCGGCGAGCAGCTGCCGCGGCAGCCCCTCGTGCAGCAGCCGGGCGCTGAGCAGCGCGATCAGGATCGGCCCGATGTTGACGACCAACGCGGCGGTACCGGCATCGACGTCGCGCTCCCCCCAGTTCAGCGCGACCAGGTAGCCGGCGAACCAGAGCACTCCGGAGACGGCGATGCCGGGCCAGGCGGCCCGCGGCGGCAGGCCGATCCGGCGGACCGCGGCTATGACACCGAGCACGATCGAGGCGGCCACCAGCCGGCCGAGAGCCAACGCGCCGGGCGAATAGGCCGCCCCGGCGCTGCGGATGGAGACGAAAGCCGAGGCCCACAGCACGACGGTGACCCCGGCCGCGGCGACGGCCGCGCTCTGCTTCACGGTCTGGGCTTCACGGTCCGGCCTTCACGTCCGGCTTCACGGTCCGGCCTACACGGTCCGGGCTTCACGTCGGGCGCTGGCCGGGAACTCAGCCGGCGCGGCGCTTGGCACGCCGGGCGGCGAGCTCGTCGCCCGCTGCCGGTTCCTCCGGCACCCCGGCGCCGACCGGGCGGGCCTGCGCGGCCGGTTCGGCGGGCAGGTGCGACAGCGAACCTTGGATCTCCTTGAACGCGCCGCCGATCGCGATACCGAAGACGCCCTGGCCGCCCTGCAGCAGGTCGACGACCTCTTCCGGCGAGCGGCACTCGTAGACGGTCGTGCCGTCCGAGATCAGTGTGATGCCGGCCAGATCCTCCACGCCGCGCGATCGCAGCGTCTCGATGGCCTTGCGGATGTTCTGCAGGGACACGCCCGCGTCGAGCAGGCGTTTCACGACTTTGAGCACGACCAGGTCGCGGAACGAGTAGAGCCGCTGGGTGCCGGAGCCGGACGCGTCACGGATGCTCGGAACGACCAGCGTCGTCCGGGCCCAGTAGTCGAGCTGGCGGTAGCTGATGCCCACGGCGTGACACGACGTCACTCCGCGATAGCCGACCGACCCGTCCTCGCCGACAAAGGCACCCTCGGTATCAACACCCGCTTCATGCACGCGACTACCTCCCCGCTGCGCGGTGCCGCTTCACCTGGACCTCACGAGCGTATATCTCAGACGCCCCCGAAACATGGAGGTAATGCCGCGACACGCCGCGTTCGGACGACCAGCCTGTGGTCACCGTCGATGGACGGACTCAGCCGGCGAAGTCCTCGGGACGGACCTGGTCGAGGAACTCGCGGAACTTCTCGACCTCGTCCTCCTGCTCGTCGGGGATGACGATGCCCGCCTCGGTCAGCACCTGGTCGGCGCACCGGATCGGGGCGCCCACCCGCAACGCCAAGGCGATCGAGTCACTCGGCCGGGCCGAGACCCGCAGGTTGTCGCCGATCAGCAGATCCGCGTAGAAGACGTTCTCCTTCAGCTCCGTGATCTCCACGGCCTTCAGTGGCGCCTTCAGCGCCTTGAGGATGTCCCGCAGGAGATCATGGGTCAACGGGCGGGCAGGCTTCACACCCTGCTGCTCGTACGCGATGGCGGTCGCCTCCACCGCGCCGATCCAGATGGGCAGATACCGATCGCCGTCGACCTCTCTGAGCAGGACGATCGGCTGGTTGCTGGGAAGCTCCACCCGAACCCCGACCACGCTCAGCTCGCGCACCGCACGCCTCCGTGTCGCATTCGTCGCCGCCCGTCGCAGACCACCCGAAACGGCGGCCCGCATCTTTCCTGCACGGTACACGCCTGGAGTCCATGGCCGTTTATCCGCGGTTACCCAACCGGGCAGACTTCTACCGCCACAATTCCCCGCGTAGGCCCGCCCGGACGAGCGCCGCGTGCAGCCGCTGGGACAGCGCCTGCAGCTCACGGGCGGTCTCGGCGGCGCGGGCCCGGGCCGCCGGATCGTGCTGGCGCACCAGCGGGGCCAGCAACTGGCTGAACAAGCCCACCTCGCGGTCCGCGCCGGCCCGGAACGCGCGCAGATGCCGCAGCTCCAGGCCGTGCCGGGTCAGCCCGACGACCGCCTCGACGATCACCACCGCGTCCCAGTCGTACCAGCCCGGCGGGCGCGACGTGACCAGGCCGACCTTCTCCAACTCCGTGAGCAGCTCGTCGGAGGCACCGGTGCGTTCGGCCAGATCGGCCCGGGAGACCCGTGAGTCCCCCGAGTCGACCACCGGCACGTCGCCCGTGGGGCCGACCGCGACCAGCGACGGACGCTGCGGCGCGAACGAGTCACCCTGCTCCAACTGTTCCAACTGCTCCCGGATCACCCGCAAGGGCAGGTACTGATCGCGTTGCGCGGTCAGGACGAAACGCAGCCGATTGATGTCCGTTCGGGAATACTTGCGATAGCCGGAGGCAGTGCGTTGCGGGTCGACCAGACCCTCTGCCTCCAGGAAGCGCAACTTCGAGATCGTCGTGTCGGGGAATTCCGTACGCAACTGAGCCAGCACCTCGCCGATGCTCATCAGCGCATGGTCGCGCCCGCCCTGGGCCCGAGAGCCCGGGTCGCGTGCGGCCGCCCCCGACGGGTTCACGCCCCGCCGCCCTCGCCCTCCGGCCGCGGGCCGGCGATGAAGACGAGACGGAACTTACCGATCTGCACCTCGTCGCCGTTGCTGAGCGTCGCCGACTCGACGCGCTCACGGTTCACATACGTCCCGTTCAGCGAGCCGACGTCGCGCAC
>JAVHVY010000152.1:0-11472 GCA_032160305.1 Actinoplanes sp.
CTGCGCCGTCCGGCCCGGGATCACGGTCGTCCTGATCACCACGGCCGCCCCGCCGTCGGCCGCCGGCACCCCGCCGACCGGCGCGACCCCGCAGGCCCAGGGCAAGACGGTCCGGTCCCTGCGCGACCCGGGCGGCAGCCTGCGGACGAGCCTGCGGCTCGACGGGCCGCCCGACGGGACGGCGGCGGCCGTGCTGGTCAACGGTGCCGGCGAGATCGTCCGTACGATCCAGCGCACGCAGACGATCGAGCAGCTCCGGCCGGACCTGTCCCAGCTGTAGCGACCGACCCGGAGCCCCCGGAGTAAGCGGCCGGCCCGGAGCAGTTAGCCGGCCCGGAGCAAGCCGGCCCAGAGCAAGCCGGCCCGGAGTTAGTTAGTCACGTGGTGGCCGGCGTCAGGCGCCAGCGGAAGACCGCCTCGCTCGTTTCCGCCTGCATGGACAGGTAGAACTCGGTGCCCAGCCCGACCGTCAGGGTGACCGAGCTGGGTGCGTCCGCGCAGGGGACCGCGCGCCCGGTGTCGTTGCTGGCCGCCAAGCTCAGCCGCACCCGTACCTGGCCGATCCCGGCGCACACCATGGTCAGCGTGAACGAGCCGCCGTCGACCGGGGCCCGGGCCTCGCGTTCCGCGCCCGAGCCGATCATCAGCGTGCCCGAGCCGACCTGCGGCTGCACGTCCGGCACCTCCCGGATCACGGTGGCCTGCCAGGCGAGCACGCGCGGGTCGGCGCCGACGTAGGGCTCGGTCCGGAAAAACCAGACAATCCCCCCGATCAGGAGCACAGCAGCCAGCGCGTACAGCTGGAGGCCGTGCGCTCGCTCCCGGGTCACCCCTGGACTGTAGGTCGCTCCAGCAGCGCCACATAGAGGGTCAGACCGGGACCGAAGGCGAGCAGAACCACGCGGCGCGGCGGCACGGGACGCCGCCGCAGCGCGTCCAGCACGAGCAGCACGGTCGGCGACGAGCAGTTTCCGTACGCCGAGAGCACCCCCCGCGAGGCCGCCAGGTCGTCGGCGCCCAGCCCCAGCTGCTCCTGCACCACGTCCAGGATCTTCGGCCCGCCCGGGTGCACCGCCCAGCCGTCCACCTCGCCGATCATCAGGCCGTGTCGGGCCAGCAGGCCGTCGACCAGGGTCCGGACGTGCCGGGCCAGCACCTTGGGCACCAGAGGCGACAGGCCCATCCGGAAGCCCAGGTCGGTGACCTCCCAGGTCATGTGGTCGGCCGTGGTGGTGTCGGTGACGGCGGCGACCTCGCTCACCGCGTACCCGGGGGTGCGCTCGCCCGGGGTGAGCACGACGGCGGCCGTGGTGTCGGTGACCGCGGCGAGCTCGCTCACCGCGTACCCGGGGGTGCGCTCGCCCGGGGTGAGCACGACGGCGGCCGCGGCGTCCGCGAAGAGCGCGTGCGAGACGATCTGCTGGATGTCCGCCCGGGTGTTCGGCGGCTGGACGTGCAGGCTGGTCAGCTCGGCGCAGAGCAGCATCGCCGGGCGCTCGCGGGCGACCACGAAATCGGCCGCCGAGCCGAGCCCGGGCAGCGCGGCGTAACAGCCCATGTGGCCGACGAAGAGCCGCTGCACGGTCGCCGACATGCCCATGTCGCGGGCCAGCAGGATGTCCAGGCCGGGCGTCGCATAGCCGGTGCACGAGCAGACCGCGAACAGGCCCAGCTCGTCGGCGGCGATCCCGGCGTCGGTCAGCGCCCGGCCGACCGCCTCCTTGCCCAGCGGCGCCGCCTCGACCTGGTAGCGCCGCATCCGGCGCTCGGTGGACCAGCCGGAGACGTCCTCAAGCAGCGGGCTGACCGCCGCCTGCCGGGTCCGCACCCCAGAGTTCGCGAAGATCCGCTCGGCCAGGGTCCGCTTGCCGCCCGTGTAGTGCTGCGCGAAGTAGCCCGACCAGAGCTCGTCCTGAGCTGCCGACGGCGGCAGCGCGACGCCGAGCCCCGCGATGGTGGCTGTCCGATTCACGTGCGCCTCCCAGGCCTACTGCGCCGCAACGGTGGATACCCGCTACCAGCGGGGTGCGGACCCGTCCGTGTCCGGATCGCCCCCGATCGCCTCCACACCGAGCCAGTCCGCGCACACATCGGACGTCGCCGGTTGCAACGAGCCGGCCCGGGCGTCGCGGTAGAGCCGTTCCAGCGGGTGGCCCCGGCGCATCGCCGACGCGCCGGCCGCCTCCAGCATCGAGGCGGCGACCTCGGCCGCGGTGGTCCCGGCGACCAGCTTGGCCCGCCACACCCAGCGGTACGTCTCGGTGTCGCCGGGATTCTCGTCGACCCGGCGGGCCGCCTCCAGGACCGTCAGCTGGGCCGCCGCGACCGCCGCGTCGGCGCGGCCGATCCGGGCCCGGATGGCCGGCAGATGCCCCAGCTTACGGGCGTTGACGTGCTCGATCGCCGCGTCGATGGCGGCCCGGGCCACACCCACGTAGACCGCCGCGTAGCTGGCGACCATCCAGTGCGGGGCGAGCTGGGCGACCACCAGGGCCAGGCCCTCGACGCCGCCGAGCAGCGCGCCGGAGGGCACCTCGACGTCGATGTGCAGATCGTGCGAGCCGGTCGCGCGCATGCCGAGCGCATCCCAGGTCTCCTGCACCAGCAGTCCGTCCCCCCGGGGCACCAGGAACTGCGAGACCTGCGACTGGTCCGCCTCGCTGCGGGCGGCGATCAGATAGGCGTCCGCGTGGCCGGCGCCGGAGCAGAACGTCTTCGCGCCGCGGATGCGGTACCCGGCGGGGATCCGCTCGTAGCTGGTGGTCAGCTGGGACAGCCGGGAACCGGCGATGCGTTCGCTCATCGCCACCGCATACCAGGCGCCCCGGGCGGCTGCCGTCAGATAGGCGTCGCGGGTCGCCAGGGCCTCGGCGGGCAGGCCGAGCGCGTCGGCCAGCTCGTCGGTGACGCTGCTGAGCGCGCCGGTGACCGAAGCGTGCATGTTGAAGATCAGGGCGGTCGCGCCGTTGCCGCGGGCCAGCTCGTAGGCGATCGCCGCGTAGTCGGCGAAGCCGGCCCCGGAACCGCCCAGCCTGGCCGGGACCATCAGTCCGAAGAGGCCGGCCGCCCGCAGGTCGGCGAAGTCCTCGACCGGGAACGAGCCGTCCCGGTCGTAGCCGGCGGCCCGGGCCGCGAACCGGGGGGCCAGTCGTCGCGCCTCGTCAACCGACATCTACAGCCTCCCGTTTGCGGCCCCGGCCCTGATAGAGCACGGCCTTCGAACGCGTCGGGACGATCCGGCCCAGCGGCCGGCCGGTCACCGTCTCGTGTGGCAGCACCAGCCAGCGCAGCAGCCCGGTCACGGTCGGCCGGATGCCGCGGACCTCCAGGCGCACCCCGTGCCGGGCGAACTCGCCGGTCAGCGCGACCGGGTCGACGAACAGGGCCGGATCGTGCAGGCCGATCGGCGCGATCCGGAGCCACTCGCCGGCAGTGACCGTGACGAACCGGCCGAGTCCGGTGGCGTTCACCGTGTCCAGCACCAGCAGGCCGCCCGGGCGCAGCACCCGGCACAGCTCGGCCACCGTGCCCGGCAGGTCGCTGACGTGCTCGAGGATCTCGCCGGCCACGACGACATCGGCGCAGCCGGAGGCCAGCGGCAGCGCCGTCACGTCGCCGATGAGCGGGACGATGCCGCGGGTGGCCGCCTGCTGCAGCCCGGCCCGGCGCACATCGACGCCGATATGCCGGTAGCCGAGCCGGCGCACGTGCGGCGCGAGCAGGCCGCCGCCGCAGCCCGCGTCGACCAGCACCGCGCCGGAGCGACCCGCCCGCGGCACCAGCGCGCCGCGGGCCTCGGCCAGCCAGTGCAGGATCTCGAAACCGCCGCCGGGACGCCACCACTCACCCGCCAGATCGTCGTACTGCCGGGGATCGTTGCGTGGGCGCATGGGATCGAGCGTGGCATGCCTGGGTCACAACCACCACACTGCTTTCATGTCACGCGCCCTCGCCCTGCTGCGGTCCAGCCATCCCGAGCCCGGTGGGGCGGTGACGCTGGCGATGACCCTGCTCGCAGTCGGGGCCGGGCACCGCGGCTGGGCGGTCGTCGCAGTGGCCGCCGCGGTCGGGGCCACCCAACTCGCCGTCGGCTGGGTGAACGACTGGCTCGACGCGGACCGGGACCGCGCCTCCGGCAGGGGGGACAAGCCGGTCGCGGTTGGGGCGGTTTCCCGGCGTACGGTGGGAATTGCGGGGTTGATCGCGTCTTTTGCGATTCCTGTCCTGGGGCTGCCCTTCGGCCCGGCGGCGACGGTCTGCATCACCCTGGTCGGGATCTTCGCCCTGCTCTACGACTGGCCGCTGAAATCGACGGCCCTGTCGGTGCTGCCCTACCTGGTCGCCTTCGGACTGCTGCCGGCCTTCGTGGTGCTCGCGTTGCCCGGGCATCCGTGGCCGCCGGTCTGGCTGGTCGCCGCGGGGAGCCTGCTCGGCGGCGGCGCGCACTTCGCCAACGTGCTGCCCGATCTCGCCGACGACGCGGCCACCGGGGTACGCGGGCTGCCGCACCGGATCGGCGCGACCGGATCGACGGTCGCCGCCGCGATGCTCCTGTTCGCCGCGACCCTCACGCTCGTCTTCGGGCCGCCCGGACCGGCGTCGTGGGCCGGCATCGCGGCCGCCGCGGCCGCCGTCGTGGCCCTTCCCCTCGGTTGGTACGCAGCTCAGCGGTCCCGCGGGCGGCCGGTCGCGATGTTCCGCGCGGTGCTCGCCGTCGCGCTGATCGACATCGTGCTGCTGATCTTGAGCGGCCCGGTGGTGTGAATGGACGGGTCGCCGCGCACGAGGCGATCACCGGGCTCTAGGCTGAGCCGCACGCCTTGGCATCTCTATTTGGAGACTCGCCTTCTCTCCTTGGAGGATCGTGATGCGCTCGCTGGGAACCCGCGTCGCCCTGTTCACGGGTGTCGTAACGGTCGCCGCCGTGGCGCTGGCCGGCTGCAGCGCGGGCCAGGTCGCCGAGACTTCCCTGAAGAGACCGTCCAACCAGGGCGTCAACGCGCAGAGCGACACCGGCAGCGTGCTGATCCGCAACCTGACGGTGGGCTACAACGGCACCGCCGGCTACCAGCCCGGCGCGACCGCGCCGATCGAGGTCAACCTCTACAACCAGACCAAGAACGCGATCACCGTACGGGTGAGCAGCACCGCCCCGGACCCGGGCGTACCGGCGTCGAACGTGGTCACGGCGACCCAGATCGGGCTGACGGGCAGCGCGCCCAGCTCCTCCGCCGAGCCTTCCGCCCCCGCCACCGTCAAGCCCCCCACCCCCGTCAAGCCCCCCACCACCGTCAAGCCTCCCGCCTCCGCCACCGTCAAGCCCCCCGCCTCCGCCGCGCCGGCCGAGCCCGCGGGGCAGCCCGCGGTGCGGCCGGCTGAGCTGACGATCGCGCCGATGGGATACCTCGCCTTCCGGTCCGGCGACATCGAGAAGCTCGAGGCGATCGGCCTGACCGACAAGCTCGTCCCGGGCGGCCAGCTGAGCCTGGTCTTCGAGTTCAGCGACGGCTCGCCCATGCTGAAGGTGCTGGCCCCGGTCGCGACCCCGCTGACCCCGGCCAGCCGCGCTTCGGGCAACCCGAACGAGAACGTCGAAGAGTGATCCGCGGGAATGTCAGACCTCCGCGCTAGCTTGGCGGCGTGACCACGTCCCGCACCGCGGCCAAGCCCGCCCGCCCCGCATTCGTCTGTGACGCTTGCGGGCACCAGCCGCCCAAGTGGCTCGGCCGCTGCCCGGAGTGCCACGAGTGGGGTTCGGTCATCGAGTCCATCGTGACCACCCCGCTCGGCTCCGGCCGGGTGGTCAGCTCCCGGCTGCCGGCCGAGCCCGCCCGTCCGATCGCCACGATCAGCGCGGCCCCGGCGAAAGCCGTGCCCAGCGGGGTCAGCGAGCTCGACCGGGTGCTCGGCGGTGGCCTCGTTCCCGGCGCGGTCGTCCTGCTCGCCGGCGAGCCCGGCGTCGGCAAGTCCACCTTGCTCCTCGACGTGGCCCAGCAGTGGGCAGCCGGCGCGGGCACTCCGTCACTCGTGGTCAGCGGCGAGGAGTCGGTGTCCCAGGTGCGCCTGCGCGCCGAGCGGCTGGGCGCCCTGCACCCGCGGCTCTACCTGGCCGCCGAGAGCGACCTCGGCGCCGTCCTCGGTCACCTCGACGCGGTCCAGCCGGGCCTGCTGGTGCTCGACTCGGTGCAGACCATCTCGACCTCCGGCACCGAGGGCGTCCCCGGCGGCGTCACCCAGGTCCGCGCGGTCACCTCGGCACTGGTCGGCATCGCCAAGGAGCGCGGCATCGCCGTCGTCCTGGTCGGACACGTCACGAAAGACGGCTCGGTGGCCGGCCCGCGGGTGCTGGAGCACCTCGTCGACGTGGTGCTGCACTTCGAGGGCGACAAGCATTCTTCCCTGCGGCTGGTCCGCGGTGTGAAGAACAGATACGGCGCGGCCGACGAGGTGGGTTGTTTCGAGATGCACGAGGGCGGCATCACCAGCCTGGCCGACCCGTCCGGTCTCTTCCTGACCCGCTATCAGGAGCCGGTGCCCGGCACCTGCGTCACCGTCGCGATGGAGGGCCGGCGTGCGCTGGTCACCGAGGTCCAGGCGCTGATCGGGGCCGAGGTGCAGGGCTCGCCCCGGCGGACGGTGTCGGGCCTCGACAGCGCCCGGCTCGCCATGGTCCTCGCCGTTCTGGAGCGCCGGACCAAACAGCTCAAGCTCTACAACAAAGAGGTCTTCGCGGCCACCGTCGGCGGCATCCGGCTCACCGAGCCCGCCGCCGACCTGGCGATGGCGCTCGCGGTGGCCTCCGGCGGGCTCGACCTGGCGATGGCCCCGCACCTGGTGGCGATCGGCGAGGTGGGCCTGACCGGCGAGATCCGGCGGGTCGGCGCGGTCGGCCGGCGGCTGGCCGAGGCGGCCCGGCTCGGCTTCAAGACCGCCCTCGTGCCGCCCGGCTGTGGGCCCGAGGCGACCGGGGGCGTACCCAAGGGTATGCAGGTCGTCGAGGTCGGCGACCTGCGCTCGGCCCTGCAGCAGGCAGCCCGGGCGTCCGCTACGACGGAGGATCACCACCGGTGACCAACTATCACGCTGCGAAGCACAATCTGAACCGCGCCTCGTTGACCTGGATGACAGTCCGTAGAATGCAGAGGTGCCGCTCGACCGCGATGTGCCCAAGCCCACTGCCGCCAACTCGTCGCTGCGTAATGGCGCCAACGGTTCAACACCTCGTTCGGTGACGCCGACGGCTCCCGGACTGACCGGCGGCGGGGTCAGTGGCGACCCGCTGCGGGCCAATCTCGCCCTGATGGCCCCGGGCACCGCGTTGCGTGACGGTCTCGAGCGGATCCTGCGCGGCCGCACCGGCGCGCTGATCGTTCTGGGTCACGACGCGATCGTCGAGTCCATCTGCACGGGCGGCTTCCAGCTGGATGTCGAGTTCTCGGCGACCCGGCTGCGCGAGCTCTGCAAGATGGACGGTGCTGTCGTGCTCTCCAGCGACGGCACCCGGATCGTCCGGGCCGCCGTGCATCTGATGCCCGACCCGTCGATCCCGTCCGAGGAGTCCGGCACCCGGCACCGCACCGCCGAGCGGGTCGCCAAGCAGTCCGGCTTCCCCGTCATCTCGGTCAGCCAGTCGATGCACATCATCGGGCTGTATGTGAACGGCCAGCGGCACGTCCTGGACGACTCGGCGCAGATCCTCTCCCGGGCCAACCAAGCCTTGGCCACCCTCGAACGCTACAAGCTGCGCCTCGACGAGGTCTCCGGCACCCTTTCGGCCCTGGAGATCGAGGATCTGGTCACGGTCCGGGACGCGGTCGCCGTCGTGCAGCGCCTCGAGATGGTCCGCCGGATCGCCGACGAGATCTCCGGCTACGTGGTCGAGTTGGGCACCGACGGCCGCCTGCTCGCCCTGCAGCTCGACGAGCTGATGGCCGGCGTCGACTCCGACCGCACCCTGGTGATCCGCGACTACCTGCCGACCGGCCGCAAAGCTCGCAACCTCGACGAGGGTCTGATCGAGCTGGACCTGCTCTCGGCGACGGAGATGATCGACCTGGTCGCGGTGGCGAAGGCGATCGGCTACGGCGGGGCGTCCGACGCGCTGGACGCGGCCGTCTCGCCGCGGGGCTTCCGACTGCTGGCCAAGGTGCCGCGCCTGCCGACCCAGATCGTCGACCGGCTGGTCGAGCATTTCGGCAGCCTGCAGCGCCTGCTCGGCGCCACGGTCGAGGATCTGCAAGCCGTCGAGGGCGTCGGCGACGCCCGCGCCCGGGGCGTCCGCGAGGGTCTGTCCCGCCTGGCCGAGGCTTCGATCCTGGAACGCTACGTCTGACCACTGAGCAGCGGGCCGACTGAGGTCCAGATCGCGCACCCGTGAGGTCCAGATCGCGCACCCGACATGAGGACGCATGCTGTCGAACGAATCGGGCGTGAAGTATCGGGCGCGAGGTGTCAGACGATGGCCAGGGCGACCGGATCGCTGATCTTGGTGGAGAGGCGTCCCCGGACCTCGTAGGCGCCGGCTGCCGGTGCCGGGCCGGCCGCGTAGCCGCCCTGGCACCTGGTGGTGGTGCGGCCGTTCCAGGTGATGCTGTAGATCCGTTCGATGCCGGGCGACATGGTCATGACCTGGCTGTAGTTGGCGCTGCTGCACGTGTCGGAGGACCAGACCTTCTGGGCGCCGAGGTCGATGTAGAGCTCCTGGGCGATGGCGCCGAGATCCCGGTTGCACGTACGGGTGCCGATGTTCTTGATCTTGAGTTGGATGACGAGCGGGGTGTCGCGCCGCGCTGCCGTCGCGGCCGGAACCGGGACCACCGACATCTCCGCATCCGTGCAGGTGCTACCGGACGGCACGGTGACGTTGGTGTTCGCGCCGGTCCCGGTCCCGGTGCCGGTGCCCGTGCCCGTGCCGCCGGTCACGCCGGTGCCCGGGCGGGCTGGGTTGGTGAGGTCGCCGGGCTGCGGCAGGGATGGGCCGGCGGGCCGGCCGTTGGTGAAGGACGGCGTTTCGTCCGGGGTACCCGATGCCGGCGCCGGCGTCGGGTACTGCGAGGCGGCGGCGCCCTGGCCGCGTTTCGGGTCGTTGCCGCCGGAGCACGACACGAACAGCAAGATGATGCCGAGTAGCGCTGCGCCCAGCACCACGGCACGGCGCCGCCAGTAGACGGCGGCGGGAAGGGGACCAACCGTCGATCGCATGATGGGCATCACGGTAGACCCGGATGGTCAACAGTCACGTGCGACGCGCCGCGCGTTCGCGACACCGTCTCGCGGCGTGCTCGTTATAGATAGACCTTCCGCTGGTAGATCGCGTGGGCACCGGCCACCCGGTCGAGGAAGAGTTTGCCGGCACAGTGGTCGATCTCGTGTTGCAGCGCGCGGGCCTCGAAGGCGTCGGTGGTGATCCGGACCGGTTCGCCGCTGCCCGGCAGCACCGCCTCGACGACGATCCGGCTGGCCCGTTTCACGTCGCCGGTCAGGTCGGGAACCGACATGCAGCCTTCCCGGCCGGGCCGCCACCGACTGGCCTCGACCACCCGCGCGTTGCACAGCACGAAGACGCCGTGCGATGTGGCGGTCTTCGGGTGCTGGGTCACGTCCAGGCTGAAGACCTGCGCGCCCACCCCCACCTGCGGCGCGGCCAACCCGACACATCCCGGCGAGACCTGCATCGTGGCGAGCAGATCGGCCGCCAGCTGGACGATCGCCGGGTCGGCCGGATCGACCGCCGCGCCCGGCACGCCCAGGACCGGGGCCGGAGCGGTGACGACGGGCAGCATCCGCCCGTTGACGTCGGGCTTCCAGTCCAGTCCGGTCACAGGATCTCCGACTCGGCGCGGCGCAGCGTGACATCGACGCCCAGTTCCTCAGCCGCCACGGCGAGCCGCGCGGCCAGGTCGTCGGCGACGCCGGGCGGCACCTCCACCTCGGCGACCAGGACGTAGAGCGGGCCGGTCAGCCGGGTGGTCAGGTCGGTTATGTTGCCGCCCGCCGCGGCGACCACCCGGGTCACCGCGGCGACGATGCCGAGCCGATCGGCGCCGTGCACGCTGACCAGCCACGGTTCGCCGGTGCCGTCGGTGCCCGACTCGGTCTGGACCGTCCGCACGGTGGCGAGCAGCCGGCCGTCGGCCGTGAGCGGCTCCAGCGCCTTCTGCACGGCTGCGGCGTCCGGACCCGTACAGATCAGGGTCATCGCGAAATGGCCGCGCAGCCTGGTCATGGTGGAATCGGAGAGGTTGGCGCCGACGCCGGCGAGCGCCTCGGACACGTCCGCGACGATGCCGGTCCGGTCGGGACCGATGACGGTGATGGCGAGCTCATGCACAGGCCCTAGGGTAGAGGCGCTATGACGCTCGCCGACGACGCCATCCTCTGGTACGACGCCAACAAGCGTGATCTCCCCTGGCGGCAGCCGGGCACCAGCGCCTGGGCGGTGCTGGTCAGCGAGGTGATGCTGCAGCAGACCCCGGTGATCCGGGTCGAGCCCGCCTGGCGGTCCTGGACGACCCGCTGGCCCACCCCCGCCGACCTGGCCGAGGATGCCCCGGCCGAGGCGATCCGGATGTGGGGGCGGCTCGGCTATCCGCGCCGCGCGATGCGGCTGCACGCCTGCGCGGTGGCGCTCGTCGAGCGGCATGACGGCGCCGTGCCGTCCGACCTGGATCAGCTGCTCGCGCTGCCGGGAGTGGGGACCTACACGGCCCGGGCGGTCGCGACCTTCGCCTACGGCCAGCGTCATCCGGTCGTGGACACCAACGTCCGGCGGGTAGTCGCGCGGGTCGTCGAGGGCAAACCGGACGCGGGCCCGAGCACCACCCCCGCCGACCTGATCGCGATGGCTGAACTGCTGCCGGAGGATGCCGCGACGGCGGCCCGGGCCAGTATCGCCTTCATGGAGTTGGGCGCGATCGTCTGCACCGCCCGTTCTCCGCGATGCACCGTCTGCCCGTTCGAGACGGTCTGCGGGTGGCATCTGAGCGGTCTGCCCGCGCCGGTGGGCCCCAGCCGCAAGCCGCAACGGTACGCGGGGACCGACCGCCAGGTGCGCGGCCTGCTGCTGGAAGTCCTCCGGCAGGCCACCGGCCCGGTCCCCCGCCAGCGCCTAGACGTCGTGTGGAGCGACGACGTGCAACGCGCCCGCGCACTGGCCGGCCTGGTCGACGACGGACTGGTCCAACCGCACGGCGCCGAGGACTTCGTCCTTGCCGGCGACGCCCCGACCGCCCCCATCCACCAGCTCTAGCCGCCGGCCCGTTTGAAGCCGCCGATCCACTGGTCCACATACGGCCCGACAGCCGCCCCGCGAGCAGCCCGGTGGCACCCGCCTGGCGCTGACTGTCCGGCACACGCAGAACGGCCCGGCGCGAACGCCGGGCCGTTCTGGACATCGCTGGTGCCTTACTCCTCGGCGGCGGCTGCTCCGAGGTCGGCGGGCACCGCGTCGGGGACCACGGCTCCGCGGTCCGC
>JAVHVY010000162.1:0-7802 GCA_032160305.1 Actinoplanes sp.
GCTTGCCACCGGCGGCGCGGTCCGACTGGGCTGCGCCCGCGCGACGGGAAGCCTCGGCCATCCGACTGTTCAGGATCATGGGTCAGCAGGAAGTCAGCACGATGCCCGGCAACCATCGACAACAGCCAGTAGCCGTCGCCCATTTTCGTGACTAGAACCGTGTAGGACAGGTAGGTTCAGCATCTGCTGACCCTCATGCGCCGTCGCCCCCGACGGGGGTCGTCGCTTCTGACCAGGCGCCTGGTGATCAGTTGTCCGATTGCCGATCCAATGTCATCGGGGTTGATGCATATTTGTCTTCGTCGGTCATGATGGTCACCGCACCGAACCGGCCGGGGGGCGGGACGGACCGAACGGGGAGAATGGCGGCAGCATGGCGGACGCACGTGAACTGCGTAATCTCGGCCTCGCGCGGGTCAGACTGTTCGATCAGCTCGACGCCGCCGCGGCCGCTCCGGCCTTGCTCCTCGCCCCGGCCGGCTTCGGCAAGTCGACGCTGCTGGCGCAGTATGCCCGGCGGCATCCCGGTCCGGCGGCGGCGTACCAGGCCGACACCATGGAGATCACCCACAGCGACACGGCGGCCCGGCTGATCCACGCGGTGCAGTCCTCGGTGCGTACGCAGGGTGACGTCGCCAACCCGCTCGGCGATCCGGCCCGGACCCTGGCCGCCGCCCGCCGTACCGTCGAAGCCGCCCGGGACGAGTGCACGGCCGTGGTCGACGCGATGGCCGAGGCGGCCCATGACCCGGCCGGGCTGCTCGTCACCCTCGACGACGTCGACCGGCTCACCGGCACCCCCGGCGAGATGCTGATCGCCCAGGTGCTCGTCCGCCGTCCGCGCAACGTGCGGATCGTGCTCGCCGCCCGCCGCCCGCTCGGCGTCAGCCTGATCCGGCATGAGATCACCCGTGACGGTGCGTTGCTCGGCATCGACGACCTGCGCTTTCGCCGGTGGGAGGTGGAGCGCCTGATCGAGGAGGTCTACGCCGAGCCGCTGCCGCCGGAGGAGACCGCGCTGCTGGCCCGGCGTACGGGTGGCTGGCCGGCCGGACTGGCGTTGTTCCACCTGGCCATCCGGGGCCGCCCGATGAACGATCGCCGCCGGGCCGCCGCCGCGCCGCTCGAACGCTGGCCGTCGTTCCGGCAGTTCTTCGAGGAGTCGGTGCTCGCGGGCACGCCGCCGGAGACTCTGGATCTGCTCATCCGGACCTGTGTCTTCGACGTGCTGACCCAGGACCGGTGCGCCCGGCTGCTCGGCGTGAGCCTCGACCCGTCGTTCCTGGAGGGGCTGGTCCGCCGCTGGGCCTTCCCGGTCACCGCGCACGGCGACACCTACCGCTACGAGCCGCCGTTCCGGGCCCATCTCGCCGTGCTGCTCGCCGACCGGCTCGGCCCGGTCGGGCTGCGCGAATGGCATCTGCGTGCCGCCGAGGTGCTGCTCGCCGAGGAGGCCTATCCGGAGGCGGCGCGGGCCGTCGCCCGGGCCGGGGACTGGCCCGGCCTGCAGCTGCTGCTCGCCGAGAACGGCCTCGCCGTCGTCCAGCCGCCCACCGCCGAGCTGCTCGAACTGGTACCCGAGGCGCTGCGCGCCGACGAGCCGTGGCTGATCTACGCCGAAGCCGAGCACCACCTGAACAATGCCCGGCTGGACGCGGCCCGGATCCGCTTCGCCGACGCGGCCGCCCTCTTCGAACGGCGGGCCGGTGCGGGCGACGACACCGGCCGGCACGCCGCCGAACGCCAGCTGGACGAGACCGCGATGCTGCTGGGCAAGGAGATCCCGCGGCGCCGGCTGCACTGGACGAGTTGGCTGCGCGTCGCCGTCGGCCCGAACGCGGTGGAGGCGACCCGGCAGATCACCTCGTTGTCGGCGGCCGAGGCGGAGCTGATCCGGCTGGTCGCCGCCATCTACGGCGGCGGCGTGCCCGACGAGATTACCCGGGAGACACACGCGGTCAGCTTCGACGCCCGCGACGCGATCCTCGCCCAGCTGGGACTGCGGCTGGTGCGTACGGCGATCGCGGTGGCCCGGGGCAAAGCCTCCGCGGCCGAGCTGGAACGCATCGCCGACGAGGCCGAGTCGGAGGGTCTGGGCTGGGCCGGCCGGCTCGCGCTGGGGGCCCGGGCGCTGGGCGGGGCGCCGTACACGGCGGTCGACGCCTGGTCGGTGGCCGCCGCCTGCCGGCGCGCCGATGACCGCTGGGGGTCCGTGCTGGTCGGGTCGGTCGCGGCGATCTGCGAGGTGCGCGACGGCCGGCTCGACGAGGACCGGCTGGACGCGCTGCGCGAGGAGGCCACCGAGATCGGTGGCGAGTCGATCGCCGCCTGGGCGCAGGCGTTCGGGGCGCTGTCGCGGGCCCGGCGGGAGGCTCCCGAGGCGGCCAAGGACGCGCAGGCCGCGATCGACCGGGCCGAGGCCGCGGGCGTGCCCGGCGCGGCGGTGGCCGGGATGCTCGCGCTGGCGGTGGCCGATCCGCACCGGCGCCCGTCCCTGCTCAGCGCGGCGGGGGAGAAGGCCGCGGCGGCCGAGCTGCCCCGGGCCACGCTGAAGTTCTGGCTGGCGACCTACGCGGCCGCGCAGTCCGGCTCGGCCGCCCCGGCGGTGACCATCCGCTGCTTCGGCGGGTTCGTGATGGCGGTCAACGGCCGGGTGATCGACGTGTCCCAGGTGCGCCCGCGGGCCCGCAGCGCCCTGCGGCTGCTGGCGATGCAGGCGGGCAAGTTCGTACATCGCGAGGTATTGACCGAGGCGCTCTGGTCCGACCTGCCGCCCGCCGCCGCGACCCGAAATCTGCAGGTGACCATCTCCGCGCTGCGCGGCCTGCTGGAGCCGGCCAGCGGGCGCGGCAAGGCGCAGATGCTGGTCCGGTCCGGCGACGCCTACGGCATCACGCTGCCGCCGGGCAGTTCCGCCGACACCACGATGTTCACCGAGGCGGTCGACCGCTGGCAGCAGCTGCGCCGGACGGGCAGCTTCGCCGCCGAAGTGGACGCGATGCGGGCGGCGCTGGATGCGTACACGGGGGAGCTGCTGCCTGAGGAAGGGCCGGCGGAGTGGGCGGTCCAGGCCCGGGAGCAGTTCCGGCATCTGGCCGCCCGGGTGGCCCGGGAGCTGGCGACGGCCGAGCTGACCCGGGGCAACGTGCTCGAGGCGATCCGCTCGGCCGAGCACTGCATCGCCCTGGACCCGCACGACGACGAGGCCTGGCAGGTGCTGCTGCAGGCGTACGCCCGCAGCAGCACTCCCGCGCGAGCGCTGCACGCCCGTCGCCGCTATGCCGAGATGCTCGCCCAGCTGGGCGTCGCCGAGCCGACCGAGCAGCAGATCCGGGGCGGTCAGCCGACGCCTCCGCCGCCGCCCCGGCACCAGCTGCGGCCGTTCTGACCGCCGGCGCGGGCTGCGGATCAGCTCTCTTCCTCGCTGATCCTGGCCCCGCGCCAGCCGGTGCCGGGGAGCGGCGGATCAGCTCTCTTCCTCGCTGATCCTGGCTCCGCGCCAGCCGCGGGGCGCGTCCGGCTCCGGCCGCCGCCCGGCCGTCCGGCCGGGAGCGGCCACGCCCAGGGTGATGTTCTCGGCCGGTGCGGCGATGTCGGTCACGACCGGCAGGACCAGCGGGGCGTTCGCGATCACGCGCAGGGCCGTGCGCGGGGCGGTTCCACGATCCGCGTACGCGGACCAGGCTCCCTCGCCGAGGCGCAGAGTCACCGGGTGCCCGGCCAGCCCGGCAGGCAGCAGCTCGGCGGGCAGTCGCCGGCCGGGGTCCGCTGCGATCAGCACCGCGTCGAGCAGATCCGCCTCGGCCTCGGGCTCGGCCGCCGCCACGGTGACCAGGTAGTGCAGGTCGAAACGGCGTACCGGCGGACGGCGCGCGGTCACCCGGCCGGCCGCGTCGCGCAGGTCGGTCCAGTCCGTACCCGAGGCCTTCTCGTCCTCGTGCACGTCCGCGAGGAAGAACGTCACGCCGTCGTCCGGGCCCGGGGCGGCGAAGCGCAGCTCGCAGTGCGCCGGCAGCAGCGGGGTGAGCAGGCCGCGCAGGGCGCGGTTCACGTCGGCGATCACTGCTCGCTACCAGCCATGCGCTGATGCTCGGCCGGTCCCCGGGGGGGCGGCCAGTGTCCCGGGGCGACCGGCGGTGCACCGGTGGCTGCCCGATCGGGCCGCCCGCGGTGCACCCGTTGTCGCCCGCGGGCCGGTGCCCGACGGGATCCTGGCGGGCCACTCTGCGGGAGTCCGAACGCAGCAGGGAGGTCCGATGGCCAGCAGCTACCTTTCGCCTGGCATCTACATGGAGGAGGTGTCCTCCGGTTCCCGGCCCATCGAAGCGGCCGGCACCGCGGTCGCCGCCTTTGTGGGGTTCGCCGAGAAGGGACCGTTGAACCAGCCCACGCTGGTCACCAACTGGACCCAGTTCAGCCAGCACTTCGGCGGGTTCATCGCCGGCTCCTACCTGGCCCACTCCGTCTACGGCTACTTCGCCAACGGCGGTGGCAGCGCGTACGTCGTGCGGGTCGGCGCCGAGAGCGTGGCCGAGCCGCCAGAGCTGCGCGGCGAACTGCCCGCGGTCGAGGACGGCCGGACCGCCTTCGCCGTCCGGGCTCTCCCGGCGGGCGCCGGCGGACCGGGGCCGCTGAGTGTCGAGGTGGTCGGCGGGGCCGATCCGACCGACGAGACCTTCACGTTGCTGGTCAAGCGGGGCGGCGTGGTCGTCGAGGCGATGGAAGGGCTGACCGTCCGGCGTGGCCCGTCCAACGTGGTCACCGCCGTACGTCAGCAGTCGAAGCTGATCGAGGTCGAGGAGACCCGGGGGGCCCGGGTCGCGACCATGCCCCGGCAGGGTGTCGAGGTCGCCATCCAGGCCGCCGCGAACACCCCGGCCGTCCGGGTCGAGCCGAACGTCTACGTGGGCAACTCGGCCGACCGCACCGGTTTCGCGGGCCTAGAGGCGATCGAGGAGGTCACCATGCTGGCGGTGCCCGACCTGATGGCCGCCCGGGACCGGGGGCTGCTCGACGACGAGGGCGTCCGGGCCGTGCAGGACGCGATGATCACGCACTGCGAGCTGATGCGGGACCGGATCGCGATCCTGGACACGCCGCCGAGCCTGTCCGCCCAGGCGGTCAAGGGCTGGCGCGCGGAGGCCAACTACGACTCCAAGTACGCGGCGCTCTACTGGCCGTGGATCAAGGTGATGGACCCGCTGAGCGGCAAGCCGTCGTTCGTGCCGCCGAGCGGGCACATGGCCGGCATCTGGGCCCGCAACGACTCCACCCGCGGCGTGCACAAGGCCCCGGCCAACGAGGTCGTCCGCGGCGCGATCGAGCTGGAACTGAAGCTCACCAAGGGCGAGCACGACCAGCTCAACCCGGACGGCATCAACTGCATCCGGTCGTTCCCGGGTCAGGGCATCCGGGTCTGGGGCGCCCGTACCCTCTCCAGCGACCCGGAGTGGCGTTACCTGAACGTGCGGCGGCTCTTCAACTACGTCGAGAAGTCGATCCTGAACGGCACCAACTGGGTCGTCTTCGAGCCGAACGACCCGAAGCTGTGGGACTCGGTCAAGCGCACGATCACCATGTTCCTGCGCCGGGTCTGGCGCGACGGCGCGCTGTTCGGGGCGACGCCCGCGCAGGCGTTTTACGTCAAGTGCGACGCCGAGAACAACCCGCCGGAGAACCGGGACGCGGGGATGTTGACCGTCGAGATCGGTATAGCCCCGGTCAAGCCAGCCGAATTCGTCATCTTCCGCTTGTCCCAGTTCGCCGACGGCGCCGGGCTCGAAGAGTAGGTAGGGAAACCCCATGGCAACTGGACTTGGCGCCGAACAGCCGCACGACGCACTCACCGCGGCCCGCTTCTCGATCACGATCGACGGTTACGAGATCGCGTCCTTCTCCGAGCTGCAGGGCATCACCACCGAGGTCGAGCCGGTCGATTTCCTGGAGTCCACCGACAAAGAGGTGATCTTCAAGAAGCTGCCGGGCAAGCGTAAGCCGCCGACCATCGTGCTCAAGCGCGGCAAGAACTCCTCGATGGAGCTGTGGGCGTGGCACGAGGCGGTGTTGCAGGGCAACATCGTCGCGGCCCGCAAGAGCTGCTCGCTGATCATGTACAACTACGACGGCGCGCCGGTGGCCCGGTACCACCTTGAGCAGGCGTGGCCGTCGAAGCTCGAGATCGGCGGCCTGAAGGCGGGCGCGTCCGAGGTGCTGATGGAGACGGTCACCATCGTCTGCGAGCACATCCAGCGGGTCACCGGATGACGACGTCCGAGGCGTTGCGCACGGAATATCCCTTCGTCCTGCCGCGCGGCTACGTCGACGAGGAGGGCCGGGTGCATCGCGAGGGGGTGATGCGGCTGGCCACCGGACGCGACGAGATCATGCCGCAGACCGATCCCCGGGTACGCCAGAACGGCGCGTACCTGTCGATCATCCTGCTCGAACGCACGGTCACCTCGCTGGGCACGCTGCCCTCGGTGGACACCTTCGTGGTGGAGAACCTCTTCGCCTCGGACCTCGCGTTCCTGCAGGACCTGTACCGGCGGATCAACTCGGAGGGCCGTACCGAGGCGGCCGTCACCTGCCCGTCCTGCGGGCACGGCTTCGCGGTCGACCTGGCCGGTGATGCACCGGGGGGATCCTGACGTACGCGGCCGACCACCTCTGGGAGGAGGTCGCGTACGTCGCCTACTACCTGCACTGGTCCCTCGACCACATCCTCGACCTCGAACACGGCACCCGGGAACGGGTGGTGGCCGAGATCGGCAAGATCCACAAACTGCGGGACGAGAAGGGCTGGTGAACCGACGATGCGATGGCCGTTCCGCCGCCGCCCGGAAGAAGCCGCCCCGCCCGCGACACCGTCCCCGGTGGACCGGCCGGCCGGGGCACCGACCGGACGCCGGGCCTGGCAGTCGCTGCCAGCACTGACCCCGGTCATCTCGGCGCCTCGGATCACCGTGGCCGCCCCCGAGGTGACCATGACCCGCTCGCTGCTGCACCGGCCCGCCACCCCGCTGCGGCACGAACGCCCGGCCGGGCAGGTCACCGGCCTGGCGGAGGTGCTGCCCGCCCTGGACGTCACCCGCCCGGTCGAGCCGCAGCCGGCGTCCCGGCCGGTGCCCGCGGTGATCCGACCGCTGGTCGAAGGCCCGCCGCTGACAGTCGCGACGCCCGAATACCTGGGCGAGCCCCGCGCGGCCGCCGAGCCGCACCGCGCGCCCGCGTGGCTGCGCGCGCTGTCCTCCGGGCCGGTCCTGGATCCGCTGCTCGGCGCGGTCATGCCCGCGGTGCCGCAACGCCCCGCCCCGGCCCCGCAGCGGCCGGTCGCCAAGCCGCGACCGGCGGCCCGGCGACCGTTGCGGCCGCCGGGACGGATCGGCCTCGGCGCCCCGATCGCACCGGAGGCCGAGGACCCGGAACCCGAGCCGGGACCTCGACCTCCGGCGACCGCCGTCGCCCCGGCGCCGGCGGTCACCGCGGTCCCGCCGGCCGGTCCGGCCCGGGTCGCCCCGCCGGCCGAGCCGGTCCGGCCCGCGGTCACGTCGCCCGTGGCCCCCGACGAACCGGCCGGGCGTCGCCACCCGGGCCGGCCGGTCGGCCTCGGCACGCCGATCACCAGGTCCCCGGCGGCACCGGACCCGACTGCGGCACCGCCGCCGGGCCCGACCGTCAGCGCCGCCCCGTACCGGACGGCCTGCTCCACAGCCAGCGCCTCGGCCTCCAGCTCTCCGCCCGCGACCGACGCCTCCTCGGGCAGCGCACTGCCGAGCCGCCGCTGCTGAGCCACATGGGTCAGC
>JAVHVY010000170.1:0-3134 GCA_032160305.1 Actinoplanes sp.
GCCGACGACCCGTCGCTGTCGTACCCCGAGAAGCTGGCCCGCTACCGCAGGCTTGCCGACGACTACTTCGAGATCGAGCGATATCAGGAATTCTGCGCGGCCCACCTGTCTGAAGTGGACGCCATCGTGGTCGACTGGGTGTCGTCGCAGGAGTTCCGGTCGCTGCTGCGCGAGACGGTCCGGGCCACCTATCCGGTGCACGAGCACGAGAAGTTCCTCGGCCACTTCGGCGGCATGATCGACGCCTGGATCCGCGACAACTCGTAGGAGGCGCACATGCGCATGGGGGAGCTGCGCCAGACCCTCGCTTTCGCCACCGGGCTGTACCGGCGGCGGCTGGGCTTCGCGGTGCACGGCTATCTGGGGCGCGACCCGGTCTCCCGGCTGCACCTGCGAGCGGGCCGGGACAACCCCTATGCGATCTACGACCGGCTGCGGGCGCAGGGCACGGTCGTGCCCACCCGGATCGGCAACTGGGTCACCACCAGCCACCGGGTGTGCAACACGGTGCTGCGGGACCGGCGGTTCGGCGTACGCAATGCGGATCTGACCGTGGGGGAGGCATCGGGCGATTTCAGCATGTCGTTCCTGGACATGGACCCGCCCGACCACACCCGGCTGCGGCGCCTCGCCCAGCCGGCGTTCAGCCCGCGGCGGATGGCCGGCTACCGGAACCGGGTCGAGGCCACCGTCGACGGCCTGCTGGACCGGGCCGGCGCGGAGTTCGACCTGGTCCGGGCGTTCGCGGCGCCGCTGCCGATCGCGGTGATCACCGACCTGATCGGGGTGCCGAACGCGGACGCGGACCGGTTCTCCCGCTACGGCGCGGTGATCGGCAGCGCGCTGGACGGCATCCATTCGCTGCGCCACGCGGCCCGGCTGCGCGCGGCCGACGAGGAGTTGCGGGCGCTCTTCGAGGAGCTTTTCGCGCTGCGCCGGGTGGCGCCGGCGGACGACATCGTGAGCCGGCTGGTCGCCGCCGAGGGTGACCAGATCCAGGCCGCTGAGATGCTGCCGATGTGCGTGCTGCTGCTGGTCGCGGGCTTCGAGACGACGGTGAACCTGGTCGGCAACGCGGTGCACGCGCTGCTCGACCATCCGCAGCAGTGGGCGGCGCTGTGCGCGGATCCGGCCGGGCTCGCGGCGGCGGCGGTGGAGGAGACGCTGCGCTGGGACCCGCCGGTGCAGCGTACGGCCCGGTGCGCGGGTGAGGATCTGGAGCTGGACGGCCGGCGGATCGGGCGCGGGGAGTATGTGGTCACCCTGCTGGCGGCCGCGAACCGCGACCCGGAGGTTTACCACAACCCCGACACATTCGACATCGCGCGTACGCCGGAAGCCGACCACCTCGCCTTCTCCAGCGGGATCCACTACTGCGTCGGGCAGCCGCTGGCCCGTCTCGAGGCGATCGTGGCCCTGCAGAAACTGGCCGAACGGATGCCGGGGCTGCGCCGCGCGGGCGCGGTGCGCCGCCGTACGTCGAGCATCGTGCGCGGTCCGAAGCGGCTCCCGGTGCGCTCCGGCGCGGCGGCGCCCGTCGCCCGGGCGGGAAATGTCGCAGGTGCGACCTAGAGTCGGGGCATGCTGATCCGGATCGAGGGGACCGACCTGCCCGGTCGTCGGGGCGGGGCGGAGGCCCACCGGCTGCAGCAGGGCAACGTGCAGGTCGGCGTGCAGCGCAAGGCCGAGGTGGTCGAGCGGGTGCCGGCCGACGCGGCGTCGGCCAGCTGGGCGTTCGAGGTGACCAGCCGGGAGGTCGACGGGCTGCTCGACGTCGGCGGCCCGTGGGTGCACGGTCGGCCGGGGGCCCGGTTTCTGTATCTGAGCTGGGGAAACGTCACCGGCGACGAGTTCGTCATGTTCCGGCGGGCCAAGCTACTGTTCGGCGACATCCCGACGGCGTTGCTGCGGGCCGCGCACGACAGTGGTGACGAGCTGGTCGCTCGGCTGGGGTTGACCGCGGCTGATGGCGGGCCGCTGTGCGCCCGGGTCCGGCCGCCGGCGGTCACCTGGGAGCTGAGCGCCGCGTGAGCGACGTCGTCGTGCTGCACGGCTTGGTCACCCGCGACGGCAGCCTGGCCCTGTGGGCTGAGTCGGATGCTCCGGTCGCGGCGGCGGAGACGGTCGCCGTGGGGGCGCCGGCCGCACCGGCCCGGCTCGGCGCGGTGCACAGGTTCGCCCTGCCCGCCGAGCTGCTCCCGGAGGGGGACGGGCGGGGCGCGGCGGTGTTGCTGCTGCCGTCCACGGGTGCGGGTCCGCTGCCGTCGCCGCAGCTCGGCCTGCCACCGCGGCGCGGGCGGCCCCGGCTGCGAGCGTGGACGGTGCCGTGTGTGACGGTCGCGTTCGTCGGCGACGATCTGGCCGACCGGGCCGGCGCGCGGGCCGCGCCGTCGCTGACCTGGCTCGCCGAGCTGAGCGCTTTCGCGGCCGACCTGGTCGAGCGCGGCCGCGTGCTGCCCGGGGTGCTCCTCGACGGGTCCCGGCCGAAAGCCCGGTGGCGGCCCGTGCTGACCGGCGCGGACGCCACCCGGCACGCCGAGCTGCTGAGCCGGATGCCCCCGGCCAGTCGAGCCGAGCGGGCCCGCCCCGGCGAGGCCGACGGGCTGCCGGCCGCGGACATGCTGCACGCGGCGCTGGGCCGATTGGTCGACACCCTGGTCCGGGAGCGACTGCGCGACGGCTTCCCCGCGCTGGCGCTGCCGGCGGGGCCGGCCGGCGGTACCCGGGCCGCCGCCGCGCTCCATGCCTGGCTGGCCGCCCTCGCTGGGGATCCGCAGTTCGACGGACCGGCCGAGGAGCTCGGCTCGCTGGCCGACGCGCTGGACGCCTGGCACGCCGACGCGGTGCGCGGCGCCGCCGTCCGGGTCTGCTTCCGGCTGACCCACCTGCCCGAGCTGGAGACCGACGAAACGGCCGCGATCGGCGAGCCGGCCGCGATCGGCGATACGGACGGGATCGGCGAGCCGGACGGGATCGGCGATACGGACGGGACCGGCGAGGTGAACGCCGACAGCCGCGCCGAGGACGTCTGGCTGCTCGAATTCCTGCTGCAGCCGCTGGACGAGCCGAGCGTGCTGGTGCCGGCCGCCGACGTGTGGCGCGATCGGACGGCCCCGCTGCGGCGCTGGACCCAC
>JAVHVY010000217.1:0-30000 GCA_032160305.1 Actinoplanes sp.
CCGTTCTTCCTCAGTGACGCGCTGCTGAAGCGTTTCGACATCGTCGGTATGGATCCGCGCGGGGTCGGCTTCAGCGACGACGTGAGGTGCTTCAGCTCCGAGGGGACGCAGACCGCGGCGCTCAAGGGGATGACGCCGTTCTTCCCGGTGGGCGCCAAGCAGGAGAAGGCGTACCTCAGGTCGGCGCAGAAGCTGGCCACCGGCTGCGCGACCACGGGAAGGACGTTGGCGTCGTCGATGTCGACGGCTGAGGTGGCCCGGGACATGGAGGTGATGCGCCGGGCGGTCGGTGACAAGAAGCTGAACTACCTGGGCTTCAGTTACGGGTCGGCGTTGGGGGAGTACTACGCGAACATGTTCCCGGACCGGTTCCGGGCATTGGCGATCGACGGCACGATCAACCCGACGGCGTGGGTGGGCACCGCGAAGACCCGGGGCATGGTCCAGGACGAGCGGCTGCGCTCGGCGGACGGCGCCTACCGGGCCCTGCAGGAGATGCTGAAGCGCTGCGAGAAGGCCGGCTCGACCCGATGCGAGTTCGCCGGCCCAAACGTTCCACAGAAATTCAAGACGCTCGCCGACCGGCTGAGGAAGAACCCGCTCAAAGTCGGAACCCTGAGCCTGTCGTACGCCGACTTCATCGGTGTTGTCCTGCAGCTTCTCTATCTGCCGACCGGCAGTGAACTGATCTCGCTGCTTGCGGCCGAGTTGTGGACCCTGACGAACACGTCCCCCGCGAGCGCCGAGACGGCGGCCGTCGCGGCCTTCACCAGACAGTTCGGGCGCTCGTTCCCCTACGACAACTCGATCGACGCGTACACCTCGGTGATGTGCACCGACGGCCTGCACCCGGCGCATGCGTCGAGCTGGCCGAAGCTCGCTGCGGCGGCCGACAAGCGTGCCCCGTACTTCGGCCGCGCGTGGGCGTGGGCCAGTGTGCAGTGTGCCGGGGACACGTGGAAGGTGCTGGACGAGGACGCCTATCGGGGCCCGTTCAACCGGCGTACCGCGAACCCGGTGCTGGTCGTGGGCAGCTACTGGGATCCGGCGACGAACTACCAGGACGCCGTGAAGACGGCGAAGCTGATGCCGAACAGCCGGCTGCTGTCGAGTGCCAACTGGGGACACACCGCCTACGGCACCTCGTCGTGCGCGGACAAGGGCATCGACCAGTACCTGCTCTACCGGGCCCTGCCGGCCAAGGGCACGGTGTGCGTCGGCCAGGACCAACCGTTCACTACGCCCTTGATCGACACCGTTGTGATCCTCAGCGGCCAGTCGGCGGCCCTGAGCCTGCGCACCCCGACCAAGGCCGACTTCGCCTCGCGCGGCCTGCCCGCCCCGGGAGCCCCGAAGCAGCTGCCCCCGGTCCACTGACCGGCACGGGAAATCCGGTCGATGGACTATCGACATCGGTGCCGGCGTCCGGTCAGGCTCTGCTCGCGAGGACGGTGTGGTGACCCGCGAGCCCGCGCAGAGCGGAGTCCTGGACCGGGTGGCCGTCGAGCAGGATCCGTCCGCCGGTCGCCGGGAGCGTGATCACCCCGGACGTGCCGGGCGGCGCGTCGACGGTCAGGGTGAAGACGTCCGCGCTGTTGCGCCAGCTGACCCGCAGCGGACCGTGCGGGGTGGGCAGCTGGCCGCGCGCCCAGGCGACGCTGCCCGGGTTCGGCCGCACCGACCAGGTGGCGAAACCCGGCCCGGTCGGCGTGGCGCCGAGCAGGTCGTTGGTCAGCGCCGGCAGCACCCCGGTCGACCAGCCGTGTGCCGCCGACGTGTACGGGCCCTCGTACATCGAGCCGCCCGCGCCGATGCCCTCCCAGCTGGTGATTCCCGGGTCGTGGGTGGTCATCCAGCCGTACATGCGCTTGATCTGGTCGATCGCCGAGTCGGCCCGCCCGGTGCGGAAGCGGGCCTGGATCTCCGGGTACGAGGTGAACGCGTACACCCGGTCGCGGCCGTCACCGACCAGCGTGTTGTTGTCCATGAACGAGTTGCCGTACGGCGTGGCGTTGTTCGTGGCCAGGTAGCCCAGCGCGCTGCTCGCCCGGGTGGGGTCGGCGACCCCGGTCAGCACGGCGTAGCTGTTGCCGTCCTGACCGTGCCGCACCGCCCCGACCGCTGAGTCGAGGTAGGCGCCGGCGGACGGGTCCCACAGGTGGGCGTTGATCGCGGCGGCGACCGTGGCGGCCCGGGCCGACCAGCGGTCCGCGTCGGCACCGTGCCCGAGCGCGGTGGCCAGGCCGGCCGCGTTCTGCAACGCCAGGACGTACAGCGCGTTGTAGTAGGTGACCTCGCCGGAGCGCCCGAGGAAGGCGTAATCGCCGTACCCCGCTGCCTTCGTCAGCAGCCCGTTCGCATCGGTGTTGGCGGGGTACCAACCGTCCAGCACCTTGAGCAGGTTCGGGTAGTAGGTCGCGGCGTATCCGGTGTCGCCGGTGTAGAGGACGTAGTCCCAGCTGCTCGTCACCCAGTAGAGGGGATAGTCGAACAGGGCCAGCGTGTAGTGGTTGATCGAGGCCGGCGGGATCCAGCCGTCGGCGCGCTGGTGGTCGGCCAGATCCGCGAGCACGTTCTTCGCCGCATCGCCCACGGCATGGGTGAGATAGTCGGTGCGGCCCGAGACGGCCACGTCGCCGACGTACGGATCCCGGTCGCGTTTCGCGCCGTCGGTCAGTACGAGTTTGCCGTCCAGCCCGGGGGAGTCGGCCCCGCGCGGGTCGATGTCGTCGGCGCGGAAGACGTCGGTGATCAGCTCATTGGTGTACGAGGCGTCATACCAGTACCGGTTGAGCTGCTCGTCGGACGACTCGAACCAGCCTCGATAGGTCGCCGGCGTGCCCAGGTACGGCGTGAAGTCGAGCGCGACCCCGGCGATCCGCACGGTCCCGTACGGCTGGGTGTCCGGGGCGTCGGCGGCCAGCGCGTCCAGGCTGATCCTGACGTACCGGAAGCCGTGCAGTCCGTCCGCGCACACCTTCGTACCGTCGGCGCAGCCGTGCCGGTCGGTCCAGGTGAACGGCTTGGTCGGGACGGCGATCTGGTCGGTGCCCGGCGTGATCCGGTCGCCGTTGTACGACCGGCTGAAGTCGGAGACGTCGCCGAGATACCGGGTGGTCTCGGAGAACGCCAGCCGCACCCCCGGGCCCCCGGGCGAGGCCCCCGCGAAGCGCACTACGGGATAGCCGGCGACGACCTGGCCGAAGTCGACAGTCACGCTCGGCACCGCCGGATCGTCCGGTACGAGCCCCGGATACACCTCGTTGACCCGGGTGAAGTCGCCCTTGCCGGAGGACTGGTCGGCGGTGACCGTGATCCGCACCTGCGTGGTGCGTACCGGCGCGGCGAACGGCACCCGCAGTCGCACCGCGCTGTTGCCGGTGACACTCGCGGCCGGCTGCCAGGCGCTGCCGTCCCAGGTGTCGACGGTGAAGTCCCGCAGCACCCCGTCGGTGTTGGACAGCACGGTCACGCCGGGCAGGTCGGCCGGGACCGGTGCGGTGATCGTCAGGACGTCGGGGTAGGCGCCGAGGGTGTCGTCGTTCCAGAAGGTGTCGGTGTCGCCGTCGACGGCGTTGCCGGCACCGTAGGTGCGCGGTCGGCCGTCGTTGCCGTTGTTGCCCGCGTGGAACGACGACGCGGTGGCGGTGGTGCCGGCGGCCCAGGCCGGGCGGGGCGCCGGCGCCGAGCGACTCAGGGTGGTGACCCCGCGCCCGAGCACGCCACCGGGGTCGGTCACGTCACCGCTGGTGGCAAGCACCCGGACCGGCCGCACGTGCCGGCTTGCCGGTGCGACCACGTAGGTCGCCCAGGACGGGCCGGGCCGGGCCGGGCCGCGGCGGGGGTCGCCGTCGCCGCGAGGACGGTGAGAACGACCGTGCCGAAGACGGTGGCGCTGCGTAACCGCATCGGGGCCCTGCTTTCTCTCGGCCGGCCGGCCGGTCGCGAGCAAGGCGACCGGTGTCAGGTCCGGACATTCATGAACATAGATGGCAGGCCGCCCGATTTCAACGTTTCAGACCGGCCGGTTCCGGCCCCCGCCGGCGCCCTTGTCGCCACCTCTTGCCGGGGCCGGTCGGCAACAAAAGGCAAGAGATTGCGTCCATCGATGGTTGGGGAAACCATCTCGTAACAATCAGTGTGGTGTCCCGGGTCACACCCGCACCGCTTCCGGCAAGCCAGGGGAGAACGAGATGGGTTTCAGGAGGACGCGCCCGATGGCGGCGCTGGCCGGTGTCATCGTGCTCACCGCCGGGCTCGCGGGCTGCGGCGGCAGCGACGACTCGGGTGGCGGCGGCAAGACGCTGGACATGCTGATCGGCGCGAACACGCAGTACCCGCAGGAACAGCAGGCATGGCTGAAGGCCATCGCCGAGAAGTTCAAGGCGCAGACCGGCGCCGACATCAAATGGGAGATGTTCGCCAGCGCCAACGACGAACTGACGAAGATCCAGACCTCGGTCGTGTCGGGCAGCGGCCCCGACGTGTACGCGATCGGCACCACGCTGACCCCGACCGCCTACTCGACCAAGGCGTTCGTCACGCTCGGCGACGACGAGTGGAACAAGATCGGCGGCAAGGACAAGTTCGTGCCCGCCTCGTTGGGCATCTCCGGGCCGGACGACAAGAACCAGATCGGCATCCCCTGGGTGGGCCGGCCGTTCGTGATGGCCTACAACACCGAGCTACTCAAGGCGGCCGGGATCGACAAGCCGGCGACCACCTGGGACGAGCTGACCCAGCAGGCCAAGAAGCTGACCACGGGCGACCAGCACGGCCTGGCGATCGCCTACAAGGACAACTTCGACCCGTGGAAGTTCATCTGGGGCATGTCCGCGCAGGCCGGTGACCCGCTCGTGGACGGCAAGACCGCCCGGCTCACCGACCCGGCGGTGAAGAAGGCCTACCAGACCTACTTCGGCTGGCTGACCACCGACAAGGTGGTCGACCGGGCCGCCGTCGGCTGGGCCAACCCGCAGGCGCTGGCCGCCTTCGCCCAAGGCAAGACCGGCTACTTCCCGATGACCTCGGCGGGGGCCGCGAAGGCCCTCGACGCGAGCGCGGTCAAGGGCAAGTGGGCCTTCGCGGTGCTGCCGACGGTGCCGCCCGGCGCCACCAGCCGCCCGGCCGGCGGAGTGGCGGCCGCCAGCATCCTGTCCGGCGACAACCTGCTCGTCGCCGATTACTCCAAGAACAAGGATCTGTCGTTCCAGTTGGTCAAGCTGATCACCGACCCTGACGCCCAGCTGGACATCTACGCCAAGCTCGGCACGCTCCCGCAGAACACCGCCGCTCTGCAGACCCTGCAGTCCGACCCGAGGCTCGCCGCGGTGATCGACGCCAGCCACAAGTCGGTGGCGACACCGTTCACCGGCGCCTGGGCCGACATCCAGTTGGCGCTGACCAACGCCGTCGTGCAGTCGATCCCCGACCTGTCCGCCGGCTCGGTCAGCGAGGCGAACATCGACAGCCGGCTGGCGGCGGCGCAGAAGACCGCCCAGTCGTCGCTGGAACGGGCGAAGTAGCCGGCCGTGACCACCCACGACACGTCCCGGCCGGTCCGGGACGAGCCCGACGTCGAGAAGCCCGCCGGCGGCACGCCGCGCCGGCGGGGCGTCACCGAGCAGCAACGCCCGCTCTGGCTGCTGGCCCCGGGCGGCCTGCTGATGACGCTGGTCATCCTCCTCCCGCTGCTGCTGGCCTTCTACATCGCCCTGATCGACCTCGACCAGTACACGCTGCGCCGGTGGCTGCAGGCGCCGTTCATCGGCGTGCAGAACTTCGTCGAGGCGTTCCAGTCGGGGCTGCTGCACGCCATCTGGATCAGCGTCTCCTTCGCGGTGATCGCGACCGTGGCGACCGTCCCGCTCGGCGTGGCCGCCGCGCTGGTCACCCAGAACAGCTACCGCGGCCGGGCCTGGGTGCGGGCGGTGTTCCTGATTCCGTACGTGCTGCCGTCCTTCGTGGTCGCGACGGTGTGGCGGACCATGCTGCAGCCGGACGGGATCGTCAACACCCTGCTGGCCAGGACGGGCGTGACCGGCGGCCTGTGGCTGAGCGGGCCGAAGTCGTACTGGACATTGATCCTGGTGGAGATCTGGGCGGCGTGGCCGTTCGTCTACCTGATGGCGCTGGCCGCGCTGCAGAGCGTCGACGACGAGGTGCACGAGGCCTCGGCGATCGACGGTGCCCGCTCGTGGCCCAAGCTGCGGCACGTCATCCTGCCGTACCTGCGCGGGCCGGTGCTGCTGGCCTGCCTGCTGGCGACGCTCAACCACATCAACAACTTCACCCTGCCCTTCGTCCTGTTCGGATCGCCCCCGCCGGACGACGTCAACGTGATGCCGATGCTGGTCTACGTCACCAGCTTCCAGAGCCTGCGGTTCGGGCTCAGCGCGGCGATGGCGATCGTGTCGCTGGTGCTGATCGCGTTCCCACTTTTCGCCTACCTGCGCGCCGTCCGGCTCGACGTCCACGAGGAAGACGTCCGCAAATGACCGCGACCGCGCGCCGCGGCCGGACCGCCTCGGGTGAGGCGCACCGGCTCCTGCCCCGTCCCCTGCTGGTGACCATCACCGTGCTGATGTGCGCCTTCGTCCTGGTGCCGATGCTCTACATCCTGTTCGCCTCGCTGAACTCCGACGTCGGCGTGGCCGAGGGACAGTTCTGGCCCAGCTCGTTTTCCGGGGTCAGCTACGGCAGGATCTGGACCACCGTGGACCTGACCTCGGGTATCGTCAACAGCGTCCTGGTCTGCGGGCTGACCGCGTTCGCCTCGGCGCTGCTCGGCACCATCACGGCGTACGTGCTGGTCCGGTACACCTTCTTCGGCCGGCTCACCATCCTGCGCGGGCTGGTCGGCCTGCAGAGCATCCCCGGCACGCTGATGCTGCTGCCGGTCTTCGTGCTCTTCTCCTCGGCCGGCAACTACCTGGGGCTGACCGTGATCGGCACCCGCTGGGGCCTGTTCATCGCGTACCTGACCTTCGCCCTGCCGTTCTCCACCTGGGTGATGGTCACCTATCTGCGTGGCCTGCCCCGGGAGCTGGAGGAGGCGGGCCGGGTCGACGGCGCGTCCACGCTGACCATCCTGTTCCGGATCATCGTGCCGCTCAGCCTGCCGGCGATCGTGGTCTCCGGCATCTTCGCCTTCCTGCTCGGCTGGAACGACGTGCTCTTCGCCTCCGTGCTGACCCGCCCGGAGACGCACACCGCGGCGGTCGCGCTGCAGATCTTCGGCTCCACCCAGGAAGGCGGCGCGCTGCCGGTGTACTCGCAGATGATGGCCGCCGCCCTGATCTGCGCCGCGCCGGTCATCGTGCTCTACCTGGTCTTCCAGCGCTATCTGGTCGGCGGGCTGACGGCCGGTGGGGTGAAGTGAGGCCATGACTACCACCGCGGTCGTCGGATGCGGGGACGTCTCCGTCGTCCACCTGGAGGCGATCGAGAGGCTCACCGGCGTCGACCTGGTCGCGGTGTGCGACACCGACCCGGACCGCGCCGCCGCGGCCGCCCGCCGCTACGACGTGCCCGGGTTCGCCGACCACCGGCAGCTGCTCGCCGCCGTCCGCCCCGACGTGGTGCACATCTGCACGCCGCACCACCAGCACGTCCCGGTGGCGCTCGACTGTCTCGCCGCCGGGGTGGCCGTCCTGCAGGAGAAGCCGGTCGCGGCCACGGTGCCCCAAGCCGAGCGGCTGATCGCGGCCGCCCGGCGGCACCCGCAGGTCAAGATCGGGATCTGCCTGCAGAACCGGTACAACGCGACCAGCCGGGCCGCGCGTTCGGTGCTGCGGTACGGCCAGGTCGGCCGGGTGGTCGGCGGCTCGGCCACGGTGCTGTGGCACCGGGACCCGGCCTACTACCGGGCCCGGCCGTGGCGGGGCACGCTGCGCGAGAGCGGTGGCGGGGTGCTGATCAACCAGGCGATCCACACCCTGGACCTGCTGGAGTGGCTGATCGGCGACGTGGCCGCCATCCGCGGGCACACCGGTCGGTACGCCCTCGACGGCGTCATCGACGTCGAGGACACCGCCTACGCGGTGCTGGACCACGAGGGCGGCGTGCGCAGCGTCATCTTCGCCACCGTCGCCAATGCCACCGACTCGCCCGTGACCATCGAGATCGTCACCGAGAAGGCGGTGCTCCTGATCCGCGGCGACCTGACCGTGCGCCATGCGGACGGGCGTACCGATGTCGTCGCCGAGCCGGCGGCCGACACCGGCGGTCGAGCCTACTGGGGCGCCTCGCACCAACTGCTCATCGCCGACTTCTACCGCACCCTGCGCGATCCGGAGCCGTTCTGGATCGGGCCGCGGGAAGGCAGCCGGGCGCTGCGCCTGATCGACCGCCTCTACCGCCAGAACCCGTGACATCAAGACAGGAGCGCTCTGCATGTGGACTCTCTCCGGTTTCGTGGACGAGATCTCGCCCGACTTCACCGAGCAGTGCCGGGTGGCGTCCGGACTCGGCCTGACATACGTCGAGCTGCGCAGCGCCTGGGGCATCAACATCCTCGACCTCGACGCCGCCCAACTGGCCGTCATGAAGGACACCCTGTCGACCCACGGCCTGCGGGTCTCCAGCATCGGCTCGCCGATCGGCAAGATCTTCGTCGACGAGCCGTTCCCGCCGCACCTGGACCGGATGCGGCACGCGGCCCAGGTCGCCCAGGACTTCGGAGCGCCGTACATCAGGATCTTCTCGTTCTTCCTGCGGCCCGGCGCCGACCCGGCGGCGCACCGCGACGAGGTCATCGAGCGGATGCGGGCGCTGGCCCGGATCGCCGAGGACGCCGACCTGATCCTGCTGCACGAGAACGAGAAACAGATCTACGGCGACGTGCCCCGCCGCTGCCTGGACATCGTCCGGTCGGTCGGCTCGCCACACCTGCGGCTCGCCTGGGACCCGGCCAACTTCGTCCAGGTCGGGGTCAAGCCCTACACCGACGGCTACGCGGTGCTGCGCAGGCACATCGAATACGTCCAGATCAAGGACGCGCTCGCCGGCGACGGCACGGTCGTCACCGCCGGCAACGGCGACGGCGAGGTCGCGCAGACCATCCGGGCGCTGAGTCACGACGGCTTCGACGGCTTCTTCTCGCTCGAACCGCACCTGAGCGAGGGCTTCACGACCGGCGGCTTCTCCGGTCCGGACCTGTTCCAGCAGGCCTGGCGGGACTTCACCGACCTGCTGACGAGCGAAGGGATCGAGTGGGCATGACCGACTGCACCGAGCGCAGCGAGGGCCAGGAGGGCATGGCAAAGGTGGCTCAGCCGTGACAGTCCGGAAGATCGCGCTGGTGGGCGCGGGAGTCATCGGCAACCACCACGGCCTGGTGATCAGCCAGCTCGCCGACCGGGTGGCGCTGTCGGCGGTGGTCGACATCGACATCGAACGCGCCCAGCGGCTCGCCGCCGAGCGCGGCGGGGTCGCGTTCGAGTCGCTCACCGTGGCGCTGGCGAACGCGGAGATCGACATCGTCGCGGTGTGCACGCCGACCGGGCGGCACGGCGAGGTGGCGATCGAGGCCCTGAGCGCGGGCCGGCACGTCATCATCGAGAAACCCGCCGAGGTCACCGTGGCCAGGACCGACGAGATCATCGAAGCGCAGCAGAAGGCGGGCACCGTGGTCACCGTCATCTCCCAGCACCGCTTCGATCCGGCCACCGAGACCACCCTGGGCGCGATCGAACGGGGCGAACTGGGCCGGCTCAGCTCCGGCATCGCGTCGATCGACTGGTGGCGGGGGCAGAGCTACTACGACTCCGGCGCCTGGCGCGGCACCTGGGCCCTCGACGGCGGCGGCGCGCTGATGAACCAGGGCGTGCACACCGTCGACCTGCTGATCGCGGCGCTGGGCCGGCCGGTCGAGGTGTTCGCCTACACCGCGACGCTGGCACACGAGCGGATCGACGTGGAGGACATCGCCGTGGGCGTGGTCAAGTTCTCCAGCGGCGCGCTCGGCGTGCTGCACGCCAGCACGGCCGCCTATCCCGGGCTGAGCGCGCGCCTGCAGGTGCACGGCGACCGGGGATCGGTGGTGATCGACAACGACCAGCTGGCGTTCTTCGCCACCACCGCGCCGGGCGACAGCCCCGCGGAACGGCTGATGGGTACGACCGGGGCCCGGCCGGTGCCGACGGCCGGCAGCGATCCGGGGCAGCTTTCGGACGCACACCTGCGGCAGTACCTGAACGTCCTCGGCGCCCTCGACGGCACCCAACGACTGCGGGTGGACCTGGCGACCAACCGGCAGTCCATCGCGGTCATCACCGGGGCGTACGAGTCGGCGCGCACCGGCCGGCCGGTGGCGTTGTGAACCGGCTCGCGGTCAACCCGATCGCGTACTGGAGCCGGGCCGGGAAGAGCCGGGAGGTGTTCGAGGAGGCGTTCCGGGACTTCCAGGCGATCGGGTTCACCGCGGTCAAGGCCGACGTGCCCGACGACATGAGCGCCGCCGACTACGCGAAGTGGATCTCCGGCTACGGGCTGCGGCCGGCGCTGAGCCTGTTCAACTCTCCCTTCGACGAGACCGTGGACATGGCCGTGGAGGTGGACCGGGCCAGGCGCTTCGCGGGCGTCCAGGTGGCGCTGGGCCTCGACCGTACGATGATCTCCTCGATGGCCCTGCCGGCCCGGATGGCCGAACCGGCGGTCGGGGCCGGTTTCGACGCCGCCCGGCTGACCCGGGCGATCGACAACTGCGGCCTGATCTGCCGGACCCTGCTGGCCGAAGGCCTGCGACCGTTGCACCACTCGCACGTCGGCGGCGTCTTCGAGACCGAGACCGAGATCGTCCGGCTGCTCGACGACCTCGGCCCCGACGTGATCGGTTTCGGACCGGACACCGGGCATCTGCGCTGGGCCGGCATCGATCCGGCCCCGTTCCTCCGCCGCTACGCCGACCGCCTCGGCGGCATCCATCTCAAGGACTGCTTCGGCGACCTGCTCGCTCCCGCCGACCGGGCCGGCCTGAGCTACGGCGAGGTGCAGGCCACCAAACGGCTGTGGGCCGAACCGGGCCGCGGCGTCGTCGACCTGGACGCGGTGCTGGCCGCCGTCCCGCCCGGCTTCGACGGCGACTTCATGATCGAGGTGGACGAGCCGAGCATGGAGTCGAAGCGCGAATCCCACCAGATCTCATACGAGTGGGCGCAGGTCGCCCTGGCCGGCCGGACCTAGCCGCGGTGGCACCGGGCGGTGGACTGCCGCACGACGAGCCGGACCGGGAGCACCAGCGGCGTCCCGGTCGGCTGGGCGCCCTGGGCGACGGCGATGCAGTTGCGTACCCCGGTGAAGCCCATCCGGTACAGCGGCGACGCGACCGTGGTCAGCGGCGGATCGACCAGCTCGTCGACCATGATGTTGTCGAAGCCGACGACGCTGACCTGCTCCGGGACGCCGACTCCCTGCTTGCGCAGCCCCTTCATCACGCCGATCGCCAGCTGGTCGTTGTAGGCCAGCACCGCGGTGCAGTGGAGCCGGGCCGCCTGCCGCGCCGCGCTCAGCCCGGCCAGCACCGTGGGCTCGTTCGGGCCGATCCGCCGGGTGTCCACACCGAGCTCGGCGCCGGCCTCCCGCAGCGCCCGCCAGCGGGTGCCGTCCGACCAGCTGGTCTCCGGCCCGGCCACGTAGAGGATGCGGTCGTGGCCGAGCGCGCCCAGATGCTCCACCGCCTGGCGGATCCCGCGGTCGTTGTCGTTCACCACGCAACTGGCCTCGGGGATGATCCGGTTCAGCAGGACCATCGACGTCTGCTTGGCCATCATCCGCAGCCCGGAGTCGGTCATCCGGGAACTGGCGATGACGATCCCGTCGACGTGCCTCAGCTCGCATTCGATGCTCTGCCGCTCGACCTCGGACGACTCGTTGGTGTGCGACAGGATCAGCCGGTAGCCGGCCTCGCGGGCCGCCTCGTACGCGCCCTTGATGATCTCACCGTAGAACGGGTTGGTGACGTCGGCGATGACGAGTTGGATGGCCTCGTGTCGGGTGCGCTCGCCGGGCGCCACGGTGGCGATCCGCCGCGACCGGTAGCCGAGGCGCTCGGCGGCCCGGAAGACCAGCTGAGCCGTCTCGCCGTTGACCCGCCCCGGCCGGCCGTACGCCCGGGACACAGTGGAGGTTGCCACGCCGGCCTCGCGCGCGACGTCGTAGATCGTCGGGCGCCGCCCCATCCCGCCATGCTAGGCCCCCTGGCGCCCGGCGGCGGCGAAGCAACACATGGCAAACTGTTGCTCTGCGTCGCCACCGGGCTGACGCTGGGCCCATGGCGCAGGCGACCCCACCCCTGACTCTGCACCCCGACCGGCTGCTGCCGTCCGATCCGTCGCTGCGGCCGATCGCCCGGCGGCTCCACGCCGCCGTGCGGGACCTGCCGATCGTCTCCCCGCACGGGCACGTGGACCCGCGCCTGCTGCTCGACGATCAGCCGTTCGCCGATCCGGCCAGCCTGCTGATCCAGCCGGACCACTACGTGACCCGGCTCCTGCACGCCGGTGGCGTCGGGCTGGACGCGCTCGGCGTCGGCGAGGGCCCGTTGCCGGCGGATCGCGCCCGGGCCGCCTGGCGGCTGTTGTGCGAGAACTGGCATCTGCTGCGCGGCACCCCGGTGCGGTACTGGCTGGAGAGCGAGCTGGTGGACATCTTCGGGGTGACGGTGCGGCCGTCCGCGGCCACGGCCGACGCGATCTACGACCAGATCGCCGCCGCTCTGGGCGAGCCGGGGCACCGGCCCCGGGCGCTGTTGGCCCGCTTCGGCATCGACTTCCTCGCCACCACCGACGACCCCGACGACAGCCTGCGGGTGCACGCCGCGCTCGCCGCCGAGCCGGGCGTCACGACCCGGATCGCCCCGACCTTCCGCCCGGACCGCTATCTGGAGCCGGCCGCGCCCGGCTGGGCCGACGCGGTCAAGCATCTCGGCGCGGTCGCCGACACCGACGTCGGGCACTACCCCGGATATCTCGCCGCGCTGGAGCGGCGGCGGCGCCACTTCGTCGAGCACGGCGCCGTCTCGGCCGACCACGGGCACGCGGACGCGGTCGCCGTCGCGCTGTCCGCCGCGGACGCCGAACGCATCTACGCCCGGGCCCTGACCGGCCAGGGCTCCGCCGCCGAGGCGACCGCCTTCCGCCGGAACATGATGCTGGAGATGGCCCGGATGTCCTGTGACGACGGGCTGGTGATGACGCTGCACCCGGGGATCTACCGCAACCACCACCCGGCCACCCTGGCCCGCTACGGCCGCGACACCGGCCACGACATCGGCGTCGCCGTGGAGTACACCCGGGCCCTGCGACCGCTGCTCGAACGCTACGGCACCCACCCGAACCTGCACCTGGTCCTGTTCACCGTCGACGCGGACCTGTTCAGCCGGGAGATCGCCCCGCTCGCCGGTTTCTACCCGGCGGTCTACGCGGGCGCGCCCTGGTGGTTCCTCGACAATCCGACGGCCATCCGGGAGTTCCAGGGTTCGGTCACCGAGATCGCCGGGTTCAGCCGGCTGTCCGGCTTCATCGACGACACCCGGGCATTCTGCTCCATCCCGGCCCGGCACGACATGTCCCGCCGGCTCGACGCCGGGCTGCTCGCCCGCCTGGTCGCCGAGCACCGTCTCGACGAGGACGAGGCGCTCGACAGCATCACCGTCCTCGCCGGCGACCAGCCGCGCCGGGTTTTCAAGATCAGCCCTGGGAGCTGATCTTCTCCGCGCCGATCGTCATGATCACCCGGACCTGGTCGCGACCGCCGAACCACGGGTACGGGCCGCCGAGGTATTTCTGGGCCAGCTTATCGATGTGCTCGGCACCGCCGACATCGGTCAGGTCAAGCACCCCGGTATCGTGCGCGTCGTCGCCCCGTTGCGTTGTCGCCCCCGGGCGTCGTCGCACCCGGGCTTCGTCGCCCCTGGGCGTCGTCGCACCCGGGCGTTGTCGCACCCGGGCGTTGTCGCACCCAGGCAGAGGAGAGACACATGACATATCCGGCAGGCTCGCCCAGCGTCAAGGTGACCGGCCGACGGGTGGTGGCCACCATCCTCGACGGCATCGTCTTCGGCATCGTCAGCAGCATCTTCACCGCACTCTTCGGCACCCAGACCTCGTCCTCGGGCATGAATTTAACCCGGTTGTCGACCGGCGGCAGCGCCCTGCTGTTCGTCCTCGTGGTGCTCTACTACGTGCTGATGGAGGGCCTGACCGGCCGGACGGTCGGCAAGATGGTCACCGGGATCCGGGTGGTCGACGAGGCGACCGGTGGCACGCCGGGCATGGGAAAGGCCCTGCTCCGCACGGTGCTGCGCCTGATCGACGGCATCTTCGGCTACCTGGTCGCCTTCATCGTGGTGCTCGCCTCGGACCGCCGCCGTCGCCTGGGCGACATGGCGGCGAAGACCCTGGTCGTCCGCGCCTGACCCTGGCGGGGTGGCCCTGCCGTCACGACCGGCAGGGCACCCCGTTGAGCGTGCGGGCGCCGGGTACGGTGTCGGCACCGCGCCAGGTGCCCCAGCACGCCGAAGCTCACAGCCTCGACGCGGTGCTGGCCGACGACAGCGGTCCGGACGGACGGAGATCAGACATGACTGGCCAGGATCTGGACGAGCTACGGGCGCGGGCCGCCGAGGGCGACCACGACGCCGTCGATCAGCTGGTCGAGCTCGCGGGGGAGCGCGGCGATCTGGACGAGCTCCGCCGGCTGGCGGACGCCGGCAGCGGCGACGCGGTCGACGTGCTCGTCGAGCTCGCGTGCGAGCGGGAGGATCTGGACGAGCTCCGCCGACTCGCTGCCGCCGGCAGCAGCGACGCCGCCGACGTGCTGGCCGAGCTCATCGACGATCAGAACGACGGCGAGTAGCAGCGTCACGCCCGGCGCCAGGGTCGGACCGGCCACGGTGCCGAAGACCGCCCAGCCTGCGGACAAACGCCGGGCTTGCGACACGGTGCCGGCGCCGACGAGCCGTCGCTTGAATCGTCCGAGGATCCGTCGCTTGAACCGTCCGAGGATTCCAGCGGCGACACAGGGAGTGTCACGCCGACACCCGAACCGAGCCTGCTGGCCGGCGACGCCTAGCCTGCTCGCAGAGACCGCCATCGGGGCCGGTCCGGGCCGGAGATGAGGCTGTGCGGATGGCGATCGACGATCCGGAGCCCACCTCCGAGCTGCTGGAGCGGATCCGGCGCGGGATTCTCGGCGAGGGTGAGATCCTCGACGGCCCGTACGGTCCCCGGCGGATCACCTACGCCGACTACACGGCCTCCGGCCGTGGGCTGGACTTCGTCGAGGACTTCATCCGCCACCAGGTGCTGCCGCGCTACGCCAACACCCACACCGAGTCCTCGGGCACCGGGTTGCAAACCGGTGGCCTGCGGGAGGAGGCCCGCGAGCAGATCCACCGTGCGGTCGGCGGCGGCCCGGACGACATCGTGCTCTTCTGCGGCTCGGGGGCCACGTCAGCGGTCAACAAGCTGGTCGCCATCCTCGGGCTCCAGTCGCCGGACGAGCGCTTCTGGCCGGCCGCCTTGCTGCCGGCCGAGCAGCGGCCGGTGGTCTTCGTCGGCCCGTACGAGCACCACTCCAACGAGCTGCCGTGGCGCGAGAGCATCGCCGACGTCGTGGTGATCGACGCCGACACCGACGGGCACATCCACCTCAATGAGCTGAAAGCCCAGCTGGAGCGGTATGCGGACCGTCCGCTGCGGATCGGTAGCTTCTCGGCCGCCTCCAACGTCACCGGGATCCTGTCCGACACCGCCGCCGTCGCCGGGGTGCTGCACGCCCACGGCGCACTCTCGTTCTGGGACTACGCCGCCGCCGGCCCGTACGTGCCGATCCGGATGACCGGGTCCGCGCCCGGCAGCGGAGACCACAAGGACGCCGTGTTCCTGTCTCCGCACAAGTTCATCGGTGGCCCGCAGACCCCCGGGGTGCTGATCCTGCGCCGCGAGCTGGTGACCAACCGGGTGCCGACCGCGCCCGGTGGCGGGACGGTGGCCTTCGTCGATCCACTCGGCCACCGCTACCTGGCCGACCCGGTGGCCCGGGAAGAGGGCGGCACGCCGGCCATTGTGGAGTCGATCCGCGCCGGGCTGGTCTTCGCCGTCAAGCAGGCCGTCGGCACCGACCTGATCACCGCCCGCGAGCACCGCCTGTGGCGCCGGGCGCTGCGCCGCTGGCAGAACGAGCCGGCCATCGACGTGCTCGGCGACCTGCGTGCCCGGCGGCTGTCGATCGTGTCGTTGCGGATCCGCGCGGGAGCCCGCTACCTGCACCACAACTTCGTCGTCGCGCTGCTCAACGATCTCTTCGGCATCCAGGCCCGCGGCGGCTGCTCCTGCGCCGGCCCGTACGGGCACCGGCTGCTCGGTATCGACCTGGCGCACTCGATCGCGTTTCGGTCGGTGATCGAGCAGGGCTACGACGGGATCAAGCCCGGCTGGACCCGGATCAACTTCAACTACTTCATCTCCGACACCGTCGCCGACTACCTCGCCGACGCGCTGGCCCTGATCGCCTCGTCCGGGAGCCGGCTGTTGCCGGACTACCGCTTCGCCCCGCGTACGGGGCTGTGGCAGCACGTCCGGGCGGCGCCGGCGCCGCTGCACCTCAGCGACCTGCACTGCACCGCGGACGGTCTCGTTCCCGGCGGAGGGCCGCGGCCCGCGGTCGACGAGAGCGTGCTGGCCGGCTACCTCGAGCAGGCCCGCCGGATCTTCGCCGAGCAGAGCGAACCGGCCCCCGACGGTCCCTCCGGCCTCCCCGCCGACGCCGAGGCCCTGCGCTGGTTCCTCCTGCCCCACGGCTGCATCGACGCCCAGTAGGCACCCCTGCTCGCTCCCGCGCCCGGTCAGACCTGCCCGGAGCGCCGGTGGACCGCGCTGCTAATCCGCACCCCAACGGGTCGACAGCGTCCGGGCCAAACGACCACATGTGCCGCTGCGGCGGCGGGCGCCCCTTCCGCCGAGCCGGCCCTTCCGCCGAGCCGGCCCCGGCTGGCTGTCGACCGAGCTGTCCGTCAGATGGAGGTATCGGCGCACGTGCAGTCCTGGCCGCTGCGGACCGGTGGTCCGGGCGGTCGTGAGAGGGGTCTGGACACATGAGTGAACGCAACGAGAGCAGCCGCCGCCCGGGACCCCTGTTCGGCTCGCACTTCCTGGACCCCGAAGCCCTGGAGAAGGACTATCCCGAGCCGCCGGTCTTCGACACGCACACGATGGACCCCGACGCCTACGTGCAGGAGTATCCGGAGCTGCCGCCGCTGCCCGACTCGCCGGAGCCCGAACTGGTGAGCGCCGAGAGCCGGCTCGGCCGCGCCGTCCTCGACCTGCTCGGCGCGACGGCCGGCGCGCGTCACTGCACCCTGCACGACCGGCTGGCCGGATCGGCGGTCCGGCACGTTTAGCATCCACCAAGATCACTTAATCTTGATCGTACGGTCGGCCGCCCGACGTCCCGCCCGCCGGCCGCCGGCCGCCCGCGACCCGGAACGGTTCCGCCGTTCGGTGGTCGGACATCGACGGAAGGCGCTGTCTGTCATCGACGAACGTCGGGCCGAGTTGGGCCGAAGGTGCCCATTGTCTGACCGTCCCGGCGTAACCGACTGTGTTCGCTCGCCAACCGACGGGCATCTCGGCAAGCTCGAAGCATCAGAGTTGTCGTATTGGCGACGTTTCGAGCCGACCGCCGGGAGGAGCCCCCCATGGACGCTTCGTACGGGATGCCCCTGCGCGTGGATGCCGCTCCCGACCGGACCTTCCCGCGGCCGACGAACGCTCCCCGAGGTGGTCTCTACGTCTCCCGGTGGACTGTGGCGAGCCCAGCACCGCAGTCGCGGCGGCCACCGCGGGACGAGGGCGGGCACCGGCTGCGGACTCTAGCCCGCGAGGGCAGCCTCGTCCCGGCGGCCGCGGCGGCCCGGGGCGCCGAGCGGGTCCAGTTGACCGGTGCCGCGTACGGGGTGTGCTGGCCGATCGTCTTCTCCCGGCTCACCCGACGTCTCGAGCAGTCCCGGGGCCACCTGGTCTGCGCCTCGGGGGTGGACCGGCTCGCTGCGCAGTGCCTGGACCGGTTCTACGACGACGTCGAGGCGGTCGTCGAGGATCTGCTCGCCCACGCCCGCCATCCGGTACTCGACCTGGAAGGCTGGATCGCCAGCCGGCTGCAGGCGGCCACGGTGGACGGTCACCGCCGGATGCGCGGCCGGCGGGGCGCCCTGCAGCGTCCCCGGCTGCCGATCTGGCTGGCGCAGGGCCTGGAGCACGATCCGTGGCTGACGGCGCTGGCCGTGGAGATCCTCGTCTGGGTCGGCGTCAGCGCCACCGCCGGCGCCCAGATCTGGCCGCTCGAGTCCTGGGCCTACCGCCGAGGGATGCGTACCGGCGACTGGCTCACCAGCGACCCGGCCCGCGTCGCTACCGAGGTCGAGACCGTGCTCGCGGTGATGCGCCGCCGCCCGGACTGGTACGAGTCGTACGTCGAGCAGCCGCTGGGCGCCAAGCAGGCACCCGTGGCGGCCGCCCCGCTCGGCGATACGGCGGCCCCGCTGGACCTGGGCGACGGCCACGACCAGATCGACAGCGAGTTGCTGCGCCTCGCCGCCGAGGCCGTCCAGGCCATCGACGCACGGATCACCGCGGGCGGACAGGCCGAAGCCATCGTGGTGGACGTGATCCGTACGGTCTTCGGCGGCCCCTTCACCGGAACGCTGGACCGGGCGCCGCACACGGTCGCCGACCCGGTCGGCGGGCTGTCGGTGGCCCTGGCTGACCCCGGCAAGATCGATCGGATAGTCGGCACCGTCCTTTCCATCCTCGGCAAGAACAACCGCGACCCGCGCGACCCGCCATCGCGCCGGGCGCCGAGCTGACCACCGACCTTGCGGACCGCCGGGAGCGCTGCGCGCTAAACGCGCCTGATCGTCGCGAACCAGGCCGGGGCACCGTTGTCGTCGTGGAACCGGGTCAGCACCCGGTCGGTGTCGACGGCGACGACGTGCCATCCGCTGCCGGGCCCGAACGCCGACCCCAGCTCTGCCCGGCTGATCGGGTGCGGCCCGGTGTCCGGCCCGGCGTCGCTGAAGCACAACACGTACAGGGTCGCCCCGGGCGCGGTCACCGACGCCAGACTCGTTACGTATCCGGGTCGCTCCTCGGCGTCGAAGGTGTGGAACAGCCCGCAGTCCAGCACGGTCGTGAACCGGCGCCCCAGGCGTTCCAGGTGCAGCGCGTCAGCCAGGGCGAACTCCGCCTCGATCCCGCGGTCGGCGGCCCGGGTGCGGGCGATCGCCAGCGCTGTCTCCGCGACGTCGAAGCCCAGCACCGGCAGGCCCCGTGCGGCGATGTGCAGGGCGTTCTCGCCGGTACCGCAGCCCGCGTCGAGCACCGGCCCGGCGAAACCGCCCTCGGCCGCGACCCGCACGACGGCCGGCTGCGGGCGGCCGACATCCCAGGGCGCGGGGCCGTCCTGGTACGACGCGTCCCAGGGCAGCCCGGTCCGCCGTTCGTGACTGGTCGGGGCGCGGCTCCCGATATCCGACATCGTCGTCTCCTTCCTGGACCCCTCCCGCGTCAGAGCCAGTGGCGCCGGCGCAGGTAGAGAAACAGGCCGCCGGCGAGGACGAGCATGACGAAACAACTGGTCAGGAAGCCGGAATGGTGGCCGTAGCCGGGGTAGGGCACGTTCTGGCCGTAGAAGCCGGTGATCGCCGTGGGCACCGCGATGATCGCCGCCCAGGCGGCGAGCCTTCGGGTGATGTCGTTGAGCTGGGCGCTCTGCTCGTTGAGCTGGGTGTTGGCGATCCGATCCACCCGGTCCCGGGCGGCGTCGACGGACTCGGTGGTGTGCAGCGCATGGTCGTGCACGTCCTGATAGTACGGAGCGAGGGTGGCGTCGACCAGGTGCGAGTCGGGGCGCATCAGCCGGTTGACTGCCTCCTGCATCGGCGCCACGAACCGGCGCAGTTTCGCGATGCTGGTGCCCAGGTCGTAGGCGTGCCGCCGGATGTCGACGTGGGTGCCGTCCCGGAACAGGTGGGTCTGCAGCTCGTCGATGGCGTCGTCGAGCTGCTCCATAGCGTCGTAGTGGCCGTCGACGACCGCGTCGAGCAGTCCATAGACCAGCATGCTCACCTGGTTGTCGGTGTCGACGAGATCGGTGTTGACGTCCCACCGGGCGATCAGGGCGTCGATGTCGAAGTCGGTCTTGCGGACCGTGATCAGCGCCCGCGGTGTGATGAACATGCTGATCTCGCCGGCGTCCAGCGCGCCGGAGGGGTGGCCGACCGACACCGCGTACATGTTCGCGAACAGGTGGGTGCGGTAGCGGTCTACCTTGGGTCGCTGGTGCGCGCTGATCGCGTCCTCGACGGCCAGCGGGTGCAGGCCGAACTCCCTGGTGACGATCTGCAGGTCGGCCTGGGTCGGATCGAAGAGGTCCAGCCAGGCGACCACGGCGTCGTCGGCGGCCAGGCGTTCGCTCATCTGCTCCGGTGGGAACCCCTCGTCCTGCAGCACCCCGGCCCGGTAGATCCGGGTCCGCGTCGGGCACTGCGGCGGAACGGCGTCGGACACGCTGGGCGCTGTCGCGCCGGGCGTCTGTGGATCGCCCGGCGCGGCGACCGGACCGACGTCGGGCTGGTCCGCGTCCGGCAGGGACGCACTCTGCTGATCACTCACACGCACGAGCATCCCACTGCCATCGCCAGCCTGCCGGGCGCCGGGATGATCGGTCAGGAGGTGGCCGGTGCGGCGACGGCCTCGTCGGCCGGGCGCTGCCAGCGGTTTGCCGGGGCGCGCTTGACCGACGTCGGCCGGGGTCCCTGCTGTGCGATCTTGGCCGCGCCGCGGTTCGGCAGGGCCAGCCGGAAGACCTTTGCCCAGGCGGAGGCGACCTGCTTCGGCAGTGACCCGCTGGTGTACGTGAGCCCGTACCGCTGGAAGAGGTCCCGGATCTTCGGCGCGATCTCCTGGTAGCGGTTGCTCGGCAGGTCGGGGAAGAGGTGGTGCTCGATCTGGTACGACAGGTTGCCGGTCATGATGTGCATCAGCCGGTTGCCGTCGATGTTGGCCGAGCCGAGCATCTGCCGCAGGTACCACTCGCCGCGGGTCTCGCCGTCGATCGAGCTGCGCTCGAAGGTCTCGACGCCCTTCGGGAAGTGCCCGCACATGATCACCGAGTGGGTCCACAGGTTGCGGACCAGGTTCGCGGTCGCGTTCGCGGCGATGGTGTGCAGGAACGACGGGCCGGACAGCGCCGGGTGCACGATGTAGTCCTTGAGTACCTGCCTGCCGATCTTGCGACGGACCGCCCTGAGGCGTGCCTTGAAGCCGGGCGCCGTACGCAGCTTCTTGCTCTTCAGGTTGCGGCCCAGTTCCAGGTCGTAGGCGGCGATGCCGTACTCGAAGAAGCAGGCGTTGACGAAGTTGTAGAGCGGCTGGCCCAGGTTCGCCGGGGTCCAGCGCTGGCCCTCGTCGACGCGCATGATGCCGTAGCCGAGGTCGTTATCGCGGCCGATCACGTTCGTGTACGTGTGGTGCAGCTCGTTGTGCGAGTGCTTCCACTGCTCGGCCGGGGAGGCGTTGTCCCACTCCCAGGTGGTCGAGTGGATCTTCGGGTCGCGCATCCAGTCCCACTGGCCGTGCATGACGTTGTGCCCGATCTCCATGTTTTCGAGGATCTTGGCGACGGACAGCCCGGCCGTGCCGGCCAGCCACGCCGGCGGGAAGAGCGAGAACAGCAGAACCGCGCGGCTGCCCAGCTCCAGGCGTCGCTGCACCTTGATCACCCGGCGGATGTACGCGGCGTCGGAGGCGCCCCGCGCGGCCACGAGCTCATCGCGGATGGTGTCCAGTTCGCGGCCGATCGCCTCGATGTCGTCCGCGGACAGGTGTGCGGTCGGGTCCACGCTCTTGCGCTGCAGGGTCGTCACGGAGTACCTCGGTTTCTCAGGGAGCGGGCGGCGGGAGCGGACTCAGGCGTCCAGCCGGCATGGGCCGGCGGCGGCGGAGACGCAGGTCTGGATCAGGACGTTGTCGCCTTCGACGGCGGTGGTGATCTGACCGTCGCGCAGGTCGCGGACGGCGCCCTCGGTCATCGGCAGCACACAGCTGAAGCAGATGCCCATCCGGCAGCCGGACGGCATCAGCACCCCGGCGGCCTCACCGGCGTGCAGGATCGGGATGCCGCCGTCGGCCTCGACCACGGCGCCGGAGCGGGCGAAGGTCACCGTGCCGCCGTCGCCGGTCGCGATCACAGTAGGGCGGAAACGCTCGACGTGCAGCCGGTCGGCGATGCCCGCCTCGGCGAAGTGCGCGCCGAGGTCGTCGAGCATCTCGTTCGGGCCGCAGGCCCAGGTGTGCCGATCGGCCAGATCGGGCACCAGCTCCACCAGCTCGGCGGGGGTGATCCGGCCGTCCGCGCGGGTGTGCCGCTCGATCAGGGTGATCCGGCTGGCGGCGGCGAGGGCGCGCAGTTCGGCGCCGAAGACCACGGCTTCGCGTACAGGTGCCGAGTGCACGACGACGACGTCGCTCAGCTCGTGCAGGAGGCTGCGCAGCATGCCCATCACCGGCGTGATCCCGCTGCCCGCGGTGACGAAGAGGATCCTGTCCGGGCGGGGCACCGGCAGGACGAAGTCCCCGGCCGGCACCTCCAGCTGCACGATCATGCCGCGCCGGGCGGTGCGGACCAGATGGTTGCTGACCGCTCCGTCGGGCACCGCGTTGACGGTGACGGACAGGCCGCCGGGTGCGCAGGTCACCGAGTACGCCCGCCACAGTCGCACGCCGTCGACGTCCACGCCGAGGCGGACGTACTGGCCGGGCTCGTGCGGGCGCCAGCCCCGGCCGGGGCGCAGCACCAGGGTCACGCTGTCGCGGGTCTCGGACCGGACCTCCTCGATCCGGGCGCGCAGCACCGCGGGGTTGCGTAGCGGCGCGATCACGTCGAGGTAGTCGGCCGGCACCAGCGGTGTCGTGATCAGCTCTACGGCACGCCAGGCGCCAGATCGCAGGGTCTCGGTAACCGCCATGACTCCAGCGTGCGGTGTTCCGGGGACGATCGCCTGACCTGATCACGTGGAATCCCGGCCGCGCTATTGTTCCTAGAGAACAAACGGAGGCCCGGATGAACAATGCTCAGACGTTCCGGCTGTCCGCCGAGGCGGTCGCGCCGCTGCGGAGGGCGTTGCCGGCCGTCGCCGCCCAGGCGGTCGAGGCGATCACCGAGGGCGTCCCCGCGTACGCGAAGGCCTTCGCCGGTGAACTCGGCCCCCGCATCGAGACCGCCGTGCGGGCCGCGCTGGGCACCTTCCTCAATCTGGCGTCCCGCTCGGCCGACGCCCCAGCCGACTCGCCGCTCGCCCCGGCGCTCAAGGCCGCGTACGCGCTGGGTCGCGGTGAGGCCCGCAGCGGCCGCAGCCTGGACGCGCTGCTGGCGGCCTACCGCCTCGGCGCCCGCGTCTCCTGGCGGGAGCTGGCCGCGATCAGCGTGCGCGACGGTCAGGACTCCGCCAGCACCGCGCACTTCGCGGAGCTGGTCTTCGCCTACATCGACGAGTTGTCGGCGGCCAGTGTCGCCGGGCACGCCGACGAGCTGGCGACCTCGGGCCGGGCCCGGGCCCGGCACCTGGAACAGCTCGCCCAGGCCCTGCTGGCCGGCGAGCCGGCCCACGTCAGCACCACGGCGGCCGAACGGGCCGAATGGGCGCCGCCGCAGACCCTGACCGCCGTGCTGGTGCCGGAGCCGGCCGCGCGTTCGGTGCTGGCCTTGCTCGACGCCCGCACCCTGCAGGCGGCCGAGACCGGGCCGGAGGAGACCGCCGTGCTGCTGGTCCCGGACGCCGAGGGTGCCTCGCGCAGTCACCTGAAGCGGCTGCTGGCCGGGCGCGGCGCCGTCGTCGGCCCGGCCCGGCCGTGGTTGCAGGCCCGCGATTCGTTCGACCGGGCGGTGCGGACCGCCCGGTTCGCCCCCAGCGTGCGCGGTGCAGTGATCGACACCGAGGACCACCTGATCACCCTGGTCCGCACCGCCGACCCGCAGGCCCTGGCCGACCTGCGGGCGAAAGCGCTGGCCCCGCTGGCCGCCGAGAAAGAGGCCACCGCGGCCAAGCTTCAGGAGACGTTGCGGGGCTGGTTGCTGCACCAGGGCCGCCGCGAGGAGGTGGCGGCGGTCCTGCTCGTACACCCGCAGACCGTGCGCTACCGGATGACCCGCCTGCGTGACCTGTACGGCGACCGCCTGCGCGACCCACAGTGGCTGCTGCTGCTGACGGTCGCCCTGGCCTGATCGCGTCCGCCGGCCGGCCAACCCGCCCGCTCCCAGCCCAGCAAGGAGTTCGGACCATGCCCGATAACCCCGCCTCCGGGCCTGGTGGGCCCCGCCTCCTGTGCGACCGCGTACACAGTGCCGGGTGGTCGTGCCGGCCCGCCGGCAACCGGGTCGGGAACCTGCCGGCCGAGCTGATCCCGGCGGTCCGGTGACCGCCGGCGGCGTGCTGCGGATCAACGGCGTCGACCTTTTCGTACGCCGGTTCGGCGATCCGGTGCTGCCTGCGCTGATCGTCATCCACGGCGGCCCGACCTGGGATCACAGTTACCTGCTGCCGGCCGTGGCCGAGCTGGCCGACGTGGCCCACGTGGTCGTCTTCGACCTGCGCGGCTGCGGGCGCAGTCACCGCACCCGACCGGTCGGCGACCTCTCGGAGGACCAGCTGCAACCGGAGCTGTTCGCCGACGACGTCGCCGCCCTGATCCGCGAGTCGGGCCCCGGCCCGGCCGACGTGCTCGGCTTCTCCTACGGCGGCCGGATCGCCATGCGGGTGGTCGATCAGCACCCAGGCCTGGTCCGCCGGCTCCTGCTCGCCTCGACCACGGCCTACCCGGACTTCGAGCTGAACTCGCCGGACTACCGGCAGCGCAGCGCGCTGTGCACCGAGGTCGGCTTCGACGACCCGCTGCTGACCGCTCCCGGCGCCCCGGACGGTGCGCTCAGCCGGGCGATGGCCTACGCCGACGCGCCCCGGCAGATCTGGCGGCTCGACCGGCTCGACGCCTGGCACCGGGTGCTCGCCGGCGTCCGCTTCTCCAGCGACTTCAACCGCCCGTACGCCGGCGGCACCCTGCACCCGGGCGGCCCTGACGAGCCGGCCGGCATCCTCCGTGCCTGGGGCGGGCCGACCCTGATTCTGCACGGCGCGCGCGAGATGAGCTTCCCCGTCGACGTGGCCCGCCGCCTGCACGCCGAACTCCCGGCGAGCACCCTCGCCGAAATCCCCGAGGCGGCCCACATGGCCCACTTCGACAACCCGGCCTCCTGGCTGACCGCCATCCGGCACTTCCTCGGAGACAGCCGATGATCTACTGCTCACAACACCGCCGCCCGCCACGCAACGGGGTGGGCAGCGCCGAGAACTGGCTACTCGCGCCCGTGCGGATGCCGGCGGGGCAGTCGGAGGCGAGGGTAACCGGCCTGGTTCCGCGGGCTTCGCGTCATGCCGATCTCCTCGATTTCGCCCCGAGTCACGCGGCTGCGGCGTTTGCCTTCGAGACGGCGGGGCGTCCCGGTCAGGACTGGGCGGCTTCGGCGGGGGCGCGCCGGGCCGGGCCGGCCACCGCGTACGCGATGAGCCCACCGAGTGCGATCAACGCGGCCGTCACGGTCGCGACGGTACTCACCGCAGGCTGTGCCTGCCAGGTCAGGATCCGCCCGATGGCCGGTTCCGGTTGAGGGAACACGACCGCGGCCATCGTCCAGCCCAGCGGCAGGAACCAGGCTCGGGCGGTGCCGATCGTCGCGGCGCACAAGGCGGTCAGCCCCAGCAGCCCGCCCGCGTCGCGGACCACCAGCTGAGCAGGACCGAAGTAGGCCCCGGTGGCCAGCGTGACCAGCAGCAGCACCACAACGATCAGGAATGCCGCCAGCAGGTGCGCGACCCGTCGCGGCGCCCAGGGAAACCCGGCCGTCGCCTCCAAGGCGTCGTCAGGGCCGCCGAGGGTGGCGGTCAGGGCGGCGACCAGCAGCAACACCGTCAGGACGACCATCTGTTGGGCCACCGTACGGCTGTCGGAGGACGCCGACCACAGTGACCACATCACCACCGCCACGCCGCCGGTCGCGACCAGCGCTATCGGGACCCGCCGAGAACGCAGATACAGCGCAAGCCACCTCATGGCGTACTCGGAGAACTCAGCTGCTCGCCGGCCGAACAGTTCCCAGAGGCCTGGCGCAGTGCCGCCACCCGGGCTTTCGCCTCGTTGTCGGGCAGTCCTCGCAGCATCTGCCAGAGCTGCACGGCTTTCGCGATGTCCGTCGAATCGTATCCGAGAGCCATCGTCGGATCTTTGGGTCCGCTGGCCACCGGCTCACGTCCGATCAGCCAGTACGCGGCCGCAAGTCCCTTGTCCCAGCCCGTAACATGGGACTTCATACACTTGGCTGGGCTTTGGAACGCATCGGACACGATTGCCGCCTGCATACCGGTCTTGTCCAGGTGACCGTTCTGACCGACTTTGAGATCAAACAGTACGACGTCCTCGTGCCACGGCGGGAAAAAGTCGGGGAAGAAAGTGGTGGTGTCCTCATGCACCTGAGTCGGCGCATTAGGCAGCTTCGCCAGTAGCGTCAGAGCTTCCCGAGCCGGCACGACCACCTCGGGCAGAAGCCCGGAATGGACCCGGCTGACACACACCCGCGGTTCATCCTTGGCGCACACCAGCTCCCTCGCCACCGGGTCGACCGCGTTCACGACGACCCGTTCCTGGTGGGGCATGACCGTGATCGCCAGCGCGGCGCCCAGCACGGCCGGCAGCAGAGCCGCCACCCGGGTGCGCCAGCCACTGGAGGCGAGCAGCGTCACGGCGGTGACTGCGAGAGCGGCCAGCCAGACGGCCTGAGCGACGCTGGCCCGGTTGGGCACGGCCTGGTAGGGGTGTGGCATGTTCATCTCGGATATCGGCGAGAACACCAGGGCCAGCCACCCCCACGGACGCGTGGCAGCGGGAAGCATCAGCAGTAACCCCAAGCCCGCCACGGCCAGCGCCGGAGCGGTCCTCGCGGACGGCAGCAATCGGCCGATCGCCAGGCCGAGCCAGACCGCCGCGATCAGCGCCAGACCGCCGACGGCCGTGACGGCGAAAACCGACACCGGCAGGTACCGGGCGGTGCCGATGATCCACAGGCCCCCCGCGATCCCCATCGCGAGGTATCCGCCCACCACCGCGATAGTCATCGCACCGAGCGTCGACACCATCGGGTGTGTCCGTGGCCGAGCAGTGCTGGCGAACAATTCCGCCACGTTCGACCGGTGCTCACGGCGTGCCTGCCAGGCGCCGGCAGCCAGCGCCAACGGCCACAGAATCGCCAGATATTCCCGCTGCGTCATGGCCAGTTGCAGCCATCCGGTCACGAACACCGGACCTCCGACGAAGAAGAGCAGCACACAGCCGACCACCAGCAGAACCAGCGCGGACCCGAGCGCCGCGGAACGACGCAGTTCGATGCCCAGGATACGGCTCATCGGGACGCCACCGCCCGATGGCGGCGCAGCAGCGCGGAGTAGCCCCGCTCGGCCGGACTGTCTCCGGCGTCACCCTCGCCGCCCTGCGCGATCAGGTCATCCGGCGTGCCCTGATGGACGAGCCGACCCTCATTGATCAACACCACGTCGGTACACGCGGCCACCACATCCTCCACGAGATGAGTAGAGACCAAGACACAACTATCGACGCCGAAATCGCGCAGCAACCCGCGGAAGTCCAGGCGCTGCTCCGGGTCGAGGCCGACGGTGGGCTCGTCGAGCAACAGCACCGCCGGGTCGTTCACGATCGCCTGCGCGATACCGGCCCGGCGCAGCATGCCACCGGAGAGCGTCTTCATCCGCGCACCAGCCTTCGCCGCGAGACCGACCCGATCGATCGCCCGCTGCACAGCCTCCGGAATAGCGGCCTTCGGCATCTCCTTGAGCCACGCCATGTACTCGACGAACTCCCGCACCGTGTAACGGGGATAGAACCCGAACTGCTGCGGCAGATAACCGAGCCCGCGACGCACCCGCCGCAGATCAGCGCGGCCGTCCACCGACTCACCGAGCAGGGTAAGCCGACCACCGTCGGGTTTCAGCACTGTGGCCAACGCGCGCATCAGTGTGGTCTTACCGGCACCGTTCGGCCCGAGCAGACCGTGAACGCCGGTACCCAGGGTCAGATCGAGCCCGTCCACGGCCAGATGCCGGCCGGCGTGCACCCGCAGTCCCTCGGCATGGACCACCCAGGGGTAGGTGGCAGGGACCATCTCAGTCGAGCTCACCGTACGCATCAGCATCCTCCAAAAGTAGGCAATAATCCGATAGATCAGTTGTGGCTGGACAACCACCTGAAATGGTTGGTCTGAGTCGCCACGAAACCGCCGAGCACGACGGTGAGCAGCACCCACCCGAGAGAACTCCCCGGCTGCAATATCGTCGGCAGGTGAGCGGTAACCACGGCCGGCACCACCACAACCAGCGCCCAGGCGATACCGAGCCCATAAGCGGCGAGCCGCACACCGACGAAGGCACCCACCGCGATCGTCGCGGCAGTGAAAGCCAGACACGGCAACAGCGTCAAGGCCAACGAGCCGCCGGAACGGGTACTCGCCAAGGCCAGGGCCGGCACCACCACAGCCAACACCGCAGCCGTACGCCGCAACAGCATCCCCAGTCCGGCCGCCGGCGCGCCCGCAATCAGCTCCCAGGCCGGATCGTGGCGCCGACTCCACGCCAAAGCCACTCCGGGCAACGGTGCCACCGGAGCCAGCAGTGACACCAGCGACGGCAGACCTGGAGTCAGCGCCTGAAGCAGAACCGCACAACCCAGAACCGCCATCGTCATGGTGAGCCACGGCACCAGATGCCAGACCAACCAACGGTTCCGCACCACCGAAAAGCGCCGGCGGCGATCCGGAGCCGGTCCCACGGCAATGTCCTGGCCCACACCGGCGGCGACCCGGGCGAGCAATGCCCGAACGTCGTCCGTCGTGCCGCCCACCAGCAGGGCCCGGCAGTGCGCACAGGCCTCCAGATGAACCTCGACCGACCACACCGTGATCTCGTCGAGATCCGCCTCCCGATCGGCGTAACGGGCGATCACCGCAGGACTCGGATGCATGGTCATGCGTTGCCCTCCTTAGTCATGCCCTTCTGGCCCTCGCCTGCGGCGCTGTGGGTACGTTCCGGCATGTGCCGCTCGGTGCAGGCGGTCATGACAGGGCCTCCCGAAGAGCGATCCGCGCCCGCCGGGCCCGGGACTTCACGGTGTTCTCCGGCACGCCCAGCAGCAGGGACGTCTCTCGCAACGAGAATCCGTCGAGGACCATCGCGCGCAGGACCTGTCGCGCCTCCGGCGGGAGGACCAGCAGGGCCTGTTCCAGTTCATGGCCGACCCGCCCGGCCAGGACCTCGTCCTCGGCGGCCGGGGCGACGGTCTCGGCGAGGGGCACCGCCGGTACCTGGTTCTGCCGTGCTCTCCGCCGGAACGCGTCGACGAGGCGGTTGCCGGCGATGGTCCACAGCCAGCCGACCGCGCTGCCCGACGTGGCCGACCCGGCGAAGCTGCCCGCGGCCCGCCAGACGGCCAGGTAGGTCTCCTGCATCACGTCGGCGACCACGTCGTCGTCGGCGCACCGGCGCCGCAACCGGGCGAGCAGCCACGGCGACGTGCGCCGGTACAGCTCGTCGAATGCGCGCCGGTCGCCGACGGCGGCACGGCGCACGAGTTCGTCCTCGTCAGCCGCATCCAGGCTTCGTCTCACAACCAGCAAGACGAAAGCCTGATCGCCCACGGTTCCCCAATCGACGTGACATGAGTCACATGCGCACGGACCTGGAAGAATTTCGGCTCAAACCCGGGGCGCAGGTCGGCGGCATCGCCGTCAATCAGGCGCTGCGGGAGCGTTGCACGGCCTTTGCCAGCGCATTCAGCTGCCGAATTGAGTGCGTTGATGTGCTGGCGATTTTTGCCGCGAGAAGGG
>JAVHVY010000249.1:0-9640 GCA_032160305.1 Actinoplanes sp.
CGGGACTGGTCAAGGCGGCGCGGTCGCGACGGCGGCAGCTCTACCGAGGAGATCGTCGTGTTCGCGTTCCTCGTCGTGCTCGCCGTCGCGGCGATCGTCGGCATCGTGATCCTCCACGTTTCTTCCCGCCGTCGCCAAGTCGCTATTCGGCGCCTCCTAGAGGCGTCTGGGGCTTACGAAATTCGACACCTGGCCCGGCATCCGGGCCACCACCACCGGGAGGTACGGCACATGGCACATCGGCTGCCCGCGCATGCAGCAGCGTTCGCCCACCGGACACGAGACCGGGTGCGGGACGGCCCGAGGGGCGGCTACGTCACGAACAACACCCCCGTGCTGGTCGGTCTGGTCGTGGCGTACCTGGTAGCGCTCGGCGTTGTCGGGATCCGCCTATTCGATCCTGCCTTGGCAACCAACCTCTTCGGCACCTTCTAGTTGCGCCTCCGCTCTACCAGTTTTCGATACCAGGCCCTGTATTCGGGGCCGCGAACAACACGAGAGGTAACAGTGCTTCATCAACTGGCCGCTTACGCAGTCGCGTGCGCGAACGACATGGGGGATCGGTCGCGGCGGCGCGGCCCGGACGGCGGCTACTCCACCGAAGCCATCGCGGTGACGGCGTTCCTGGTTGCGCTCGCCTTGGCCGCGTTGGCGATTCTCGGACCCAAGGTGCTCGAGAAGATCCAGGGCGTCACGCTGTGACCCGTCGGGCACCGCGCCGTGGGCGGGATCGGGGGTCGGCCAGCGTCGAGCTGGTGCTGGCCACCCCCCTTCTCGGCCTGCTGTTGATGGCGTCAGTCCAGTTCGCCCTGTGGGAACACGCCAGCCACATGGCGCAGGCCGCCGCGAACGAGGGCGTGCAGACCGCCCGCGCGTACGGCAGCACCGCCGACGCCGGGAAGACCGAAACCCAAGCACTGCTGCACGACCTGTCCGGCGGGGCGCTGTCCGCGACCTCGGTGACCGCGACCCGCACTGCGGCCAGCGCCACGATCACCATCACGGGCCGTGCCGAGCCCGTCATCCCTGGCCTTGCGTTCCCGGTCAAAGTCACGGTCACCGCACCGGTCGAACGCGTCCGCTGAACCGCGAAACTCGGAAGGAGGTACGTCCCTTGCCCCGCCGATCCGATGGCCCCGCGCCGCTCACGACTGCAAGCGACGGACGTCGCCTTCGCGGGGCCGGCGACTGCGGCTCGGTGACCGTCGAGTTGGCCGTGTTCGTCGTGCCGTTCCTGATCCTGCTGGCGCTGTTCATGGTGTTCTGCGGCCGAGCCGCGTCCGCGGCGATCGACGCGCACGCGGTGGCGTCAGCCGCCGCCCGCGCCGCTGCAGCTGCCGCCAATCCGGCGACCGCCCGCACCGCCGCCACCCGCGCGGCCCGCGCGATGGCCTCGGGCAGCAAGTTCGCCTGCACCGCGACCACCGACACCCGTCAGTTCCGCCGAGGCGGCTCCGTCACCGTCCAAGTGGCGTGCGTGATGCGGCTGGATGACTTGGGAGTGCCGAGTATCGGCGCGACCAAAACCGCGACAGCCTCGGCGACCGAGCCGATCGACACGTACCGGGCAGGCACATGACCACCACGACGAATACCCGAACCCAAACGGGTCGTACGCAAAGTCGGTCGAGGCAGGACCGTGGGATGGTCACCGCGTTCGTGGTGGTCTGGCTGGCCGCCGCGCTCCTGCTCGGCGGACTCGTCCTGGACGCTGGCCTGGCCGTGTCCACGAAGGTTAACGCCCGCGAAGTTGCCAACGCCGCCGCCCGCGCCGGGGCACGCGAACTCGACATCACCGCCCTACGCACCCGCGGGATCGTCCGACTCGACCCGACCAAGGCCCGCGCCACCGCCGCGAGCTGGATCGCCCGCGCCGGACTGCCCGGCACGGTCACCGTCGCAGGCAACACCGTCACCGTCACCGTCACCACCGCGCAACGTACCCAACTACTGAACCTCGCAGGCGTCACCAGCATCCCCGTCCACGCGACCGCCGCGGCCACCGCGATCACCCCTTGACCAGGAAGGAGACTCGCTGATGCTGTCCTGGGTTGGCCGCATGCTCGTCCGCACCACGGCGGGCACCGCCCTGCTGGCTGTCGTCGGCGGGATCCCGGCCCTCCTGGTCATCGGCGTGGGCTGGCCGCTTCCCCGTACCCTGCCCGACACCGACAGCCTCACCACGTTCATCACCGGCAGCGTCACCGACCACATGGTCCTCAACGCCCTGGCCATCGCGATCTGGCTCGCCTGGGCGCTGTTCACCCAAGCGGTGTACGCCGAGCTGCGCGACGCTGTCCGAGGCATCCGCGACGGCGACACCCGCCCGTACTTGAACCCGATGCGGGGCGCCGCGGCCGTCCTGGTCAGCTCGATTCTGCTGGGCACGTTCCTGGCCGGGACGGCGGCCACCGCCAACCCGCTGCCCGCCGCCGCGAACCCCGCCCCGACGGCGGCCCGACCCGCCGCTCTCCTGACCCAGCACCTCGAGTTCACGGCGACAGTGCGCGTCGGCGACCAGGACTACTTCTATGTCGTGCAGCGCGGCGACAACATGTCCAAGATCGCCAAGAGCTGGCTCGGCGACGCGAACCGGTGGCACGAAATCTGTCAGCTGAACAACCACAAGCACTTCCCGCGCGTCGGTGGCACGCTGCGCGACTGCAACCTGATCTACCCCGGCTGGGACCTGCGGCTGCCCACCGACGCCCGTCCACCGACAGACGCGCGACCGGTCACGCCGCCCCGACCGCCGTCCCACCCGCCGACCACGACGACACCCGCATCGCCGCCAGCGAACCCGGCCCCGATTACCGCAACCCCCGCCCCCGCACCGAGCACAGCCGTCACCACGCCGACCAGCGGCCTCACCGGCGTCTCGGCATCGACGCCGCCCGCCGAGCCGTCGCCGGCGCCTGCCTCGCACCAGCCGGCGTCACCCTCGCCGTCGGCATCCGACGACGAGGACGCGACGGCGCACGCCAGTCCCGGCGTGACCAGCGACGAGCACGGGGTGCAGCTCTCCCCGCTGAGCTGGCTGCCGTGGAGCCTCGCCGCCCTGATCAGCGCCGCCGCCGCGCTGGTGTGGCTGCAACGCCGCCGCCGCTACACCGGCGAATCCGACGACGACCCGCCCACCGAACTACCACCACCCGTCGCCGCCGTACGGCGGGCCGTCATCCGCCACCCCGACCTGCCCCACCCCGACATCACAGCCGTCGACCCGCCCACGTCGGTGCCCGACCTCGCGGCCCTACCGCCGGGCGGGACTGGGATCGTCGGCGACGGCGCGCACGCCGCCGCCCGCGCCGCGCTGGTCGCCGTGCTCGCCTCCGGCAGCCCCCAACAGCCCGACATGCGCGGCGAAGTCGTCATCGACGCCGCCACCCTCGCCACCCTGCTCGGCCCGGACGTAGTAACCCTCGGCCCCTGGCCCCGCCTGCACGTCGCCGACAACATCGATGACGCCCTCACCACGATCGACGCCCTGCTGCTGCACCGCAGCCGCATCCTGGACGAACACGCCCTGACCGACCTCGACGAACTACGCCAGGCCGCCCCGGACGAAGAAGCGCTACCGCAGGTCCTGCTCATCATCGAGACGCCGCCCGCCGGCGCCCGCATGCGCACCAAAGTCGCGCTCGCCCTCGGCGAGGGCTTGGGCCTGTCCGCCCTGCTGCTCGGCGACTGGGCACACGGCCCCACCGTGACGATCACCCCCGACGGGCACACCGCGCTCGTGTCTGGTCAGCCCGCCAAGCCGCCCCCGGCCCGAATGCCGGTCCTCGAACCGGCCGTGGCCACCCAGATTCTGACCACGCTGCGGGAGGCGCAGACCGGTGAACCACCGGCCATCGCCTCGCCCGTCGTCGAAGTCACGGTCGTGCCCCTGCACGCCAGCCGCACCGACCCGTCGGCCGCCGACACCGAACCGGCCAGCCAGCCGATGCCCGCCCCCGGCCGACCGGAACGCGCCCGGCTCCGCGTCCTCGGGCCGCCGCGTATCGAGGGCATCACCGCGGACGGCCGGCCGCTGCGGACCAAAGCCATCGAACTGGCCGTGTACCTGGCCGTGCACCCGAATGGGGCCGCCACCCGCGAGATCGGCGAATACCTCGAACCCGACGCCCGGATCAGCCAAGCCGACCAACGCGTACACACCAACGCCTCGAACCTGCGCCACGTCCTCGGCCGCGCCGGCACCGCCGACCCCAAGGACAACTACGTCATCAAGACCGCAGGTCGCTACCGCCTCGACCCGGCCACCGTCGACGTGGACGTGTGGACCCTGCGGGATCTCCTGCGCAAGGCCACCATCGCCTCCGGACCCGACCGGCGGGAACTCCTTACCGCCGCCTGCGACCTCTATACGGGACCACTCGCCGAGGGCCACAAGTACGACTGGCTCGAACCGCACCGCGAAACCGTCCGCCGGTGGGGCACTGAATCCCGCCTCCAGCTTGCCGACGACCTGCTGGACAGCGACCCCCACGCCGCGTCCAGCCTGCTCGACAAGGCCATCGGTATGGATCGCTACAACGAAGCCCTGTACGTCAAAGCGATGCACGCCCGGCACGCCCTGGGCGACGCCGACGGCATTCGCACCCTGCTCCGCGCCCTCACCAAGGCCCTGGCCGACGCCGACGCCGAACCGCAAGAGGAAACCCTCACGCTCGCCAACCAGCTTCGCAACAGCCTGGATGACAAATGACCGCAACCACTGCCACCCGCCGCCCTCGCGTGTTGCCAGCTCTCGCGGTCACGCCGATGCTGCGCTGGACCATCGCCGCACACAGCGTGCCTGACGACCAACCCTGGCGCACCGCGTGCTCCTGCGGACTGCCGCTCTGGGACTACGCCGTCCGCCTGTCCGGCCGCTGCGTCAGATGCGGCCAGCGCGTCGGGCCGCCATCGGGGGCCGTCGAAGCAGCCGCCGTCGTGGCGGCCCTCGGCCTGCTGGCCTCTGGCCTGACCGGCTGGCCACTCGCCGCGTACGCCTGGTGGACGACCGGGATGATCGTCCTCGCGTTCATCGACCTGGCCGTCATGCGCCTACCGCACCGGATCACCGCGATCACCACCGCGGGGTTCCTCGGCCTGCTCGCCGCAGACGGCAGTACGGCGGCGCTCATCCGGGCGGTGACGGCCGGGCTCGTCTTGGCCGCGTTCTTCACGGTCGTAGCCGTCGCCGCCCGGGGACAGCTCGGTTGGGGCGATCCGGCCCTCGCCGCCCCGATCGGCGCGGCACTCGGCTGGTACGGCTGGACCGACCTGTACGGCGGGACGCTGCTCGGCCTCGGCGCCGCCGCGATCACCGGGCTCGTCCTGCGCCGCACCGGACGCCTGACCCGGGGGACGCCGATACCGCTCGGCCCGTTCCTAATCGCCGCCGCCACACTCGTCGTGGCGGTGCACCCGTGAGTTGCACACCGAACCAGCACGAGGTAGACCGGCCATGAACCCCGCGCACATCCTCACCGCCTACAACTCCCACTCCACCGTGTTGACCAGCCTTGCCGTCCTGGCCGCGCTCGGCCCGGTCCTGCTCATCGCCAGCCGACTCCGCAAGGCGGGCGCGAACCGGCTCACGCTGATCACCGCCAATCTGCTCACCGTCGTCGCCGCAGCCCTCGCGACCACCGTGTCGGCGTCGGGCATGTGGAAGTTCTTCACCAGCATCCTCGGCGAGTCCTCGCTGCGGATCGTGTTCTTCGCCTATATCGAGGTCGCCCTGTTCGCCAGCGCCCTGCTGGCCCGCATGCGGCTGCTCCGCGACCCCGACAAAGGCACCACCGGCGTCGATGGCATCGCCGTCTGGGTGCTCGCGGCCCTCACCGCGAGCCTGTCCGCGATGGACGCCGACAGCTTCCGCGAAGTCTGCCTACGCCTCGTCGCACCGATGGTCGCCGCCTGGATGTGGGAACGCGCGCTGGCCGCCGAACGCTCCGCCCGCCTCGGCCGCACCGTCGCACGCGTCCACTGGGCCATCACCCTCGAACGGATCTTCGTCTGGCTCCGGCTGGCCGAAGCCCAAGGCCGCGACGTGTCGGACGTCGACCGCGCCCGCCGCCGCGCCCGGCTCGCCCGCGCCCGACTCCGCCTACACCTCCTGCAAACCCAAAAGCCACCGTCCGCCTGGCGCCTGCGCCGCGCGCACCGTCGAGTGATCCGCCTCGCCATGCAAACCGCCGAGCACACCGGCCTCGCCGACTTCGCCGACGCCGCAGACGAGCGGGAAGCCATGCAGATGTACATGGCCACGCTGTACGGCTTCGTGGACGCCACCTCACCAGCGACGGTCGCCCAACTCAACGCGTGGCGTACCAACCCCGGTCTGCCGGTGCAGCCGATAGCGCTGACCGCCGTGCCCGAGGACGGCCCCGCCGTCGACAACACGGACGTGCCAGCCCCGGCGACACCGATCCCGAGCGGGCAGTCCGCCGAGCCGATCCCGCCGTCCGAGGATGACCCGGACCCGAGGGTTTCCGACAGCGACCGGGCAAACGCCCAGACGGCCGATGATGCTGTGGTGGTCGAGATCCATCCAAGGACTAGCCAACACGAGCGTGACCACCGACAAGCCTCGGACCACGTTCACGATCCGGTGGACGAATCTGATGAGCCAGACACCGACGACAGTGGCGACCCGTCGCCTGTCGCGGCGATGCGCCGATTCTGGGAAAACGAGGTAAAGCACGGACGCATCCCGTCCGGAGCCGAACTCTCCCGAGCCGCCGGTGTGGCCCCCAATACCGGACTCGGCCGTCGCAAGCGGCGGGAATGGGTACCCGAAGTATCTGGCCGTTTCCGCGCGGTCGAACGTCGCTAGCCGTGGACCTGTCATCGCAACGTGAGTCAGCCGCTCACTATCCCAAAACGGAGGTTCCGTACACCCAGACACACTCGACCATATTCTGCGGACCACCGTGGCACCAGCGACAAGCCGCACGATCGTTCTGACGTATCGAGCTATTGCCTTACGCCAATACCGCGAGTAAGAACACCGACACGAATTACGCAGACGTCAGTGAGAGAACGAAGCCCAGAGCCACAGATCGACCTGTTGGGGGTAATCGATATGGCCCGAGATGGCGTGCGCGATGACCATAAAGCATGGACTGTCGCAGGCGCGGCCCGATTCGCCCGCGAGGCCCGAACTCAGACGGTGCTCCACCTCGCCCGTGCGCAGACCCCGGTCGTCTGGCAGACGCACGGGCTAGCCGCTGCCTTCAACCTGTGGCTGAAGATGTACGGCACGCGGCAGGCCGCGGCCGAAAAGGTCCTGGCCCCGATGGGCTATCCACCTCCGTACTCGGGGATGATTGACAAATACGCCGAGCGCTACGTACGAGACTCGGCAAATGAACTGGGGGTGTCGTCCCTGTTCGTCGTTTCTCCAGCGATGAACGACGTCGTGGTTGCCGCAGCGGAGACTCTGTCCTTGGACGACCTCAACCGGGTTGACGAGGCGGACCTGCCGACGCCTGCTGGCCTGGTCGTGCTCCCCAGTGCCCTGTTGCGCGTCAACGCAGCAGGCGACGTGGCGGACGTGCGCGCAATAATGTGGTCGCCGACTACCTTTCACCAGCCGAACCGAGCCTCCCGGCCCGGCGTCTGCGTCACGACGTTTATCGACACCTACGGGCCCGTTCACGTGGCGTCGTTCGACCGGGCCGCCGAACAAGCACGCATGCACGGTGAGCCATTCCCCCCTCTGATACTTGGATCCAAGGATGCGCTCCCGTTTCACCACGACATGCGAGCCACCCCACTGGAAATGGATATCCGGGCCTCGCTGTTCCGGGAGGATGGCGAAACCGGCCGAAAAATTGCCGAGGCTTCCGGGATAGACACAACGTGCGCCGTCGGTGAGTATCTATCAGGGGCACCAGTCAGTGATCCGGAAGACACGTTGACTCGGCGCTATCTCATGGCGTTCTGGCGGCTCTGTGAACAGCGGGTCGCGGAGGTCGAGCAGGCCGACATTCCACATTCGGCTATTGCGACCGCCAAGCGTGCACGAACGAGCCCGGACGTCAGCGTTGTCACGCTGCGCGAACGGCGTCGCGTGCGCGACGATCCAGAGAGTGGCAACCCCGTCCAGTGGACTTCCCGATGGATCGTCCGGATGCACAAGGTCGAGCAGTGGTATCCGACCCTGCAAACCCATCGTGTCCTCTGGCGAGGCCCCTACGTCAAAGGACCCGATGGTCTGCCCGTCAAGCAGTCAGCCGTCAGTGCCTTGGTCCGCTGATTCGTGGGCGAGATGGGCCGCGTCGGCTCGTAGTTCGAAGCCGCGAGATCTTTGTCAGCATCCGGCGGCAACCGCTGCCCATTTCTGGGTGAAGGTGACGGTCTGCTGTCAAGGCCTCCGTGGGACACCTGGTAGGCGCCATGAGTGCGCCTCGGCCCCCGTGCCATGCCGCCGGGCGGGCCGCCGCCCACGTGGATCGCCTCGCCGTTCACGATGGTTTCTGACTCCTCCTTGGCCGAGGCCCCCGAGCGCTCGACCACAGCCGATTCGGGCTCCCACGCACTCTGCAGCGGTGCGCGATGGAGCCGGGCCGGCTCAGCGGACGCGGTACCGGTTGGCCGACCTCAGCTCGCCTGCTGCGAGAGCCAGTGGAATCCCGTTCGGTTCGCGCCCAGCAACTCCGGCCGTGTGGCTCCGGGCCGTCGTTGGGGCAGGTGCGCGGACCGGCTGAACACCTTGGCCGCGGCCTCATGCTCCGGGCACGGGCCGAGCACGCCGCATGTCACGCACAACCCATCGCCGCTGGACACTGCGTGCCTGTCGAGCACCGCCTGCGCGTGATCGATCTGTTCTCCACCGTGGTATGTCGTGGTCATCTGACTGCCCCCAACGTTCGGAAAGTGGGCGGGCGTACCACGCGGTCAACGGGGCAAAGCGCTCCAGAAGAGCGTGACCAGCGTGGTACGCCCTGCCCGTTCCCAACCGCCACGGAGTACGCGGTCACGCAGCGAAGGGAGCCACCAAAAGGAGCGCGCACCGACTTCGGGTGCGCAGTATGTTCCGCGTCAACCGCTCGGGACGCCAGCCATGCGGACCGGTTCCGATCCGGTTCGATCATGGTGTTCAGGGCCGCGTCCCCGGCCGCCGCTGACCATGCAACGCAGTCACCCGAACGGAGGCATGGCGCGGCTGTGCTTCGAGTTGGGTGCCGTCCGGTCCGAGTGCGAGCCCATCGAGTTCGATCCAGTCGCCATCGGCTGTGCTCTGCCGACCGCCGATGGTGGTGACCCGCAAGATCAGCCGACCGGACCCGTACTTGTAGTCCCGCTCTTCTATGGCAATCACGTCGCCGATCTTGAGCGTGGTCACGGCACACGCCTCGCGTGCTGACGGGTCAGATCACTCGTGGTGGCGCCGCAGTGCGGGCACCACCGGCCTTTGACCTTGAACGCCAGCAGCCCGGCCAGGAAGCCGACCAGCAACGCAGAGATCACGACAGCGACCAACACGACATCACCTCATTCGGTCCGGTGCTCCGGCGGGCCAGGCGGCGGGCTCCGGCGGAGTGGGCACGGTGCCGAGGTCGCGCGTGTGGGCGTCTTCCATGACCCGCTGTTGCGGTCCCGGCACTATGCGGGTCAGTGTGGCAGCATAGTACGATGCTAT
>JAVHVY010000251.1:0-25942 GCA_032160305.1 Actinoplanes sp.
GCTACGCTGGGCCACGAACGTCCTCCTCAATGGGGTATTGGGACACCAAGCCCGCCTATCCCACCAGGGAGGACGTTCCTTGATCTCAGGCCCCTAAATCCTTCGAGGTCTTTCTACAGAAGAAGGAGGGCGCAGACATGACTGCGCCAGAGCAGGCCGCGGCGGTGTGGCGCACCTCCAGCCGCTCAAACGGCCAAGGGCAGTGCGTTGAAGTCGCTCGCCTGGACCAGGCCGTCGCCGTCCGTGACTCCAAAGACCCCGCCGGCCCCGTCGTGACCTTCACCCCGACCGAGTGGGCCGCCTTCATCGCCGGGGCGAAGGATGGAGAGTTTGATCTTTAGGTCGGCCTCGAGCCGTTAGATTTCAACTATTCGGGCCCGTTCTGCTTCCCCTGCGCTTCGAGCCCTATCGGCCACACCTCGCCGTTCGGCAACACCTTGCACGCTGCCGACCGGTGGTACCCCCGCTCCAAAACCTGCTCAGGCTGCCAGACGGTGAAACCCAAACTGTCCCTAGCTGAGCGTACGTACCACTGCACCGTGTGCGGCATGTCCCTGGATCGCGACGTCAACGCCGCCCGTAATCTCGCCGCCCTGGTGCGGCACGTCGACCTGGGAGTTGCCGGGCGACGCTAAAACAGGACGTGGAGCCTGCGTAAGACCCGTAAGACCTACGCGAGTAGGCAGGGCAGCGGGCCGTGAAGCGTCTAGACCCTCCGGGGGTCAACGCCGCCCGGCAACGGACGGCTGTCGATCGTGAGTTCACATTTACTCACTGAAAGGCAACGGATGCTCAGAACGCGCGGGAGTAGTAGATCTCCGGGGCGGCGGGGATCCGGTTGCCGGGGAAGAGGCAGGCGATCTGGCTGCCGTAGTCGCGGATGAACCGCTGCTTGCCGGCCAGCCCGCGAGCCCAGGCCGCCGCGCGGAGATCGTATCGGGCCAGGAACGCCGACTCCGGCGCGTGGGCCTGGTTGTAGGGGAAGTCGGAGTAGAAGATCACGGTGCCCGGCAGGGCTTCGCCGACCGTACGGGTGATGACGTGGTCGACGTGCCGGCCGACCGCCAGCGGGCAGAAGACGCGCTCCGCGCCGACCGTCCGGACGACCTCCGTGACCTCGCTGATGATCCGGTCGATCATCGGCTGGTCGGCGCGGGAGACCCGGCCCCGGGCGATGTCGAAGCGATACGTGGGGTAGAGGTGGCCGAACTCCGGGACCAGTCGGCCGAGGCGGCTCGGCGGCTCGGTGCGGCGCCGGAAGAGGGCGTCCGGATACCCCAGGTGGATCAGGTCGGCGCCGATGCCGCCCAGCGCCGCCGCGTCCTCCCGGCGGCGGGTCGTGAACAGTTCCGCGCCACTGCCGGCGGCGCATTGCCGCAGTAATGTCCGGGCGGCGAATGTGTGCGGCGGCCGATCCGTCTCGGTGAAAATTGTCGCCACAATGGGTTTCTGTCGATCGGCCAGGGCCTTGATCAAGGCGCCGCACGACAGCACGGCGTCATCGAGATGGGGCGAGAGGAACAGGCTGGTTCCGGTGCCCGCCAGGAGAGGATCGATCACGTTGTTCTCCTCGGATTCGGGTGTTTTCACCACCGCGCCTGTGCCCGGTTCGGCCTACTTTACACGTCTAATTCGGTCAACGATCTCGACGTATCTGCCGATTCGGTCATTAATCCGCGATGATTTTCCCGTCCGGACCGATCCCTTCGTCAGTGCTCGGGCTCTGGGCCGCGGGCGTTCACGACCACCCCCGGAAGGGGCGATACCGGTCGGCGGGAATGGCGTTTCCGCCCCCGTACAGGACAGATGATCGACCCGCGTGCACTGTCCGAAGGGTCGCCCCGATCAGCGGGGCAGGGCCTGCGCGGCGGTTCGTGGTCGGCGCGGCGCGAAGCGGGAGAAGCCGTTGTTGCGGGAACTGCGGGCCGCGGCGGGGACCGGGACGGGCTCGCCCACGGGACCCGGGGCCGGAACTGCGACGGGGGCAGCGGTCACCCGGCCGGCCGGGGCCGGGGCGAGCGGCTCGGGTCCGGGCAGCGCCCCGAGCGGCGGCAGGGGCGGGAGCGGAACGGGCGTGCTGGTGCGTACGCCGCCCAGGTCTTCCGGGTTCTGTGCTCGCTTGAGGATGACCGCGACGAACAGGAAGGCCACGCCGGCCACCAGCACGCTCGACCACACCATCGCGGGAACCATGGGTCTCGACCTCTCGCCGTTGGTTATCTAGCAAACGACGCTAGCATCGGTTGGCGCTTCAACCAATCATCCTTCGTGGTCCCGGCACTCTGCGCCTATGCTTCGGCGATGAGTTCAGCCCAGCCCGCGGTGGGTTTCGGCGCCTACCTCAAGGAGGCGATCCGCACCGCCCGGTTCCCGACGCCGACCCACTTCGCGCGAGCGGCCGGCACCGATCCGTCGGTGGTGCTGCGCTGGCTGAGCGAGGAGCAGCGGCCGACGATCCGCTCGATCGAACGGATCGCGCCAGTGCTCGGCAAGAGCATCAACGAGCTGGTCGTGGCGGCCTATCCGGATCGGTTGCGCGGCGCGGAGCCGCAGGTCAGGGCCACCCATCCGCTGGTGCACGAGCTGGCCCGGATCCTCGCCGACGACTCGGCGGTACCGGCGGCCGACCGGCAGGCCCTGGAGACGGTCCTGGACCGCATCCTCGATCCCTATCGCACAGTGCTGCGCCGCCGGCGGTCGGCCTGAGGCCTCGCGTCCCGGGCGGGATGTCCGTAACCTCAGCAGCATGTCTGAGCGGGGCGCCGCGAGCGGGTTGCACGTGCACATCAGCAAGCTGTTGGTGGTCTGCGTCATCGGCGCCATCGCGGCCACGAGTGCGCTGATCGTCGAGGTGCTGGTCGGCATGCCCGAGCGCCCGGCGGGCCCGGGGCCGAACGGGCTTCCGCCCCCACCGCCCGAGCTGCAGCCGCTGGCCGTATTCACCGTCCTGACCGGACTGTTCGTGCTGGGCTGGCTGGCGGTGCTGGTGGTCTTCTCCCGGGACCAGATCCTGGCCCGGGTCCACCGAGGGCAGCCCGCGACCGTCGGCGAGGCCGGGTCCGGGGTCGGCGAGCTGCTGGCGAAACTCCGGGTGGAACTGGCCGCCGACCGCGAGCGGGAGATGCGGGTGCTCGACGAGCGGCTCGCCGAGTACGGCGAACGGCGCGAGACCGACGGCTATCTGCACGGCATGCGGGTGGCGACCGCGGAGGACGCGACAGTCCACGCGATCCGCCGAAGTCCCCCGCAGCGGTAAATCCCGCCCGTCACTCGAACGGGTGCCCGCCCGTGACGCGAACGGGTGAATGTGCGGCGAGGCGTTCCGCTCGGCGAAGATCGGCTACGCCGACCGCGAACGGGGCTGACGCGGCCGCTCGCGGGGCGGCAGAGTGCGGAGATGGCCACCTTCGCACTCCAGGTCCATCCCGAGAACGCCGCCGAATGGCTCGACACCGCCCGGCGTGCCGAGACTGCGGGCTTCACCGCCCTGTACGTCGCCGATCATCCGGGTTCCGGGCCGTCCCCGTTCGTCGCGCTGGCCGCCGCCGCGGCGGTGACAAGCACGATCAAACTCGGGTCGTACGTGGTGAACGCCGGGGTGCGGGAGCCGATCCTGCTGGCCGCCGACGTCGCCACGCTGGACGTGGTCTCCGGTGGGCGGGCGGTGCTCGGGCTGGGCGCCGGGCACACCCCGGCCGAGTGGGCGGCGGTCGGCAGGGTCCGGCCCGGGGTGGCGGGGCGGGTCGAGCGGTTCATCGCCGTCGCCGAGGCCACTGCCCAGCTGCTGGCCGGTGCGGAGGTGACCGTTGACGTGCCGGAGCTGACGATGCTGCGGGCTGCGCTTGGGGCGCCTGTGTGCGTACAGGAAAGGGTTCCGCTGTTGTTCGGCGGGGGGAATTCGCGGCTGCTGCGCTGGGCGGCGGCACATGCCGACGTGATCGGGCTGTCCGGCCTCGGCCGGACGCTGGCCGACGGGCACAGCCACGAGGTGCGCTGGCGCGGTGCGGAGATCGACGCGCAGGTCGAGCTGGCCGCCGGCAAGCCGATCGAGGCGCTGGTGCAGCAGGTGCAGATCACCGACGACGCGGGCGCCTTCTACGCCGCCAAGGCCGCGGAGCTGGCGATGCCCGAGAGCGAGCTGCGGGCGGCGCCCTACCTGCTGGCCGGCACGGCGGACGAGATCGTCGATGCGGTACGCGAGCACGGCCGCCGCTGGGGCATCACCCGTTTCGCGGTACGCCGCACCGCCCTGGACGACCTCGGCCCGCTACTGCCGAAGCTGGCCTCAGTTGATTAGCAGCTCCACCTCGACGCGGGCGCGATACTCGACATAGATCTGCTTGTAACGGGCGATCGCGCCCTTGGTGTCGCCCGCCTCGAGCAGCCGCAGGATATCGTCGTGGCCGTTGATCCAGGTCGTCCACAGATCCGACTCGGCGCTCACCGCGAGGATCCGCATCGTCCGGGCCACCACCAGGTCGACCATGGACTGCAGCTCCCGGTTGCCGCTGGCCAGGATGACGATCGTGCTGAAATCGGCGGCCGACTCGGCGGCGGCCAGCACGTTGCCGGTGCGCAGCCCTTCGACGAACTCGGCCTGCCGCCGGCGCAGCAGGCCGAGGTGATTGTCGGTGAGGTTGTCGACGCCCCACTCGAAGCCGGCACAGGTCAGCACGGTCATCACGTCGATCAGCTCGAGCGCGTTCTGCTGGGTCACTTTGGTGACGTGGCGGGTCCTATTCGGCGCAATGTCGATCAGGCCCTCGACCGAGAGCTGGGCGATCGCCTCGCGGACGGGAGTGATGCTCACGCCGAGGCGGGCGGCCAACTCGGCGTCCTTGATCAGGGTGCCGGGCGGCAGCTCGCCGGTCACTATCTCGTTGCGCAGCTGCCGGACCACGGCCGCCGTCCGCGTCGGCGGCACCGCATAAGTCATAGCGGCAGCCTACTCACCGTGACAACCGGCCACAGACTGTACCGCGCCGGGGATTTGCCGGGCATGCTGATGACGTGAGCGCGGGCGTACCGTTCATCGATCTGGATCTGACGCCGCCCGTCGACCGCCGGGCGCCGATCTCGCTGCGCGAGCGGCTCGTCCCGCCGCGCCCGGTCCTGGTCGCGCTGGTCGTCCTGGCCGCGTTGGCGCTGCTGACGGCCGGCGTGCCGGCCCGCCGGACCATGCGGCTGCTGCTGTCGGCGGGCGGCCAGCCGGCCGCGGCCTTCGAGCTCACCGACGGCGCGCTGTTCACCGCGTCGTTCGGCAACAACCCCAACAGCGAGTCCGGCGTACGCCGATACGACCTCGCCGCCGGCACGCTGAGCTGGGCGGTCGCCCTGCCGCAGAACGTGCAGAACCTGATCTACGACGGCACCTCGCACGTGCTGATGGGCCGCTCCGGCGCGGAGCCGAAGGTCGCCTTCCTGGACGCGGACACCGGCGAGTCGCTCTGGCGGGACGAGTCACCCAACACGATCGTGTGGACGATGGGCGGCGGCCACGTGCTGCTCGCCTCCGACGTCTCGGACGACGCGCGGCTGATCCGGCTGGTCGACGCGCGCACCGGCCGCCAGCTGTGGAGCCGCAGCGTCGACGCGAACGGATACTTCGGCACCGACGCCGACCAGGACGGCCAGGTGCCGACCCGGGTGATCGCCGCCGACAAGTCCGGTCACACGCTCGTGCTGAACTACGCCGACGGCCGGGCGCTCGCGGAGGGTGATCTGGGCATCGACCTGTCGGTGCGCTTCGACAACTCGGCCGGCGTCGACTTCGCCGGCGCGAGCCAGGTCGGCGGCACGTTGTACGTGTCCAGCCGGACCAGCGGCGTCACGTCGCTGTCGGCCTGGGCGGTGGACACGATGACCCGGCGCTGGCAGGTCACCGGCGGCCCGGCCGGCAACGCCCAGGACTGCGGGCGGGTGGTCTGCGTGATCGAGGACGGCGGGGTCAGCGCCCTCGACCCGGCCACCGGGCGCACGCTGTGGCGCCAGCCCGGCTACGGCCTCACCTATCGCTACGACGAGCGGACGCTGGTCGCCTACGGTCCCGGTGACGTGCCGCAGGCGGTGCTGCTGGACCCGGCGACCGGGGCGGTGCGCGAGCGGCTCGGCGGGTCCATCGACCTGGCCGGGGTGCTGCTGCGCGGCGACGCGGTCCGGATGGGCCGGACCTGGGTGGAGGTTCCCGGCACCGACGGCGACCTGCACGTGGTCGGCGGGATGGACACGGCGGCGCCGTACGGCTGCGACCGTGCCGGGCCGTACCTGGCCTGCCCGACCACGGCCGGACCGACGCAGGTGTGGCAGCTTCCCGGGTACCTGACGTAGCGGCAGGTTTCTACCGTCGCAGGCATGGACACCCGGTGCCGTCGGCGGCGGCCGGGCTCATGACCGCCCGGCTCACTTCGCCGGCACCATCGGGGCGGTGCCGGAGGTCGTCGCCACGAACGCCTTCAGCGAGATGCTCATGGTCAGCGACCCGGTCGGCGTGCTGCTGTCGGCCGTGTCGGCCAGCGGGGTCAGGTTCGCCTTCTCGATCAGCACCGCCCGCGCCTGCCCGGTCTGCAACGTGGTCAGGAACGACGCCAGCGAGGCCGCGGTGCCCTTGGCGGTCAGCGTGATCGGCAGCGACCAGACCGCTGCCGGGTTCGCCAGCCGCGCCGGACCGCCGACCGAGACTCCGGTGACGTCGACGCCGGTCGCGGTACCGTCGGCCTGGAGCTGGCGGAGGAAGGCGGGTACGCCCGAGTCCGCCGGGAGCGCCTTCTGCTTCTTCATCAGGGCCGCCTCGATGGTGCCGAGGTTGGCCTGTTGCTTCTTCAGCTCGGTGATCCGCTTGCGCAGCGTGACCAGCTGGACCTGGGTCTCCCCGGTCTGCGTGTGGACGTCGTCGGTCGCCGTGTACTGCGGGCGGATCAGCAGGTACCAGCCGGCCAGCACGAGCAGGGCGACCACGGCCGCCCCGCCGATCATCCAGATCCGGTCGGCGTGTCGCGTACCCATCAGTTGGCTCCCTTGCAGGGGATGGAGAACCGTCCGCACTGCGCCGCGCCGGTGATGTCCAGCAGGAGGCTGTACTGCAATCCGGTGTCATCCTGGGCGGCACTGGTCAGATAGGGATTGGCGACCGTGGTCAGGCCGCCCAGCTTGTCGACGAACTGGGCGACCGATGGCTTGTCCGGTGCGAGCCCGGTCAGGGTCAGCGTGCCGATGGTGGCCGCACGGGAAGAGCTGGGTAGCGCCGGCGCGCCGGCTGTGCCGGCCGCCGTGAGCGCGCCGGTGACTCCGGTGATCTCGACGCCGGCCGAGGCCGCGGCGGCGTTGAGGGTCTCGAGCAGGGTCGCCCAGGGCAGGTCGTTCGCCATCACAATCTTCAGTTCCTTGTCCAGCGCGTCGGACTTCGTCTGCGTCTCGACGACGTCGGAGAAGTCCTTGTTCTGGCTGCGCCGCAACGCGGCCGCCTCGGTGGCGTAGGTCGTCAGCTCGTCGGCGGCGTCGCTCTTGGCATTGGCGGCGTAGAGGAACCAGCCGGCGAGCAGAATCAGGACGAGAACCAGGACCGCCAGGACCCAGGCCCGGGTCCGTTTGGCCCGGCGGGCGGCGACGATCTCCTGGGGCAGCAGGTGCGCCGAGATGGTCAGGATCCGCCAGGCCTGCCGCGGCGAGGTGGCCGGGTCGAGAGGCATCAGGGTGGTGGACATCAGGCTGCCGCTCCCAGGGTCAGGCCGATCGACACCGCTGCCGATGGCACGAAACTGTCGAAACCGCGCTGCCGGGCCTTGCGCGTGTCGCTCAGCCGTACGGCGCTGTCGGCGTACATCACGGTGACGCCGAGTTGGTCCTGCATGTATTCGGCCAGGCCGGGCATCAGGGCGCTGCCGCCGCAGAGCGCGACCCGGGTGACCCGCTTCTGCCGTTCGCCCGACGCGAGATAGGTGAACGAGCTGCGCAGCTCGTTGATCAGTGGGCGGACCGCGTCGGTGGCCGCGCTCACGGTATCCGGCCGGCCGTCGCCGTGCAGGCCGAAGCGGCACTTGAGCGCCTCGGCCACGGCCGGCGGCACGCCCATCCGGGTGCCGATCGTCTCGGTGATCTCGGTGCCGCCGCGGGGGACCGTCCGGACGATCAGCGGTTCACCGTCGGTGTGTACGACCACGCTGGTCACCTCGGCGCCGATGTCGACGATGGCCTCGACCTGGGCGTCCAGCCGGGACGCGGCCCGCAGCAGGGCGAACGTCGCCAGGTCGACGCCCTCGACGTGCAGGTCGGCGCGTTCGACGGCCTGCACGGTGGCCAGCACCGCGTCCTTGGGCATCGCGATGAGCAGGCCGCGTACGGTCGGGCTGTCGCCGGGTTGTTCGAGCGGGTGGAAGTCGAGCAGGGAGCGCTCGACCGACAGCGGCAGCATGTCGCGCACCTGGAACGGCAGGGACTGGCGCATCTCCTTGGCGGGCAGGTTGGAGACCGACATCTCGCGGACCACCAGCTGTGGGTTCGTCACCCCCAGCACGACCTTGCGGGTGTCGAACTTGCACGCGGCCCAGAGCTGCTTGAGCGCGGCGGTGACGGTGCCCGGGTCCTGCACGACGCCACCGACCACCGTGCCCGGCGACAGCGGCACCTGGCCGAAGTTGGTGAGGTTGTGCTCGTCCTTGGTACGGCGTACCTCGACGGCACGGATGGACGACGAGCCGATGTCCAGCCCGATCGGTATGACGCCAGCCATCGGTGGGTCCCTTCGGTGCGAGCGGGTCAGGCGGAGGGGATGAACAGGGCGGTGTACCAGTGCGAGATCGGGACGCCGGCGAAGACCGCGAGCAGCGCGCCGGCGAGCATGTACGGCCCGAACGGGATCCTGGTCTTGCGGTGGACCAGCTTGGCCGCGAGCATCGCCGCGCCGACGATCCCGCCGAGCAGGAAACCGGCGAACGCGCCGACGGCCAGCGAGCTCCAGCCCAGCCAGCCCAGGTACAGGCCGAGCAGCAGGGCGAGCTTGACGTCGCCGAAGCCCATCCCCGGGTAGGCGGCGAAGATGGCGTAGTAGGCGGCGTAGAGCACCGCCGCGGCGATCAGCCCGCGGGCGCCGGCGTCCCAGTTGTGCTCGGCGATCATGGCGGGGATCAGCAGCACCGGGGCGACGCCGTAGGACGGCAGCACGATCGCGTCCGGCAGGCGCATCGTGTCCAGGTCGATGACGGCCAGCGCGACGGCGACGGCGGCCAGGTAGAGGTAGGGCGGCAGTTCCCAGGTCAGGCCGAAGCGGGCGGCGACGGCCACGAACAGGGCGGCCGTGCCGGCTTCGACCAGCGGGTAGCGGATGCTGATCCGTTCGCCGCAGTCGGCGCACGCGCCGCGCAGCGCCAGCCAGCCGAGCAGCGGGATGTTGTGCCGGTTGCGGATCTGGTGCCCGCAGCGCGGGCAGTGCGAGCGGGGGTGGGCCAGGGACAGGCCGGCCGGTACCCGGTGGATCACGACGTTCAGGAACGAGCCGACCGCGAGGCCGAGCAGGCCGACGATGCAGAGCAGTAGCGGCTGCGGCATGTCCGAACCTCCTCGGCCGTGCGGTGAGAAGAACCTTCGCGGTGCGGGCCGGGGCGGGTACGCCGTTGCGGCGGCATCGGACCCGGATCCGCGCGGTCGATCAGGCGCAGGTGGCCGCAGTCGTGATCGTTGCGGACTTGACGGATCCACCGATTGAGCTGTCGTACAGGTACCACTTGCCGCTGCCGCCGCCGTTCGTGGCGCAGATCTTGTACGTCGTGGCGTTGGCGACGTAGGCGTAGTAGAGCTTGGTCTTTTCCGACAGCGTGATCTTCTGCGTACCGACGAGGACCGTCGGCACGGTGCCCGCGCTGTTGTCGCCGGAATTCGCTGCGGGGTAGGTGTTCCCGTTGTCGGTGTAGGACTGCTCGATCGCGCTGATCCCGCCGCGTACGTCGGACTGCGCCGCCTTGTCGGCCGCGCCCTGGCGGTAGTTGAGATATACGGGGACCGCGATGGCGACCAGAACGCCGATGATGACGACGACGACCAGAAGCTCGATGAGCGTGAAGCCCTCGTCCTTCTTCTCGCGGATCCGGTTCATGATGTCGTGCATCGCGGTGCCTCCAGCGGCGTCAGGTGTGGGGCGGGGAACGGGTCGTTATGGGGCTCGGGTGCCCGACGGTCGACCGGAGGACCGGCCGTGACAGCTCCAGGGCGTCAGTTGCCCTGGATGCTCTGATAAATGGTGAACATCGGTAGGTAGAGACAGATCACCATCCCGCCGACCACGGCTCCCATGACGAGGACCATGATCGGTTCGATCGAGGCGGTCAGGGACTCGGCGGCGCTGTCGACTTACCTGTAGTAGAAATCGGCAACTTTGTCGAGCATCTGACTGATTTGACCGCTTTCTTCGCCTACTTCGATCATTTGGGTGACCATCTCGGGGAAAACTGTGTGGCGGCGCAGCGCCGAGGACATCGGCTGGCCGTCCCGGACGGCGTTCTGCACGTCCTTCATGGCCGAGTAGATGACCTCGTTGCCGGTGGTCTCGCCGACCACGGCGAGCGCCTGCATGACCGGCACGCCGACGTTCAGCAGCAGGCCGAGGTTTCGCGAGAACCGGCTGACCGCCAGCTTGCGCAAGAGCGGGCCGAAGACCGGCATGCTGAGCTTCACCCGGTCGACCGAGAGCCGGAAGCTTTCGCTGGTGCGCTGCTTGCGTTTGAACCAGACCGTGGTGGTGATCCCGACGGTGAGCACCAGTGGGCCGATCCAGAACATGTTGTGGCTGGTCGTCACGAGGAACTGGGTGACCGCCGGCAGGTGGCCGCCGAGGCCCTTGAACATCGTCTCGAAGATCGGCACGATGAAGATCAACACTGCCGCGATCAGGACGAAGGTGAAGCTCAGCACGATCGCCGGGTAGGTCAGCGCACTCTTGATCTTGCCGCGCAGCGCGGTGTCCTTCTCCAGGCTGTCGGCGATCTGCTCCAGCGCCCGGTCGATCATGCCGCCGGTCTCGCCGGCCCGGATCATGGCGATCATCAGGCGCGGAAAGATCTTGTCGTGCCGGCCCATCGCCGAGGAGAGCGAGACGCCCGCGGCGACATCCGTACGCACCTCGGCGACCGTCCGCTTGAGCGCCGCCGACGGGGTCTGCTCCTCGAGGATCGCCAGTGAACGCAGCAGCGACATGCCCGATGCCGTCATCGTGGCGAACTGCCGGGCGAAGACCGCCAGATCCTTGATCTTGACCCGGTTGCGCATGCCCGGGATCTTCAGGTCCATGTTCAGGCCCTGGCCGGCCGCGGTCAGCTCGAGGGGCACCTCACCGCGCTGGCGCAGCATGTGCGTCGCGGCGGTCTCGTTCGGCGCCTCGACGATGCCCTTCACTTTGCGGCCGGTGGCATCGATGCTGTTGTAGTGGAAGACCTTGGTGGCAGGCATCGGCTCACACCCTTCCGATCAGTCGCTTGAGCTCTTCGGGTGCGTGGCAGATCTCCAGGGCGGCCTGGAGCGAGACGATGCCTTCGCGGACCTTCTCGGCGAGGTGCTGGTCGAAGGACAACATCCCGTCGTTGCCGCCGGCCTGCATGAAGGACGGGATCTGGTGCGACTTGCCCTCCCGGATCAGGCTCCGGATGGCCGGCGTCGCGGTGAGGATCTCGCAGATCACCGACCGGCCCTTGCCGTCGGCGCGCGGGGCCAACGCCTGGGTGACCACGCCCTGCAGACTGGCCGCCAGCTGGGCGCGGATCTGCAGCTGCTGGTGCGGGGGGAAGATGTCGATGACCCGGTCGATGGTCTGGGTCGCGCTCTGCGTGTGCAGGGTGGCCAGCACCAGGTGACCGGTCTCGGCAGCGGTCAGCGCCGTCGCGGTCGTCTCCAGGTCGCGCAGCTCGCCGACCAGGATGATGTCCGGGTCCTGGCGTAGCGCGTGCTTGAGCGCCTGCGGGAAGGTCTCGGTGTCGGTGCCCACCTCGCGCTGGTTGACCAGGCTGCGCTTGTGCGGGTGCAGGAACTCGATCGGATCCTCGATGGTGATGATGTGCGCGGCCCGGCTGCGGTTGGCCAGGTCGAGCAACGACGCCAGCGTGGTGGTCTTGCCCGAGCCGGTCGGCCCGGTGACCAGGACCAGCCCGCGGGGCAGGTGGGCGAAGCGGGCCACCGACTCGGGCATGCCCAGCTCGTCCAGCGGCTTGATCTGGTGCGGGATGGCCCGGAAGACGGCGCCGCAGGAGTTGCGCTGGACGTAGAGGTTGCCCCGGAAACGGGAGACGCCGACGATGCTGTGTGCGAAGTCCATCTCGTGATTGCGCTGGAAGCCGGCCCACTGCTCGGCGGAGACGGCGGCCCGGGCCAGCAGCGCGGTGTCGGCCGAGTTGAGCTTGCCGTAGCCGGGCAGCGGCCGCAGCGAGCCGTCCACCCGGATCATCGGCGGGGAGCCGACGGTCAGGTGCAGGTCGGAGCCGCGGGACTCGACGAGGCTCACCAGCATCTGGTCGAGAACGGCCAGGTCGGCGGTCGACGGAGCCGCGGCGTCAACCGGTCCCGCCTGCTGGGGCACCTCGTGGTCGAGCGTCTGCATCTGCTGTCCCGATCTGTCGACGATGTTGACGTCTCCCCATTCGGCACACAAAAGGACGGCTTTAGGGCAGGTTCCGCCGCATTTGCCCGAGATCCGGGGTTTTCCAGTACCGTGGTCAGATCGCCACGCGTGAGACCTCGCGCACGGAGGTCTGGCCGCCGACCGCCTTGGCCAGCCCGTCCGCCCGCAGGTCGTACATGCCCTGATGGATCGCGACCTCGCGGATCTCGGTGGAGGAGGCCCGCCGGATGGTCAGCGACTCGATCTCCGGCGAGACCGGCATGACCTCGTGCAGCGCGATCCGCCCGCGGTAGCCGGTGTTGGCGCAGTTGCGGCAGCCGATCGGGCGGTACAGGGTGTCCGGGATCTTCAGATCCTGGTATGGCCAACGCGACCCGATCAGCTCCTCCTCGGTCGGCGGGTAGGCCTCCTTGCACCAGTCGCAGAGCCGCCGGGCCAACCGCTGGGCCAGCACACAGTCCAGCGACGAGCCGACCAGGAACGGCTCGATGCCCATCTCGGTGAGCCGGGTGATCGCGCCCGGTGCGTCGTTGGTGTGCAGCGTGGAGAGCACGAGGTGGCCGGTCAGCGACGCCTCGACGGCGATCTGGGCGGTGGCGCCGTCCCGGATCTCACCGATCAGCACCACGTCCGGGTCGGAACGCAGGATGGCCGGCAGCACCGCGGCGAAGGTCAGCCCGGCCTTGTGGTTGACCTGCACCTGGTTGACGCCGCGCAGCCGGTACTCGACCGGGTCCTCGACCGTGATCACGTTGACCTCGGGCTTGCTGATCTTGCCGAGGGTGGCGTAGAGCGTGGTCGACTTGCCGGAACCGGTCGGGCCGGTGACGAGCAGCATCCCGTGCGGTTTGGTGAACGACTCGGAGTAGCGCCTCAGGTTGTGGTCGGTGAAGCCGAGCTTGTCCACGTCCAGGTCGATCCCGCCGGTGTCGAGCACCCGCAGCACGATCTTCTCGCCCCATACCGTCGGCAGGGTCGCCGTGCGCAGGTCGATCGGCCGGTCCCGGATCAGGGCGGTGATCCGGCCGTTCTGCGGCACCCGCTTCTCGGTGATGTCGACACCCGACATGATCTTGATGCGGGAGGTCAGCGCGGCCATCACGCCGCGGGGGACGGTGTCCAGTTCGTGCAGCACGCCGTCGATCCGGTAGCGCACCCGCATGTCGTCCTCGGTCGGCTCCAGGTGCAGGTCGGAGGCTCGGTTCTGGACCGCCTGCTCGATCAGGTTGTTGACGTAGCGGACGATCGGCGCGTCGTCGGTGCCGCTCGACTGCGCGGCCATCGCCATGTCGTCGAGCGTCGTGTCGACCAGGTCGCCGAGGTCGGTGTTCTCGCGCTGCAGGCGCTCGATGATCCGGCGTACCTCGCTGCGGGCCACGACGACCGGCCGGATCGTCAGCCCGGTGGCGGCCCGGACGTCGTCCAGCGCGACCACGTCGCCCGGGTCGGTGACGCCGACGGTCAGTTCGCCGTCGCTCATCGACAGGCCGAGCACCCGGTGCCGCAGAACGACGCTCATCGGGATCCGCTTCATCGCGACCGGGTCCGGGTTGTAGCCGACCAGATCGAGGGTGTTGATGCCGAACGCCTCGGCGGCGGCGCTGGTCAGCTGCTCCTCGGTGACCACCTGGTCGTTGATCAGGACGGCCCGCACCGAACGCCCGCTGCGCTGTGCTTCGTCAGCCGCGCGGTCGACCGCGGTCGGATCGACTCCGATCTGCTTCAGCGCATCGAGCAACGGGCGGAAGGTCTGATCCATGGCATCCTCGGAAACGAAGGCGAGCGTACGGGTGTCCATCGGTCAGCCGCCCAGAATTAGTCCCAGTCTGCCGCTATTCGTGCTGATGTGTGGCGGATCGCCGGAAGGTCCGGCGGTATGCCGTCGGCGCCACCCCGATCGTCGCGTGCAGATGCTGGCGCAGGGCGGTCGTGCTGCCCAGCCCGGAGCGCCGGGCCACCACATCGACGCCCAGATCGGTCGACTCCAGCAACAGCCGGGCGTGCGCCACCCGCTGGTGCGCCAGCCAGCGCGCCGGGCTGAGCCCCGTCTCGTCGCGGAACCGGCGGGTGAAAGGCCGCACGCTCATCCGGGCGTGCGCGGCCATCTCCTCCAGGCCGACCGGCTCGCTCAGCCGGGCTCAGCGCCCACTCCCGGGTCGGCGCGCCCCGAAGCCTCGTCCGTCAGAACATGCCTGGTTAGCCGCACCGGCGCGGTGCGGTGCAACGGGACCGGACGGACAGGGACGGCAGGGCTGTCGGACATGTGTCAGAGGGCAGAGTTGAAGCCGGCGATGGGCCCGGCCGGGGTCGGCCTGGCTTTTCCGCCAGCCGGCGCAGCGCGTGGGCCAGGGCGGTGTCGGCGCTCGCGTCGACGAGGTCGTCGAGCGACATCCCGGACAGGTCGATCATGGGCGACTGCCACTCTGGCTGCGGCTTCTCGGGTGGTGCGTCCCCGTCCACGACCACCCGCCTCCGGTGTGCCCGGCGGCAGTGATTACCGTGTTGCCGCCAGGTAACGGTGGTCGTCGGGCCGGGTGACGCCCGGGCGTGGCACCGGGCCTGGGCTCGCTGTCCTTGCGCCCGCGTGGTCTCATAAGAACGCCAACACAGCGGACGTCGGCAGCGGAGGACAACTGTGCTGGATCGAAATCTCGACGCCGACCAGGACGCGACGCGCTCCTGGAGTGAACGCGTCTCGGGTCGCACCGAAGCGGCGGCCGACCTGGCCGACCGGGTCGCGACGCTGGCCGCCTCGGCCACGGGCGGCGACGGCGGGATCCGGGTGACCATCGCCAGTTCCGGCGTGCTCACCGGCCTGGAGCTGGACGATCGGGTGCACCACCTGCCGGGCGCGGAACTGGCCGGCGAGATCCTACGGACCATCCGGCGCGCACAGTCCTGCCTGGCCGAACGGGTCGCCGTCGCCGTCGAGGAGACGGTCGGCGCCGACACCGAGACGGGCAAGGCCGTGCTGGACAGCTTCGCGCGGCGCTTCCCGGCGGTGCCCGACGACGAGCCGGGCCGGCCGGTGATGCCGTCGCCGCCGCAGCTCACGTTCGGGGGCCGGCCGACTCTGCCGCACCAGGCGCCCGGAGTGGGTTTCGAAAGCGGGCGGGACAGCCGTGCCCGCTGAGAATCCCCCGCTGCCCCGGCGGGGCCCGGCCCCGCCCGTCGAGCAGATGGACAATGCGGAACTGGCCCGGCTGGTCGAGTCGGAGCACCCGTACCGGGGCAGGGCGCTCTTCGAGCTCTCCGATCGGGTCGGGCTCGACGACGACGCGGCCACCAAGGTCGCCATGCTCAGCCGGCTGACCTCGCTGCGTACCGCGCGGCTCTTCGACCGGGTCTCGCTGGCCTGGTCGGCGATCATCGCCCTGCTGGCCGCCGAGACCCGGCACGCCCGGGAATCGGCCTACGAGGCTTTCTTCGCCCTGGGCATCGAGGAGCAGAACGACCTGCTCGACTACCTCGAAGTGACCTCGATCCAGGACGCGCACCCCCGGATCGTCTGACCGGTCACGCCTCGAGGGTGACGTTGGTCCAGACGGCGACCCGGTCGAGACTAGAGTCAATCCGCATCGGGACCGCCCCCGAATCCCCGCCGGCGACCCCCGGCGCAACCCCCGACCAGGACGGCCCCATGACCCGCCAGAGCGGCACCCTACCGAGCACCGCCGAGCAGGCGCACCACGCGTTGCTGCTGCTCGGCGCACCGGCACCGGCCCGTCTGGTCGTCGACGTGCACGCCGCCCTGTTCGACGGGGATCTCGCCATGCCGGCGCTGACCGCGCTGCTGCGGGCCGAGCAGCGGGCGCTGGGAGACACCGGGCGGTTCGCGCTGCCGCCGGCCGGTCCGGGTGGGACTGGGGTGGCGGCGGTCGGTCCGGGTGGGACTGGGGTGGCGGCGGGGTCGGACCTCGCGTACGCGATCTGCCGTGGTTTGGATCTTGATCTCCGTCCGGTCCGCGGCCTGCTGGCGCTGGCGTCGTGGCCGCTAAACCGGCGGATCGTGTCGCCCGCGGCTGCGCGGGCCGACGCGCTCGCGATGGTCGTGCGGGTGCTGGAGTTCGTGGCCGTGCGGCCGGTCGGTGCGTCGGTGCTGCGCCTGATCCGGCAGCTCGCCGAGCAGGTGCCGGGCGGCCCGGAGGCGGTCGACCCGCTGGATCCGGGGGCGCTGACGCAGGCGGCGCGGCTCGCCCTCGCCGACCCGGCCTTGGACGCTGCCGTCGCCCGGGAGCAGCCGGCGCGGGCGGCGGCCGTGGCGCGGGCCCGGCAGCTCCATCCGGCGCACCAGCTGTTCGGAGTTCCGGCCCTGCCACACCAACGGGAGCACGGGTGACATCGCTTGATCGGCTGCGGGGCTCGGGCCAGCCGAAACGGCACAACGCGCGCACGATCGCGGCGCTGACCGGCAATCCGGGCTGCACCCGCCGGGCGGTGCTGGACGCGGCCGGCGTCGACAAGCCGACGCTGGCCGAGACGGTCGGATTCCCGGGCAGTTTCGGCCAGTCCCGGTTCGCGCTGGCCCGAGGCAACAGTTTCGAGGCGATGCTGAAGGCCGACGGCTGCTCGCTGCTGCTCGAAGCGCTGCGCTCGGTCGGCGTCACCGCCGACGAGGTCGGCTACGACGACCTGGGCGTGGACGACGACGACACGCTGGCCGCCCGGCACGACCGCACCCGCGCCCTGTTCGCCGAGCGGGCCCGGGCCGCGCTGATCGACCACCCGCTGCTGACCCTGGAGGTGGCCGGCGAGACCGTCTTCCTCGAACCGGATCTGATCGCCTACCAGGCCCGCGGCCGGCTGCACGTCGTCGAGATCAAGTCGTTCGCGATCGTCGACGGGCAGGCCGACAGCGCGAAGGTCGCCGGCGCGGCCGTCCAGGCGGCCGTCTACGTGCTCGCTTTGCGGCGGCTGCTGTGCTCGCTCGGCCACGACGAGGAGGTGGTCAGCCATGACGTCGTGCTGGTCTGCCCGGCCAACTTCGCGTTGCGTCCCGAGGCCGTCGTGCTCGACGTGCGCAAGCAGCTCGCCACCCTGCGCCGGCAGCTGACCCGGCTCGCCTCGATCGCCGGCCTGGTCAAGGCGCTGCCCGCGACGGTCTGCTTCGACCTGACGCTGCCGGTTCCGCACCTGCTCAGCTCGCTCGCCGCCGTCGAGGCCCGCTACGCCCCCGAGTGCCTGTCGGCCTGCGAGCTGGCCGTCTTCTGCCGGGACGAGGCGAAGGGGACGACCGCCGCGCTGGGCCGTCCGGTCCGCGACGCCCTCGGTGGCGTGTCCTCAGTGGATGTCGCGCTGCGGCTGGCCGCGGGAGCGCCGGCGCCGAGCGACGACCTGCAGGAGGCCGCCACGTTGCTGCGGACCGCCGCCCGGCTGCGCGCCGAGGCCCTGTCCGCATGAGCGAGCGCACCGAGCGAAGCGAAGGCCACGAGGGCATGCGTAAGGCAAGCACCGCATGACCGAGCGCACCGAGCGAAGCGAGGGCCACGAGGGCGTGCGTAAGGCAAGCACCGCATGAGTACGCTCACCGCCCTCGCCCGGGCGCAGGCCTTCGCCGCCGGGCGGGCGGAACCGATCGCCACCGTACGCCACCTGCACGTGCACGACCGGCCGCTGGTGCTGATCCCGCTCGCGCTGGCCGGTGAGGCGAACGCCCCGCTGGCCGCGCTGGTCGGCACCGCGGCGGCCGAACCGCGCCTGCTGGTCGTCGCGCAGCCCCGCAACCGCGACGAACGTTTCGCCTTCGCCGCCCGGCTGGCCGGGATCGTCAACACCTATGTGGACTCGTTCACCGGGGTGGCCGAGCCGATCGCCGTGGACCGCGGTCGCGACGTGCGCTACCGCTTCACCGACGCTCCGCAGCTCTGGGTGCCCAACACCGGCGGGGTGGAGTTCCTGCGGCTGCTCGGTCGGTCGACCCGCTTCCGCACCGTCGACGGCGAATATCCGGTCGAGCCGGGCGTGCCGCTGCTCGGCCGGTGGCTGACCTTTTTCGCCAACGCCGCCGAGGTCCCGGGGTCGGCGTTGCTGCTGAACGCCGTACAGGCGCTCGGGTTGCACTGGGTGACCGGGCAGAGCGGCGCGGAGGACGCATCGCTGGCGGCTCTGCTCGCCTGGATCGCGCCCCCGTACGGCCGGTCGGTCTTCGAGGCGGCCCGGCTCGCCGAGCAGTGCGTCGCCGGGCCGACCACCGATCCGGAGTTCGACAACAGGGTGCTCGCCCCGCTGATGTCCGGCCCGGCCGTCGACGTGTCGCGGCTGACCGGGGCGCTGCGGTCCGTGCTCGATCCGGTGTGGACGATGATGTGGCAGAGCCTGGATCTGTTACGGCAGTTGCCCGTCGGCGCCCGGGTCGGCGCCCGCTGGGACAACGACCGCGACTCGTACTCGGCCTTCGTCCAGCACCTGAGCGACGGGGGCCCGCCGCAGCCCCGCCGCGACGGCGCGGTGGCCGCCGCCGCCCGCCTCAGCCGCCTGGAAGCCGCCGCCACCCGGTACGCGGTCCAGCGCGCGTTCGACGACCCACTGGTGATGGCCGAATACCGGCTCAGCGGAGCGGCGTTCACCGGCGTGGTGACCCTGGCGAAGGCCGACCGGATAGACGACGGCGGCAAACGCCCGGTGCTGCGCCCCCGCATCATGGTCGAGGCCACCGAGCCGGTACGGGTCGACCGGGGCGTGGTGCTGACCTCCCCGTCGCGACCGGCGCAGAAGGCGACCGTCATCTCCGTCACCGGCCCGCAGGTGCTGCTCGAACTTTCCGGCGGGATGGGCCGCAAGCTGGTCGCCGAGCCGGGCAGCGTGCCCGAGGTGGGGGAGCGGCTGCTGCTGACGACGCTGAGCGAGGCCTTCCGACCGGGTGGCTCCTTCCCCGACCCGGACCGGACACCGTGGACGCACGGCGGCCCGCCCGTCCCCGCCCGCTGATCAGGCTCGCCTGATCAGCGGCAGCTGGCAGAACGAGTGGCTCTGTCGTCGAGCGCCGGATCAGGCCACTCGCAGCGGCGCGATCCCGGCCGGCCGGCGCCGCCCCGCCGACAGCCCCGAACGCAGCGTCCGACTGATCTCCTCCCGGCCCAGCCCCGCCCACCGGGCCGCGGTCGTCAGCTCGCCCCGCACCGTGCCCTCGTCGAGCAGTCCCGCCCCGACCAGCCGTCCCAGCGCGAACGCCGCCCGGTTGAGTGTGTCGTTGCGGGAGCCCGGAACGGCCCGGGCGACCCGGGTGGACTCGGCCTCCAGTGCCACTGCGGCGTACCGATCGGGATGCCCGATCTGCGCGTGCGGCCAGCCGGTGACCGAGGGACCGGCGACCAGGTCACGCAGCGCCGCGGGCGCCTCGGGTAGCGCCGGGCCGGGCCGGCGCAGCCAGCTGTAGGGCCGCCCGGTGACGTGCCGGGACGGCGGGGCCAGCACATAGCCGCCCTCGCCGCGCCAGTCGACGCCGGGCAGCAGGCGGACGCGGTTGCCGTAGCCGAGGGGTCGGAACCAGAAATGCCAGCCGACGCCGGTGCGGACCGTGGGCCCGGCCGGCAACTCGCCGCCGAGCAGATGGCGCAGACCCGCGCGGCCTTCGGCCGAGTCGACGTCGGCCACGTCCATCACGATGCCGGTGCGCAACCCGAGATTGGCCCCCGGCCAGCGCTCCCACCAGGACCGTAGCTGCTGCGGGTCGGTGTCGGCCTCGGAGAGCCCGTGCCGCAGGCGCGGATGCTTGCCAGGCCGTGGGCAGTCCGGCCGCAGGCAGGAACAACCTCCGCCGGGCGCGGGCTTGTGCACCGGCAGGACCGGGATCCCGTGCCGGGCGTACGCGAGCGCGGCGTCGAGCATCATTCGCACAAGTGTACGATCGCTTACCGCTCAGGTGCACACCGGATACGCTCGGTTTTGTCAGGGGCTGTTGTTACCGTCTTGCCGTGCCCGTGGCGACCCAGCTCGACTCCCCGGCGGCCGAGGCCGCCAGGGTGATCGACGCCGTGCTGACGGACCTCGCGACGTCCACCCATCGGGGCGTGGTGGTCGACTCCCCGCCGGGTGCGGGCAAGAGCACCCTGGTCGTGCGCGCCGCCGGCGTCCTCGCGGCCGGCGGCGAGCCGCTGATGATCGTCGCCCAGACCAACGAGCAGGTCGACGACCTGATCGAACGCCTCGCCGGCCGGTCCCCCCAGATCCCGGTCGGCCGTCTCTCGGCTGTCGACTATGTGGCCTCCGAGCGGGTCCGCGCCCACCCGGCCTGCCGCGTCGGTTCGAAGGTCGGCGACCTGGGCGGGCCGCCGATCACGATCGGCACGGCGGCGAAATGGGCGACGGTCACTGAGGGCGCCTGGCCCTGGGCGATCGTCGACGAGGCGTATCAGATGCGCTCCGACGCGCTGCTGCGCGTCGCCGCCCGCTTCTCCCGGGCGCTGTTCGTCGGCGACCCGGGGCAGCTCGACCCGTTCTCGACGGTCGAGGTCGACCGTTGGACCGGCCTGTCGTGGGACCCGATGCAGAGTGCGGTCGCGGTCCTGCTGCGGCACAATCCGCAGTTGCCGGTGCACCGCCTCCCCGTCTCGTGGCGCCTGCCCAGCACGGCCGCGCCGGTGGTGGCCGCGGCCTTCTACCCGTTCACCGGCTTCCGTTCCGGCACCGGCCCGGCCGATCGCACGCTGACCTTCAGCACGCCGGCCGCCGGCCCGCTCGACCAGGCGCTGGACGTGGCCGCCGCGAGGGGCTGGGGCCTGCACGAGCTGCCGGCCCGCTTCACGATCCGGACCGACGCGCAGGCGGCGGCAGCCTGCGCGCTGCTGGCCGGCCGGGCGCTCAGCCGCGGCGCGGTGACGTCATCCGAGGCCGGGACAGCCCCGCTGAGCCCCGGCCGGATCGCCATCGGCGCCGCCCACCGCGATCAGGTCGCCGCGATCCGGGCCCTGCTCCCACCGGCCGCCGCCGGCGTCACGGTCGATACGGCAAACCGCTTGCAGGGCCGCGAATACGACCTCACCGTGGTGCTGCACCCGCTCTCCGGGCGGCAAGACGCGACCGCCTTCCACCTGGAGTCGGGCCGCCTGTGCGTGCTGACCTCGCGGCACCGGCACGCCTGCGTGGTGGTCGCCCGCGCCGGCATCGCGGAGCTGCTCGACGCCCACCCGTCCACCGACCCGGTCCACCTGAACGTCCCGGTCAGATTCCCGGACGGTTGGGAGGCCAACCAGTCCATGCTCGCCCACCTCGCGACGACCCACTGAGAAGGCAGGGCAGCGCTGAGAGGACAGGACTATTGGTCACTGTGAGTTGATGTTCGCCGGTTGGTTATCGGTTGGAAATGTGCCGGGGATTTACTGTCGGATAGAGGACTGGCTTGCTCAGGCGCGTGCTTCTCGTAGCTCGGGCCGGATATGCAAGTTGCATGTTTCGCAAGCCACGAACCTGCTGCTTCAGCGTCGCAGCAACGGTTTGAGGCTCTCGATGGGTTTCATTCACGAACCTTTTTGAGATCCCCTCAAATTCCTCTTCCTGTCGATCTCCGATGGTGCAACTCTTCAAACCATACGTAGCGTCAGCGACACGGACGGTGGTGGTACCGTATGCGTCCAGACGTTCTGATCGGTCCGAGCCCATGGGTGGTCGAGCAGTTTGGTGACAAGGTCGCCGCCGAGCTGTGGACCAGGGTTCCCGAGGCGTTGAGCACCGCGATCGACCGCGAGATCACCGCCCACCCCGCCACCGCGCAGACCGCGGAACGAGTTCTCGCCAACCCACGTTGGCCGTTGCCGTACGAGGAGCTCGTCCTCTTCCTCGGCACCCTGCCCGGCGCTGAGATCATCAGCGTGCCCAAGTCGGTCTACCAACTTGTCGTGATCAACGGCCATGTCGTCGTCCCCTGGTGCTACGGCCAGTCCGCTCGGATGTCCATGCGCGACGCCGAGGTGGGACGCTCGTTCGGCCGGCTCGCCCGGGAGCTGTTGCGCCGGTTCGGGCCGCCCTGGAAGCGTTCGCAGGCCGAGCCGCCGCTCCCGCTCGACGCGGTCGACGAACGCGAAGTGTCAAAGATCTGCGCGGCGATCACCCAGCTCGACCCGAAGGCGGAAGTCGTCATCGCCGGCTTCGCCGGGGCGGCGAACCTGGGCCTGCTGCGCGCCTGCCTGGGCGAGATCAAGTCGACGGACAACGGCGCCCTCAACTGGAGTCACCTCGACGACCTGCCCCTGCCGCCCCCGGCCATCCCCCGTCCCCGCCGCATGCGCTTCCCCTGACCGCTCACCGACCGCATCCTGGGCCGCGCTCCATCACCAGGGCGCGGCCCCATCCGTACGCCGTGGGCGCCGGAGAAGCCCGAAGCGGTCAGGGCTCGGCGAGCCACAGCGCTTCGAGCGGGAGGGCACGCACCCGATCGCCGAACGGCAGGGTTTCCTGTCCCGCGTAGAGCACGTAGCCGGCGACGAACCGGTCGCCGAGGCGTAGTTCGAGATGGCGCAGTCCAGCCAGATCCTCCGAGCGCACGTTGCTGCCGGCTTTGACCTCGATGCCGACCACGCGCCCGTCGGGAGTCTCCAGCACCGCGTCCACCTCGACCCCGTCCTTGGTGCGGAAGTGGGAGAGGCTCGTGCGCTGGTCGTTCCACGTCTGTTGACGGGCCAGCTCCATGAGTACGAAGTTCTCCACCATCGGCCCGGCCGCGCCGCCGGGCGCACCCAGCCGTTGGACGTCCTGACCGAGGAGGTGGCAGGCCATCCCGCTGTCGACGAAACCCAGCTTGGGTGTCGCGGTCGCGCGGGCCGTCGAGCCGGTGGACCAGGCCGGGATCTCCTTGATGAGGAAGACCGCGGCGAGCAACTCCAGATAGCGGCGGACCGTCGTGTTGGGCAGGCCTGTCTGACTGGCCAGCGCCGCCGGCACGAGAAGCCCGGCGGCCCGGGCGGCGAGCATCGTCACCAGCTGGCGCAGTTCCCGCCGACGTTCGATCACTGACAGCTCAGCGACATCCCGTTCGATCAAGGTGGTCAGGTACGAGTCGAAGTACGTCGCCCGGCGGCGGTCACTTCGACTCCTCGCCTCGGGATAGCCGCCCCGGACGATCCGTTCGAGGTAGTCACGACGGCGCAAGGGGGCCCGGTGCGTCAACAAAGGTCCGCGACTGAACGCGGCGTCGATGAAGCGGTCGGCCGTGCCGTCGATCTCGCCCTGGGCGAAGGGCCACAGCTCGATCGTCTCCATCCGCCCGGTCAGCGCGTCGGGAAGGTCGCGCAGGGCGAGTAGTCGCGCCGAGCCGGTCAGCAGGAACTGCCCCGGAGTCGGGTCGGCGTCCACGGTCAGCTTGATGGCCCGGAACAGTTCGGGCGCCAACTGGACCTCGTCGATCACGAGCAGCCCCTGGTGGTCGACGAAGGTGACCGGATCGTCCGTCGCCGCTCGCAGCGTCGCCGGGTCATCGAGGAACCGGAAGGACTCGGCACTCGCCAGGGCTCGCGCGATGGTGCTCTTGCCGACCTGTCGCGCCCCGTTGACGGCGACCACCCGGGTGTCGCTCAGCGCCTCGGCAATCAGCGGCTGAGCGTGGCGAAAGAGCAGCTCCTGACGTCCGGTCATGCCCCATTCTGACACAAGCGTGGTCAGATGGACGCATCCGCCGTGGTCAGATGTTCGCATGATTCGTGGTCAGATGGTCGCATGGTTCGTGGTCAGATGGACGCATAGTCAGGTGAGCTCAGGCCAGGGCTGCGGCCTGCATGGCGCCACCCTCCCATCATCTGCGACAAACCCGGCCTAACTTGGTTCTATGAGTGTTAGTAACATGCAAGCTACTAACATCGATGTTACCGATTCGGCAACATCGCCAACGCCGCCGGCGGTATCGGCGGGGCGTCGCTGCAGCGCTCCCTTTCCCTGCTGGCGGACAAGCGGCTCGTGATCGGCGAGCTTCCGCTGTCGACCAAGCCGTCCAAGGATCGTCGATACCGGGTGACCGACCCGTACCTGCGCTTCTGGCTGCGCTTCCTGGCCGACTACACGGGTGAGATCGAGCGTGGCCGGGGAGACCTGACCCTTGATCGGATGCGCCGGGGCTGGGCCGCCTGGCGGGGCCGGGCGGTCGAGCCGCTGATCCGGGAGGCGTTGTTCCGGTTGTTGCCGGACACCCAGCTTCCTGACGTCGGCGCAGTCGGCGGCTTCTGGACGCGGAACAACCAGGTCGAGATCGACCTGATCGGACCCGATCGCGGTCCGGTGGCTCAGGAGATCCGGTTCGTCGGATCGATCAAGTGGCTAGACCAGGCGCCGTTCGATGCGCACGATCTCAGTGACCTGTACCGTCACCGGCTGGCCCTGACCGACGATCTGATCCCGCTGGTCGCGGTGTCCCGGACCGGAGTTTCGGTCCCGGGTTTCGATGCGACCTACGGGCCACCGGATCTGTTGGCAGCGTGGGCGCATGACCCTGGATGACCTCGTTCGGTTTCCGTTGCTGTTCCGGCCGGCGCACCGGCTGGAGCGGCTGACCCGCCACCTCGGCGGGGCGAGCCTGTGGCGAAACCGGAGGACCGCAACTCCGACATCGTCTACGGCGGCGACAGCGCGGTTATCTGAGCCCGGTTCTGTCGCCGGGTTCGGATAGCCTGCGAGGAGTGTCCAAGCCGTGGGGTGCCGTCGCCGGGGAGTCACCGACTCTGATCCGGGACCGTGCCGTGTCCGTGGCCGACTATCTGCTGGCCGTCCGCGCACAGATGGAGAAGCCGGCCCGCACGGTCCCGGGCGACTCGTATCGCCTCGACACGTTGCCGGTCCACCCGGCCTGCCAGGTCGGGCCGGCTGCCGACGGCACGTCCTGGCTGCGGGTCGGATTGCCCGATCCGCCGCCGCCGGTCGCCGTCCCCGCCGAGCTGCGCCGCCGGCTCAACGCCGAGGTCAGCCCGACCGACGAGCCGAAATCCACTGATTCGGACGACCTGTTCGAGCGCTGGCGCGACGAGGTGTGGCGGCCGTGGTCGGTGGCCGTCGCCGAGGCCGAGCGGGTGCGGGCCCTGCACCGGCAGCTCTTCGACCTGATGCACCAGATCGACATGTCCGCGGTCACCAGCGAGCTGGTCTGGGGCCACGGCCTGCTGGAGACCGTGATCGGCGAGCACCGGGTGCGCTATCCGCTGGCCGCCACCCCGGTGATCATCGAGTACGAGCCGGACCAGGCGCTGATCACCGTCTCGCCGCAGGGCCCGTCCCGGTTGCAGACCGATGCGCTGGCCGGCCTGGACGAGCGCTATCTGAGCCAGCTGCTGGCCCTGGCCGGCCCGGCCGGCACCCTTGAGGTCGACCTGTGGAACGACCCGGACCGCCGCGAGCTGTTCGAGCGCGCGCTGGGCCGCCTCGGCTACGACC
>JAVHVY010000259.1:0-4699 GCA_032160305.1 Actinoplanes sp.
CCCGCTGACCTGCGGAAACGCGATCGCCTAGACACACGCCTCCGGCTCTAGGGAGGCACACATTTCCGCAGGTCAACCCGGATTTTCGTTCACTCGCGTTCCGCTACATCTGCGGAACGCAAGCAACCGCCTCATCCGCAAAGACCCGACCGGCTCCACCCTCTACCTGCAAGACGGCACCGAACTCCGCAAACCCACCACCGGCGACGCCACCGCAACCCGCTACTACACCGTCAGCGGCAAGACCATCGCCACCCGCACCCCCACCTCACTGACCTGGATGGTCAACGACAACCACGACACCGGAACCGCGACCGTCTCCAACGACGCCAACCTCACCGTCAACCGCCAACGCACCCTGCCCTTCGGCGCCAACCGCGGCCCCAACCCCACCGCCTGGGTCGGCGACAAAGGCTTCGTCGGCGGCACCAAAGACAACACCGGCCTGACCCACCTCGGCGCCCGCGAATACGACCCACTGCTTGGCAAGTTCATCTCCGTCGACCCGATCATGGACACGGGCAGCCCCGCCTCCTGGAACGGCTACGCCTACGCCGGCAACAACCCCGTCGGCGCCACCGACGCCAGCGGCCTGAGCTGCATCATGGATGACGGCAGCCAATGCGCCCCCGCCAAACCCAAATCCTCCGGCGGCGGCACGGTCAAGCCGTCGACCCCCACCTCCGGCGACTCGCATCCGGTCGGCCAGCCCTACATCCAGCAGGGCGGGACCGGCGAGGAACTCTGCATCTCGGGCTACTCACACTGCTTCGCTGGTTACGCCATCAGCAACTGGGGCGCCTACGTCGACGCCTACTACGCCGAACTCAACCGGCTGAAAGTGCTGGACAACGGCGGTGACCTCGCAGCAGTCCAATACGCCATGGCCTTGATCGCCGGGTGCGGTGCAGGCAGCGACGACAACTGCGAAAGCCAGACCTACCAGGAATTCAACCAACTCGTCGGCCAAGCCATCGTCGACGACCGCGAACACCGCCACCCCAGCGGATGGAAAAACGACACCGAACTCGGCATTGCCGTCGCCGCGACAACCGCCGCGAACATGGCCATGGGCTTACCGAGCTGTATGTTGCGCGGCGGCTCCCGCAGGAACAGCTTCGGCGCCGACACGCCTGTCCTGCTCGCCAACGGCAAGACCAAGAAAATGAAGAACATCCGAGCCGGCGACGAAGTCATGGCCACCGACCCGGAAACCGGCGAACAGGGCCCACGTCGAGTCGCCCACGTATGGGTCCACAACGACGACCTCTACACCCTCACCGTCAACGGCAAGAACCTCACCACGACCGAGGACCATCCATTCTGGAACGCAACTGACTCGGCATGGGAACCAACCCAGAAACTGGACGTCGGAGACCTACTACGAACCCCCACCGGAAGCCTCGCCCGCGTCGACGGCTTCACAGAGACCCCACACCGCTACGCAGCCGCCTACAACCTCACCGTCGACGACCTCCACAGCTACTATGTGCTAGCTGGCAGTACGCCAGTCTTGGTCCACAACGACAATGGGTTCCCAGGGACGCTTTGGACCGGAGGCAGCTTCCCGGTCGGCGGGTCTGTGGATGCCGGTGGGCCTGCGAATGGCGTGCTCTATAGAACGCAAAATGGGGTCGTTTCAAACTATGCAGTCTATGGTCCTGGCGGCACCATTCAGTATCGCGTTGACCTCGTTGGCGCATCTCATGGTGGTGTGGACACTCCGCATTATCAGCCGTATGAGGTCAACACCAATCCAAAGACTGGTGCGAGGTACCCGAAGCCGACCGGTGAGGCATTCTCTGGATACGGCCCCAACGGCGCTCCGCGACTTGGTGGCTGCTGATGTGTGATTCAATGAAAGCTCGATACCGCGAACCGCTTTTGACTACTATTGGGACCCAACATGCAACCTGACGGAGCATTAGTCACGATGGCGCGGTCGTCTCTCTGGTCCGACCGCGTCCGTGCTGGCCAGGCATTGGCTCAGCATGCCGGAGATCCAGAAGCTGACGGCTTGCTCCGAGAGCTACTCCTTGACGGGTCAGACTCAGCGGTGATAGCGCAGACTGCATCAGCTTTGCTCGGGCGAGGGGATGCGCCCGGCTGGCGCGTATTTGTTGGCGCTTGGAATTTGGCCGATCCATCGCAGGCGGACCACCTTATGGGAGCGTTGAGCGACGCACTATTCTCGGCTAGCTCGTCCGCCGAGAAGGCGGCATCTCTCAAAAGCTTAGTCGCCTCGTTGGTCGCAGACCCTGATGAAAATGTTCGGGCTGGTGCCGCGCAACTCCGTTCCCGTATCGTCGCCGCACTTCCTGATTAGCGACGACCCTAGCGGCGGTCACGGGAAACATTTCCGTGGTGGCGGAGCAGCCCAACAAGGGTATTCTTAAGAATGCGCCTACACCAGAAATTCGTCAGAGAATCATCGACGGCCGCATTGCGCACCGTGAGCGGGAGTGCCTTCAACGGCCAGGTTGCTAAAATCAAGGGTTCCGTTCCCGGCCTGGGAGGCCACAGCTATGGCTTGGTCTGGCTGTCCGATGTTCTTCGAACAATTGGTGTGGAGCGGATCGCATAGTCGGTTGCCAGCATCGGTTTGGGCGACGGCGAAGGGGGCCGGCGGGCAGTTCAGGGCTCGCCTGCTCCGTCGCACGGTGTGACCGCTGTCGGCTCCGAGATGGTCGCTGGGTAAATATTTCATTGCCCAGCGCACAGAAGGGCGTGGGTGTGCACTCGGGTTGGTGTCACGGTTGCTGTCAATTGCATATTATGCATTTGAATATGTCGATGTGGCATCAACTGGACTCGCACCGACCCGAGTAAGTGCGAGTCCATTCACGGGTTGGTGGGAGTGAAGGACGTGGTTACGCTTCGGCCGGTTCAGGTAGCCCAGGGTTTTTCAGGTAGCCAGGGTTTCCGTTCAGTGCGCGGGTGATGGCGTCCAGGACGGTCAGTCCAGGGCCGGCTCGTCACTGGCCCTGGCGGCCTGGACCTCGGTGTGGGCGTCGGTCAACGCGATGGGTCAGCTGTCGGTGCGGGTCAGAACAAAGACCGGGATGACGCGTTCGGTCTTCAGCTGGTAGCCGGCGTAGGGCGGGAAGGCGGCGACGGCATGCTCCCACCAGACCTTGCGATCGTCGCCGTCGATCTCCTGGGCGAGGTAGTCGTGCTTCTCCGGGCCGTCCTGCAGCTCCACCTGGGGCTGGGCTCGCAGGTTGTAGACCCAGAGCGGGTTCTTCGGCGCGCCGCCGAGTGAACCGACGACCGCATACTGCCCGTCGTGCTCGACGCGCATCAGCGCGGTCTTGCGCAGCTTGCCGGTCTTGGCCCCGACAGAGGTCAGCACGATGATCGACATCCCGCGCATGTCAGCGTCCTGCAGGCCGCCCGAAGCCTCGAACGCCTCGGCCTGCTTGCGCGCCCAGTCGGACGTACTCGGCGCATAGTCCCCGGACAACGGCATGAGACCCGGCTCCCTCGATCGATCGGTGGTATTGCAGCGTCAAGACTAGGCCTCGTGGGTCAGCGGATGCCGATCACGATCGCGTCCGGGCCGCCTCGCAAGCGATTCCGGCCGCGTTGAAGCACGCCGCTCGCGGCGCCCCGAGGTGCTACACGATCGGGGTGCCGGCCCAGCCGTGGAAGCGGTGCCATGCTGCGCGGGGGGACATCGGCTGCAAGGTGAGGACGGCCTCCTCGAGGAACATCCAGTGGTTAGTGGGTGAACGGTCAGAACCAGGCCGCGACTCTGGAGCAGGTGAAGGCCGGCCCCGGACAGGTCGCAGCAGGTCAGTCGCTCGGCGCGGGTTAGGATGAGAGCCGTGAAGGTGATCATTTTCGGCGCGACGGGCATGGTCGGCCAGGGTGTGCTGCATGAGTGCCTGCTGGCCGCCGACGTCGAGCAGGTGCTGTCGATCGGGCGCACGCCGACCGGGCTGCACCACCCGAGACTGCGCGAGGTCATGCTCGCCGACTTCACCGACCTGAGCCCGATCGAGGCCGAGCTCACCGGCTTCGACGCCTGCTTCTACTGCCTCGGCGTGTCATCGGTGGGGATGGGCGAAGCGGCGTACACGAAGGTCTCCTTTGATTTTCCGATCGCCGCCGCGCGCACGCTCGCCAAGATCAACCCGGGCCTGACCTTCGTGTACGTCTCGGGCGCGGGTACCAGCGCGACCAGCCGGCAGATGTGGGCGCGGGTCAAGGCCCGCGCCGAGGCCGCGGTCCAGGAACTCTTCCCGAACGGCTACGCCTTTCGGCCCGGCTTCATCCAGCCGACCCGCGGCGTCACCTCCAAAACCAGGCTGTACCGATACGCGTACGCGTTGACCGCACCGTTGATCCCGCTGCTCGATCGGCTGGCCCCGAACTACGTGACCACCTCGGAGCGGATCGGCCGGACCATGCTCCGCGCCGCCCGCACCGGCCTTCCGAACCACACGGTGACCAGCGCCGACATGCGCTGAGGCACGAGATCGGGCCTTTCTCGACCTCAAAGCGGCAAAATCGCAGCTCTACGAGGCGGCCGTGCTGTGCCCCGGCGGGACGGCCTCGGCGGGCTTGGGTGGCGGTGGGGGAGTGCCGTCCCCGAACGGGCGCCCACCCAGCTTCTCCCGCCCGTGCTCGGTCAGCCAGCCAGACAGATCCGGACCGTCCGGGACGATCTGGGTCGGGTTGATGCCCTTGTGTACCA
>JAVHVY010000280.1:0-11766 GCA_032160305.1 Actinoplanes sp.
GTCGACTTCACCACCACGGAGCAGGCGCAGATGTACGCGCAGCTCAGCCTGTTGGACGGCTGGGACGCCGACCGCATCGCGGCGTTCACCACCCGCCCGGTGGAGCAGGTCCGGGCGGCGATCAGCCTGACGACGATGCCGGCCGCGGCGAAGGCCGCCGCCGACACCGGCCAGCTCGACCTGGACGACGTCGCCGTGCTGCAGGAGTTCACCACCGATCCGAGCATGGTGGCGAAGGTTCTCCAACGCGGCAGCACCAGCGGATGGGGCCTGAAGCACGTCATCGCGGACGAGCAGTCCAAGGCGCAGGCCAAGGACGCGCTGGAGCTGTGCAAGGCCGGCTTGGTGGTGGCCGGGGTGAAGGTGGTCAAGGCGCCGAAGAACTGGCCGTACGGCGACCAGACCATGATGCTGGCCAAGGATCTGCAGGACCAGCACGGCAACCGGCTCGACCCCGAGCAGGTGAAGACGAAGCCGGGATTCGCCGCGATCGTCAACCGCGGATACGGCGGCGCCGAGCCCAAGGTGGACATCGTCTGTACCGATCCGCAGGCGTGGGGGTACGCCCCCGCCGCCGGCACTAACCAGCACGCCCGCGCCGAACGGGAGGCACAGGAGGACCTCCGCCGGCAGTACATGGAGGCGTTCGCGGTGGCCACCGGCGTGCGGTGGCAGTTCCTGGCCCGGACCTACGGCAGCGCGAAGACGGCGAAGGCGCTGTACCTCACCGTACTGCGCGACGCGCTGATCGATCCCGACACGCTGAAGTACCCGGAAGACAAGCTGCACGACCTGGTGGGCAAGCTCGCCGGGGCACCGCTGGACGTCGACAAGGTCACCGCCGCGGGCATCGATCGGCTTACCCGGATGCTGGTCGCGCGGTGGCTGTGCCACGCGGAAGACAACCTGGTCCGGCTCGCCAACGACGCCACTTGGGGCGTCGACCCGCAGGCCGGGGTCGACTACCTCGACACCCTCGTCGACGCCAAGTACGAGTTGTCAGAAGCCGAGACCTCCCTGCGTGATGACCTGGTCCGCAACACCGCGGATCCCGACCAGGACGACCTCGCCGACGCCGACATGGATGGCGGCCCGGACGACGACGCAGAAGCCGACGACACGATCCAGGTCGACGACAGTGCGGGCGAGGACACCCCGGTCGAGGACCCGGACGCGGAGGCGACCCACGCCGACACCCAAACGCCGAGTGGTCCCGGAGACGGCGAGCTGTCGACGGTCGACCAGGCCGTGGACTCGGCCCACCCCGAGGCCGACGGGATCGGCGAGTCCAGCGAGGACCAGGAGCCGGAACTCGTGGCGGCCTGACACCCCAACTATCCGGCCGGATCCCGGGTCCGGCCGATCGTCTCACCACTTCTTCAGATGCGGCTGTGCTTGCCCGGTTGACGCCGGGTGGCACAGCCGCACTCTTCGTTCGCCAGTTCAAGGAGAACGACATGGGCGAGAACGGCTATATCAGCGGACAAGAAATCAAGATCGGCACCTGCGAGGACATGTACTACCTGCGCCCCGATCAAATACAGCTGGTGCGGTCCGCGACCCTGAGGGATCTGACCAAGCTACGGTTCCGGTTCCCCTTCCCGGACGAGGACGAGGTGCCGCCGGGCGAGTTCAGCGACTACGACCGGGGCTGGCCGTCTGGAAATATGACGTGCCCGACGACATCAAGCACTATCGCGTCCAGTTCCGCGCCACGCCGGGGATCCTGGTCAGCCTGCCGTGTCCGTACAGCGCGGACGCTAAGGCCAGCGGGATCACTTACCAATTCAACGGATTCCGCGGTCCGGCCCGGATCGTGCAGCAACGCATCTGGGCCGGCAGATGGGCCACCGTGATGGCCTGCGGACCGTGCGGAGCGAAGTACCGGCTACCCGACCTGGAGACCGCGGCGCCGCTTCTCGCGGCCGTCGAGGTGCAGGCGTCCAACGCCGACCGCGACAAGGCACCGTCACTGGCGGTGATGTGGCGCACCGTCGCCGAACGGATCAAGGCCGGCTACCAGACTCCCACTGACTCGGATCCCGACTGCGGTTGATCCCTGCGCTGAGCCGCCGGCGTCGCCTGTCACACAGCCCGACGTCGGCGGCTTTCCCGACCCGCATCCCGTGACGATCCCGGGTCGGCCACCTGACAACAACAAGGAGCACGAACACAATGTCCACAATGGGTACTGCCTCTACGCGCAGAGAGTCGCCCGCCGTCGGGGCACCGGTTCAGGTAGTCGTCTACCACAACATCGATGCCTGCTTTCGCCCCTACCGCGCTGGTCATCGGCTCATCGCGGTTGTCCGGCATTGGCACGACCAGTCGTGCGGCGATCCCGTAACGGTCGCTGATTGGGCGTTTCGTGTCTTCGGCAACGACCCCGATCTGAAGGACGCCGACCCGAGCACAACCGCACCGACCGACAGTGCTCTGCTGGCCCGCGCGTACCGCCTGATGGGTCATCGGGCCGTGTCCGTCGGCGACGTTGTGCCGTCTCCATCGGTTCCAGGCGGCACTGGCTGGCGTGCGACCCGACCGGATGGCGGGCCGTGGCCGAGCCGACCCACGTGTCCAGTGTCCCGTTGTCGGACCAGCCCCGCGTCGAGCCGACGCCGGAGAGGGCCTGCCCGTCAAGTCACCGGTCGTGACGCCCCAAGCCGCCGATCGGTCGCAATCGCAACGCGAATAAAAGCGTCACGCTCCAGGTCACCGTCGAGGCGGACGCCGACCTCGTGAATCCGTTCACCCGGGCGACGTTCCTCAGCGCTCTCGCCGAGCACCTACACACGCGACCGCTGCCATTGCACACCCCGGTCGGGTCCGGCCTCGCGCTGATCGGCCTGGTCACCGCCGCGTCCTAACCCGGTCGCGTCGGGCCCCGGCTCGGTATCGCCGTCCGCGACACTCGTCGGCCGTGCCGTTGGCGACCGATCCCACCCGCAGCGCCGCGTCCGACCCACCCACGTCCATATTGGAAGGAGAACGCGCTGTGACTCAACATTGCGAACCCGCGGCCGTGTCCGTGGCAGCCGCCGCCTACACCGGTGTCGACGCCCACCTGGTCGAGATCCGGGCCACGATCGAGGCCGGCTGGCCTCAGCTCACCATCACCAGCACCTGCACCGGTATTCCGGAGGCCCGGGATCGGGTCCGCGCGGCCATCATCAACGCCGGCCTGCCATGGCCCGATGCCGCAGTCCGGGTCGACATCGTTGCAGCCGCGGACACATCGGCCCCGGCCACCGGGACGGTGGACAGCGGCCTAGACGCGGGCATTGCCGTCGCCGTGCTGGCCGCCGCCAGGCAGATACCCATCGACAGTCTCGCCCGGACCGTGCTCGTCGCGGAGCTCGGCCTCGACGGCGCGCTGCGCGTCCCGACCGGGGTCCGTGTGCGGGTCGCCGCGGCAGCCGCCGCCGGATTCCGCCACGTCGTCCTGCCCACGGCGGTCCCCGCCACGGATGCGGTACCGGCCCGAATCACGCCGTGGCCGGTCCACCACCTACGTCAGCTGGTCGACCAGCTCCGCGCGCTCGCCGACGGCGCCGCCGATCGGTGGCCGACCCCGGGCGTTCCGGCCGGGGATCTCGCCGACCTGCCCGCCGCGTGGATGGGCCGGCGCGTGCTGGAGATCGCCGCCGCCGGTGGCCACCACGTCGCCCTGGTCGGCGGTCCCGAAACTGGCAAGACGATGCTCGCCGAGCGGCTACCCGGCCTGCTACCGGATCTCGACGAGCGGACCGGCGGTCAGGTCGCCGACCTGTACCAGCGGGCGGGGCTCGTCCCGCCTGCGGTGCGTGCGCTACGGCGCCCGCCGTGGCAAGCGCCGCACCACACCGCAGGAATCCCCGCGCATGTCGGTACGGCCCGCCGGCCGGGCGCGGTCAGCCTTGCTCACGCCGGGGTGCTGTTCCTCGACGAGGCAGCCGAGTTTGCTCGCCTCGCCGTCGACAGCCTGCGCCAGCCGATCGACACCGGCCGGGTCGTCCTGATCTACGGGTCAACCCGGGTCGAATACCCGGCCCAGGCACAGCTTGTCATCGCATCTCCTGAGTGTCCGTGCCCGGACCCGGCCAGCTGCACCTGCACGCTCGCCCGGCGACGCGGCTACCGCCGTCATCTCACCATCCTGCTCGACCGGATCGAGATCCGGTTGCACATGCCGCCGATGCCGGACGGCGACAGCCCGGCCGGGGAGCCCACGGCCGTGGTCGCCACCCGCGTCGCCGCCGCGCGGGCCGCAGCCGTCGCACGCTGGAACACCCAACAGGTCACCTGCAACCACGACGTACCCACCGAGGCGATTCAGCGCAGCCTCACCCGCAACCACCGCACCAGCCTGCGACCGCTGCACGCGCAGCTGGAGGCCGGAGCGATCAGTGCCCGCGGCGCGGCACACGTCCTCCGCCTGGCCTGGACCATCGCCGACCTCGCTGGCCACACCCGGCCGACCGGCGACGACGTCGCCGAGGCCATCGGCCTGCACACCGGCCGCTGACCAGTTCCTTCTCCTCAAGCCGCGCGTGCGGCGCCACCCCGCCGTGCTCGGCAGGGCGCTGTCACGCACGCCGCCCGCCCGGTCGCGGTCTCCTGCCGGATGTCCTCCGGCCTGCTTGTGATTGGAGTGAATCGTCATGCCCTGGATCGACACGATCCCCCCGCAACGCCGCCGCCAGCTTGAGACGGCTCTGGACGCCGACGGCGCCGAACATTTGCGCTACGCCGCCGGTGACCCCGATTTCGCCATGTTCCTGCTGGTCGCTGACGCTGCCGCCGGACGGCGTCTCGGGGTGTCCATCTTCGACCTGCCCGATGCGTGCTGGCGCGACTTCTACGACGACGGCCTCACCCCGATGGAGGCCGTTGCTACCGCGAGCGAATCCGAATGACCCGGCCACCATGGCCGACGGGCGCCGGGCTGGGCGTCGCCCGAATGGAGCACCTGATGCCCACACGGCGCGTCCCGGATGATCCGAGCGGCGTGCTGTCCGCTCACGCAGCATCGGTTGATCTGCGTGAGCTGGATCTGGCCGGCTTCGACGCGATCCTGGTCAACTCGTCCGCCGGGAAGGACTCCCAGGTCAGCCTGGATCTGATGGCGACCGCTGCACGCGCGCAGCGAGTGTTGGACCGGGTCACGGTGTTGCATTGTGACCTCGGGGCGGTGGAATGGCCGGGCGTCGTCGACCTGGCCGCCGCGCAGGCCGCGCACTACGGCCTGCGGTTCGTCACCGTGCGCCGCGAACGCGGCGGGCTGTTGGATCTGGTCCGGGCTCGCGGTCAGTGGCCGTCGCACCGGGCCAGGTTCTGCACGTCGTCGTTGAAGCGGGAGCCGTCGCGGCGGTTCCTGACTCAGTTGGTGGCCGGACTCGGGTTGGATCGCCCGGCGCGGATCCTCAGTACGTTGGGCCTGCGTGCGGAGGAATCCCCGGCGCGGTCGCGTCGGCCGCCGTTCGCCCTGGATGCTGGTGCGTCAAACCTGACCCGGCGGCACGTGTGGACCGTCCTGCCGGTGCACGACTGGACCCACGCTCAGGTGTGGTCCCGGATCCGCGCCGCGGGCGTGCCGCACCACCCAGCCTATGCGGCGGGGATGCGCAGACTGTCGTGCAGCCTGTGCCCCCTCGCCGCAAGGGCGGACATCGTCCGTGCTTGCCAACTGCGACCCGGCCTGGCCCGCCGCTACCTCGCAGTAGAACGCGAGATCAGGCAGCCGTTCAGGCCCGGACTGTGGCTGCACGAGGCATACGCGCAGGCCGCGGCGACCGCCCGGCCGGCCGATCCGATCGCCGGCGGCCCGGCACCGGCGTGGGGACGGTGGCCGCGGTGACCACCATGTTCTACCTCGGGGTGCATCACCCGCACTGGTTGCAGACCGCCGGGGTACCGCTGTTCGTGTCGCACCGCCGCCTCGCCGGCCGGCGCAGCCTGCCCCGCGCCGCCGCGCGGTGGGCGTTAGACAGCGGCGACTACACCGAACTCGCCCTACACAGCCGCTGGACCATCACTGCGGGCGGGTACGCGGCGGCGATCCGCCGCTACCGCGACGAGATCGGCCTGCTCGACTGGGCCGCGCCGATGGACTGGATGTGCACCCCGCCGGTCCTCGCGGCAACCGGCCTGACAGTCGCCCAGCATCAGCGCCGCACCGTGACCGGTTTCCTGCGTCTGCTCGACCTCGGACCGGACCTGGACGTCATCCCGATGGTGCAGGGCCTCGACCCGGACGATTTCCTGCGGCACGCCGAGTCCTATCAGCGAGCCGGTGTCGACCTGACCCGATTCCCGCTCGTCGGGGTTGGATCGGTGGCCGTCCGGCAGCACACCCACGTAGCGGCACGGATCGTCACCGGCCTGGCAACAGAGACCGGTCTGCGGCTGCACGGCTTCGGCGTCAAACTATGGCTGCCGTTTCCCTCTGTTCAGTGTCCGCGTTGATCATGCGTGCAGGACATATCTGGGGCTGGCTGGCGGGTGTGCCTATCGCAGCGCGAGTTGGCTATTTCTAGCGGGATGCCGTCTGCCCTGGCGGAACTACACGAGGACCTGGATGCCTGGCTGGACAGCCAGGAGATCCTTGATGGCACCCCGTTCCTGCTCTCGCCGGGCTTCGAGTACGACGTCGAGCTGAACCAGTTCTTCTCGAGCTGGCAGATGATGTCGATGCGGGCGAACACGCAGATCAGCTACGCCCGTGACCTGGCCCGGTTCTTGACATTCCTGCTGCTGGCCCGGGGCGGCAAGTCATGGCGGGACGCGGCCGAGGACGACCATCTTGCGTACTTGGCCTGGCGGCGCCGGGATCCGGCCGGTCCCCGGGTCGCGGGATCGACCTGGGATCGCGAGGTCGCGGCGGCCAACCGCTTCTTCGAGTGGGCCGTCGGGCGCGGGCTCGTGGCCGTCAACCCGGTCCCGCAGCGGGCACGGGTTCTTGCTCCGCTGGAAGCTGGCGCCCGGTGGGCCGGTGCGGAGTCGGGCACGACACCGGCGACCTACAGCCACGACGCGGCGAGCGAGCGAGTGCAGTGGCTGCCACCGGTGGATTACCGCGTCTGGCGCGACGTCGGGTTGCGCGGCTATGACCAGGGCGGGTTGCCGGATCCCGCGTTCCGCGGGCGCTGGGCCGAGCGCAACGCAGCGTTCGCCGACCTGATGGTGCGCACGGGCCTGCGGCTGACGGAGCAGGCCAGCTTGACGGTGTTCGAGGTCCCGGCCACACCGACCGGCCGCGGGCACCAGCGGTTCTGGCTGCCGGCACCGATCGCCAAGGGCGGATCCGCGCGGTGGGTCTACGTCGCGGACTCGGTGATCCGGCAGCTGGCCGGCTACCTCGCGGTCGACCGGGCTGAGGCGGTGGACACCGGCCGCCGCGCGGGCCTCTACGACCGGACGCGTCGTCCCTTGGTGGTCGAGGACCCGGCTCGCGCGGTCGCTGTCGAGCTGGGCCGCGGTGTCCGCACGCCGGTGAAGATCGCGCACCTGGATCCGCGGGAGCGGTGCCGGTTGCTGCTGGCCACCGATGACGGTCTCGCGCCGGCGGCGTTCTGGCTGAGCGAGTACGGGACACCGATGTCCACGGCGACCTGGAAGAGCATCTTCGCCGACGCGAATGTCCGCTGCCGCCAGCATGGGCTGACGCTGCGCGCCCATCCGCATATGCTTCGGCACTCGTTCGCGGTAGTGACCTTGGAACAGCTGCAGCGCGGCCACCTGGCGGCGCTCGGCGAGCTCAGCGCGCAGCAGCGCGGGCACTACACCCGGATCTTCGGGGATCCGCTGGACTGGGTCCGGCGGCGGTTGGGCCACCGGTCGTTGACGTCCACGATGATTTACCTGCACGCCCTGGCCGAGTTGGAGATGCACACTCGGATGGCGCTGGTCCCGGACGGCTGGGAGGCCGTCCCGGTCGAGGACCTGGCCGAGGGCTCGCACGACGCGGTGGCGTCATGAGCGGACGAGGCAGCACGGGCCGCGGTCGGCCCGCGGTCATGCCCGGGGGCGCTTACGCCGCGGCGGAGGAGACGGCCGGGTCCGATCCCGACGTCGAGTTCCAGGGCGAGGACGGTCGCCGCGCGGTGTTCAGCTTCGGTCGGCTGCCGCTGCCGGGCTGGCATGGGCCGCTGGCTCAGGCGCTGCGGCATCGGATCGGCCCAGCGGGCAGTCGGCGCACGCGGTCCTCCGCGGTGGGGGTATGGGGCCCCGCTGACCGGTTCCTGCGCTTCTTGGGCGGGCTTCCGCGGCCGCCGGTTCGCCCTGCCGATCTGACCGTTGAGCAGGTGCGCAGCTTCTACGCCTCGCGCATCACGACGGACCCGAACGGCGTTGTCCGCGAGATCCGACAGCTGGCGGTTCTGTTCGACTTTCCGCCGTTGCGGGCCACGTTCGCGCAGGACGTCCTCGACTTCATCGGGCAACGCCGGACCACGGCTTGGGGTTCGGCGTCCGGTTACTCCGACGGCGAGCTGACCCGGCTGCTGGCCGCCGCCCGCCGGCATGCCGCCGCGATCCGAGACCGCATCGACGCCGCCGAGCAGACGCTGGCGGCGCTGGAGAACGGCGAGCTGGCCGGTGAGCACCGTGAAGCGGCGTTGAGCCTGGCGCGGATGGCGCAGACCGGTGAGGTTCCCCGGCTGCACCGCATGAGCGAGCAGGCAGCCCGGCTCGCGATCGCCGAGCAGCTGTTCTTGACCCGGGCGGAAGCGGTCCCGTTCTTGGTCCTGCTGGTCGCGGCGTCGGCCCGCAACATCGAGTCGATTAAGGAGCTGCCGGTCGAGCACCGGGTCCTGGATGGTCAGGCCGTCGAGTTGCGAGTGGTCAAACGCCGGCGCGGGAAGGGGCACTGGGAAGCGACGGTGACCTGGGAGATCGGCCCGCCGCACCGCGAGCTGCACACTGCGGGCGGTCTCTACCTGCTGCTGTTGCGGCTTACCGGACGCAGCCGCGGGTTCAGCGGCTCCCGGTCGGTCTGGTCGCTCTGGCGGCACGGCACGACCCTCGGCGTCGAGGGCGTCGACGAGCACTACGACCCGTTCGCCCGGAGGTTGGACGGCGCGAACCTCCGCTACCGCGCCTGGGTGTCGCAGCACGAACTGTTGGCCGACCCGGATGCGAAACGGCGCCAGCTTCCCTTGAGGTTGAGCTTTCAGCGTCTGCGGACCAGCGTCGAGGTCCGCCGCACCAAGCAGATGGGCGGGCATCTGCCGTCGGCGGCCCGCAGCAACACCATGCCGGTGCTGTTCCGGCACTACCTGCGCGGCGACCCGACCGTCACTGCCTGGGCCGAGGAAGTGATCAGTGAAGCCGTCACCGACGCGGAACAGGCGGCCCTGGCCGCCCACGAGCGGGCGTTACGCACCGCCGGCGGAGCCCTGCGAGTCGTCACCGGCTCCGACGCCGGCGCGGTGGTCGAGCAGGCGGGAATCGACCCGGGCACGGCCCGCGCCGCGGCGATCGGGCAGCTGGACACCGGTTGGAGCGCCTGCACCGACCACGACCGGCACCCGGCGACCGGGCAGCCCTGCCAGGTGTCGTTTTTGGACTGCTTCCACTGCGGCAACTGCCTGATCACCCGGGACCATCTGCCTCGGCTGTTGGGCCTGCTCGACGCCCTGGCGCAGCGTCGGCAGCAGCTGAGCGAGGACGCCTGGTGGGCCCGTTACGGCCCGGCCTGGGCGGCGATCCGCCGCGACGTCCTGACCAGGTTCACCCCGGCCGAGCTCAGCAACGCCGAGCAGTCCAAGCCCGTCGACGCCATCCTCGATCTTGTCGAGAACGCCTGGGAGACGCCGTGACCGTCCTCGCCCTGGCCCGGGATCCGGCGCCGCCGTCGCATCCGCTCAGCGACATATTCGTCCTGCATGCCCGCTCGCTGCGGGCCGGGACGTCGCTGGAGAGCACCGCCCGCTTCGGCGACGACGTCTGGCCGCTCGGGCCGATCCTGCATCAGGACCACATGCGCAACCTGATCCTGGACTTCACCACCTTGCCGGCCCGCTGGCAGACGCTGGGCAAGGAGCTCAGCTACGCGCTGCTGTCGGCGCCGCTGCCACCGGGAGAGGCTCGCCTCGACCCGGTGACGATCCGCGAGATCTTCACCGAGCTGAAGCGCTTCTTCGCCTGGCTGGACAGCCGCCCGGGCCGCCCCCTGGCCACACTCTCGGCGATGGCGCCGGCCGACTTGCTGGACTACCAGCGGCATCTTCGCGCCCTGCTGCCCGGCTCGAACTCGCGCAGCCGGGCCCGCGCTGCCGTCCGCCGGTTCTGGCGCTACCGCAACAACTTGATCAGCGACAGGCTCGCGTTCGACCCCCTGCGCGTCGACGGCTGGGGCGAGCCCAACCAGGCACCGAACATCGAGAACGCCACCGACCGCATCCCGGAAGCGGTGTTCGGGCCGCTGCTCGCCTGGGCGCTGAGGTTCGTCGACGACTTCGCCGTCGACATCCTCGCCGGCGACGAGCGCTGGCGGCAGCTTCGAGGCAACGAAGGGCGCATGCTGGCAGGCCACGCCAGTGCAGCACTGCAGCAGCTGGTCCAAGAACATCTGCGCGACCAGCGGCCGCTGCCCGGCTACGCCGGCCGCCCGAACCTGGCGAACCTGGCGGCCACGATCGGCTGCAGCCGCCGCTACCTGCAACGACACCGTGACGAGATCGCCGCCGTCGCGGAGACGGTCGGCCTGACCCCCGCCGGACTGATCGACGTCCCGATCACCGGCCGGCTCGATGGGCAGGCATGGATCGAAGGCATCGCCACCATGCACAAGGGCACCCGGCACGGCCTCGGCACGCTCGCCCGCCTGCTGCAGGCGGCCTGCTACATCGTGATCGCGTTCCTGTCCGGCATGCGCGACAGCGAGATCAAGCACCTGCGCCGGGGATGCCTGAGCACCCAGTACGACGCCGACGGCATCGCCTACCGCTGGAAGCTGCACGGCCTGGCGTTCAAGGGCGAACAGGACCCCACCGGAACGCCGGCAACCTGGGTCGTCGGCCGACCGGTCGCCCGGGCTATCGAGGTCCTTCAACGCCTGCAGCCAGAGACCGAACTGCTGTTCGCCCGGCTACCCCACGGTCCCGGCAACGGTCCGGCGACCAAGGCCCGCAACGCCGTGCTGGTCTCCTCGACCACGAACAAGCAGCTCAACGAGTTCATCGACTGGATCAACACCTACTGCGCCGAGCACCAGCGCGACGACACGATCCCCACGGTCAACAAACGGGCATGGCGGCTCAAGAGCAGCCAGTTCCGCCGCACTCTCGCCTGGTTCATCGCCCGCCGTCCCGGCGGCAGCATCGCCGGCGCCATCCAATACCGGCACCTGAGCATCCAGATGTTCGAGGGCTACGCCGGCACGTCTGACTCCGGGTTCCGCGCCGAGGTCGAGAGCGAACAAGCCCTCAGCCGCGGTGAGCACCTGCTCGCCATGATCGACGCCCACGAACACGAGAACCTCGCCGGGCCCGCCGCAGTCGAGGCCGAACGTCGCCTCACCGCCTTCGCGGACCAGCCAGGCTTCCCCGGCACGGTCGTCACCGACCGCCGCCGGTTCCTGCGGATCATCGCCAAGCACGACCCGGCCGTTTATCCCGGCGACTACGTCACCTGCGTGTTCGACCCGGACACGAAGGGCACACGACGCATCCAGGAAGCCATCCGCGACCTCGATGCCCGGCACCTGATCTCCGTCCGCGACCGCGGCGGTCTGCCTAGCGTCCTCACCATTCGCGAGGAGAGCGGCTCCGGCGATCCCTACACCCC
>JAVHVY010000491.1:0-3593 GCA_032160305.1 Actinoplanes sp.
TGATCGCGTTGTCGGTGATCTTGATGTGCTCGGGGCAGACCTCGGTGCAGCACTTGGTGATGTTGCAGTAGCCGAGACCCTGGTGCTCCTTGGCGTACTCCTTGCGGTCCGTCTTCGCATCCAGCGGGTGCATGTCCAGCTCCGCCGCCCGGATGAAGGACCGCGGGCCGGCGAAGGCAGGCTTGTTCTCGTCGTGGTCGCGCACGACGTGACACGTGTTCTGACAGAGGAAGCACTCGATGCACTTGCGGAACTCCTGCGAGCGTTCCACGTCGATCTGCTGCATCCGGTACTCGCCAGGCTTGACCCCGGCCGGCGGCGCGAACGCGGGTGTCTCGCGCGCCTTCTCATAGTTGTACGACACGTCCGTGACCAGGTCGCGGATCACCGGGAAGGTACGCAGCGGCGTGATCGTGACCGTCTCGGACTCCTCGAAGGTGGACATCCGGGTCATGCAGCTCAGCTTCGGCTTGCCGTTGATCTCCATCGAGCAGGAGCCGCACTTGCCGGCCTTGCAGTTCCACCGGCAGGCCAGATCCGGCGTCTGGGTGGCCTGCAGCCGGTGGACGATGTCGAGGACGACCTCGCCCTCGTTCACCTCGACGTCGAAGTCCTGGATCTCGCCGCCGGACGAGTCGCCGCGCCAGACGCGGAAGTGTCGCTTCGTGCCCATTACCTGGCCTCCCCGGTCAGTGCGTCGTACCCCGCCAGCTCGGCTTCGGTCAGATATTTCGACAGCTCGACCCGGTCGAAGAGCTTGATCAGCTCGTCCCGCATCTTCGGCACCGGCTTGTGTTCGAGCACCACGTCGCCGTCGTCGGCGAGCGAGCAGACCAGGTTGACCAGCCGCCACTGCGGGTTCATCTTCGGGAAGTCCTCGCGGGTGTGGCCGCCGCGCGACTCCTCCCGCTCCAGGGCCGCCTTCGCCGTGCACTGCGAGACGACCAGCATGTTGCGCAGGTCGAGCGCCAGGTGCCAGCCTGGGTTGTACTTGCGACCGCCGACCGCGCCGACGTTCGCCACGCGCACCTTCAGATCCTGCAGCCGCTTCAGCGCGTCGGTCAGCTCGCCCGCGCGCCGGATGATACCGACCAGGTCACCCATCACCGCCTGCAGATCCTGCTGCAACGTGTACGGGTTCTCCCCGCCCTGCCGGCTCAGCGGGGCCAGGGCGGTGTCCACCGCGGACCCCACATCGGCCGTCGCCACCTTGGGCCGCTTGCCCAGCTGGTCCAGGTACGCCGCCGCGTGCTCGCCGGCCCGCTTGCCGAAGACCAGCAGGTCGGAGAGGGAGTTGCCGCCGAGGCGGTTCGAGCCGTGCATGCCGCCGGAGACCTCACCGGCCGCGAAGAGCCCCTGCACCGAGCCGAACGCCGCACCCGAATCCGGGTCGACCTCGACGCCGCCCATCACGTAGTGACAGGTCGGGCCGACCTCCATCGGCTCCTTGGTGATGTCGACGTCCGCCAGCTCCTTGAACTGGTGGTACATCGACGGCAGCCGGCGCTGGATCTCCGCCGCGGGGAGCCGGCTCGCGATGTCCAGCAGGACGCCGCCGGCCTTCGTACCCCGGCCGGCCTTGACCTCGTTGTTGATCGCCCGCGCCACCTCGTCGCGGGGCAGCAGCTCGGGTGGGCGCCGGTTGTTCTCCGGGTCCGTGTACCAGCGGTCCGCCTCTTGCTCGGTCTCCGCGTACTGCCGGCGGAAGACGTCGGGGACGTAGTTGAACATGAAACGCTTGCCGTCGGAGTTCTTCAGGACGCCGCCGTCACCGCGTACCGACTCGGTGACCAGGATGCCCTTCACCGAGGGCGGCCAGACCATGCCGGTCGGGTGGAACTGGAGGAACTCCATGTTGATCAGCGTCGCGCCGGCCCGCAGCGCCAGCGCGTGGCCGTCGCCCGTGTACTCCCAGGAGTTCGAGGTCACCTTGTAGCTGCGGCCGACGCCGCCGGTGGCCAGCACCACGGCAGGCGCTTCGAGCAGGATGAACTCGCCGTTCTCCCGGTAGTAGCCGAACGCCCCGGCGATCTTGTCGCCGTCCAGCAGCAGCTCGGTGATCGTCGTCTCCGAGAAGACCCGGATCTTCGACTCGTAGCTGCCGGTCTCGGCGTGGTCCTCCTGCTGCAGGGAAACGATCTTCTGCTGGAGGGTGCGGATCAGCTCCAGGCCGGTTCGGTCGCCGACGTGGGCCAGCCGCGGATACTCGTGGCCGCCGAAGTTGCGCTGCGAGATCTTGCCGTCCTTCGTACGGTCGAACAGCGCGCCGTAGGTCTCCAGCTCCCAGATCCGCTCCGGGGCCTCCTTGGCGTGCAGCTCGGCCATCCGGAAGTTGTTCAGGAACTTGCCGCCCCGCATGGTGTCGCCGTAGTGCACCATCCAGTTGTCTTTGCTGTTCACATTGCCCATCGCCGCGGCGGCGCCGCCCTCGGCCATGACCGTGTGCGCCTTGCCGAAGAGCGACTTCGAGATGATCGCCGTCCGCTTGCCGGCCAGCCGGGCCTCGATCGCCGCCCGCAGGCCCGCGCCGCCCGCGCCGATCACCACGACGTCGTAGTGGTGCCGTTCGATTCTTGTCGTATCAGCCATGTCGTTCTCCTCAGCCCACGAACCGCAGATCGCTGAACCAGCCGAGCGAGAGCGCCATCACGTAGAAGTCGGTCAGAGCCAGGGTGCCGAGCGTGATCCACGCCAGCCCCATGTGCCGGGCGTTCAGCTTGGACACGAAGGTCCAGAGGCGATAGCGCACCGGATGCTTGGAGAAGTGCTTGAGCCGCCCGCCCGCGATGTGCCGGCAGGAGTGGCAGGACAAGGTGTACGCCCACAGCATCACCACGTTGCCGACCAGGACGATATTTCCCAGCCCGAAGCCGAAACCGTCCGGGCTGTGGAAGGCCCGGATCGCGTCCCAGGTGTTGATCACCGAGATGATCGCGGCGGCGTAGAACGCGTACCGATGGATGTTCTGGAAGATCAGCGGGAAGCGCGTCTCGCCGGTGTACTTCTGGTGCCCGTCGGGGACCGCACACGCCGGCGGCGACAGCCAGAAGGCCCGGTAGTAGGCCTTGCGGTAGTAATAGCAGGTCAGCCGGAAGAGCAGCAGAAACGGCAGGGTGAAGGCCGCCTCCGGGATCAGCCAGAATGTCGGCAGCGGGGTCCCGAACTCGGCCGAACCGGGCACACACCGGTCGGTGATGCACGGCGAATAGAACGGGGTCAGGTAGTGATAATCCCCGATGTAGTAGTGGTTGTGCATGAAGACCCGGACGGTCGCGTAGGTGACCCACGCCGTGAGTCCAAGGAAGGTGACCAGCGGCGGAATCCACCACCGGTCGGTCCGCAACGTCTTCGCCGCGATCGCGGCGCGTGCGCGCCCCGCGTCCGGCCTCGTTGCCGTCGTCGTCATTCAGATCTCCCAATGCCGGGGTTTTCGCCCACCCCCGACGCCTGCGTCCGCTTTGTGTGGCACACGTTACGCCCGGGCTCCGGCGTTCCGCGCGCAAGGGAGTCTCGCTGGTGTCGGCGCCGTTAAGCCAGTGCGTGACTCGAACGCAGCCTAGTTGTGCGGTGTTTCACAGCGGTCGTTACCGGTC
>JAVHVY010000292.1:0-24357 GCA_032160305.1 Actinoplanes sp.
AGCGGGCATGGCCGCCCTCGCCGTCCTGTCCGCCGGCCTCGGCCGCTGGTGAACGCAGGTCTCGGCCGCTGGTGAACGCCAGCCTCGGCCGCTGGTGAGCCGCGGCGTCGCGGCCCCGGAGTCGGCCCGAACCTAGTGGCGGAATAGGACCAGCGCGCACGGATAGTCCGGCCGGACCGCGTCGTACTCGTCGGCGGCCTCGCCGAAGACGTTGCTGCGGCGGCGTGGCTCAGTCATCCCGACCAACCTAGAGGGTCACCTGGGCGGTCAGCACGAGGTTGTCCACCGCCCGCGCGGCGCTCACCTCGTACGTCCCCGGGACGGTGTGCCAGCCGTCGTCCCAGATCTGCCAGGTGCGCTCCGGCAGCGGCAGCCGCACGGTCACCGTCTCACCCGGGTGCGCCTCGACCGCCTCGAAACCGGCCAGCCAGCGCCGCGGGCGTTCCGGCGCGATCCCGCCCGGCCCGGCCCCGAACGGCTGCTCGCCGACCGGGCCCGCGTACACCTGCACCACCTCGCGACCGGTGCGCGCGCCGGTGTTCGTCAGTGTCACCACCGCCTCGGTCGCGCTCACCGCCAGCGTCTCGTACTCCCACGACGTGTAGCCCAGCCCGTGCCCGAACGCGAACAGCGGGGTCGCGCCGGTGCTCAGCCAGGCCCGGTAGCCGATGAAGACGCCCTCGTCGTAGCGGAGCAGCCCGTCGACCGGTTCGACCGCCAGGATCGGGCAGTCCTGCTCGCGGCGCGGCCAGGTCGTCGGCAGCCGGCCGCCCGGCTCGGCGGTCCCGAGCAGGACGTCGGCCAGCGCCGCCCCCGCCTCCTGGCCGGGGAACCAGGTCAGCAGCACCGCCGCGACCTGGTCGGCCCACGGAAGCAGGACCGGCGACCCGGCGTTCACCACCACGATCGTCCGTGGGTTCACCGCCGCCACCTTGGCCACCAGCTCATCCTGGCGGCCGGGCAGCGCCAGCGAGGCCCGGTCGAAGCCCTCCGACTCGACCTGCTCGGTCGTCCCGACCACCACGATCGCCACCTCGGACTCGGCGGCCAGGGCGACCGCCTCGGCGATCATCTGGTCCTCGTCCGGCCCCGGCGGCCGGTGCCCCAGCGTCGCCGACACGGTGTGCGCCAGGCCCGCCGCGATGCTCTGGGTCAGCACCACCTCGACCGGTACGCCGGCCGGCAGGCGCATGGTCGCCCGGTGCTCGCGCGGAGCCAGCAGCAGGTCGGCGCGGCCCGTCCCGGCCGGATGCAGCGCACCCACGTACAGCTGCCGGTCGCCCACCCGCAGGTCGAACGTGCCGAAGCCGGACACCGCGAACGTGTGCTCGCCATCCTGCTCCGGGGTGAACGTCGCCCGGATCTCCAGCCCGGTGACCTGCGCCGGGTCCAGCGCGCCAGGCAGGTCGCCGATCCAGCGCACCGCCGCCTGCGGCACCGCGAACCGGTGGTCGCCGAGCGGGTGGTCGCCGAGCGGGTGGTCGCCCTGCGGGTGGTCGCCCTGCGGGTGGTCGCCCAGCGGGTGGTCGCCCAGCGAAACCGTCATCCGGGTCCACTGCGGGCCCTGGGCGGCCGGCAGGAACGGTCGTGGATCGGCGCCCACCGCGTAGGCGACGTCCACCCCCGACAGTGCCCGGCTCAGCCCCTCCAGCGGCGAGATCACGTGGGGCGGCGTCACCTGCGCGCTGCCGCCGCCCAGCACCCGGGCGTCCTGCGCCAGCGCGCCCAGCACCGCCACCTTGGTCAGCGCGCTGGCCTCCAGCGGCAGCGCATAGCGCTCGTTGCGGACCAGCACGAACGAGCGCACCGCCACCTCGTGCGCCACGGCCGCCCCGTCCAGCGCCGGCACCCGCGGCAGCACCGCGCCCTCGAACGCGCCGACCCGGTACGCCAGCCGCAGCACCCGGCGTACCTTGTCGTCGAGCACGGCCTGCGGCACCGCACCCGAGCGCACCGCCGCCACGAGCAGCCCGCCCCACGGGTTCTCCAGCGCCGGCATCGCGATGTCCAGCCCGCCCAGCGCCGCCCCGACCGTCGAGCGGGCCGCCCGCCAGTCCGAGACGACCACCCCGTCGAAGCCCCACTCGTCCTTCAGCACGTCGTTCTGCAGCGGGCCGTTCGACGCCATCGGCAGGCCGTTCACCCCGTTGTAAGCGCTCATCACGCCCCAGCCGCCGGCCGCGACCACCCGCTCGAACGGCCGCAGGTAGACCTCCCGCAGCGCCCGTTCACCGATCCGGACGTCCACCGTCATCCGCTCGGTCTCGAAGTCGTTGCCGACCAGATGCTTCACCGTCGTGCCGACGCCGTGCGCCTGCACCCCGGTCACGTACCCGGCCGCGATCTCGCCGCTGAGCAGCGGATCCTCCGAGTAGCACTCGAAATGTCGGCCGCCCAGCGGGGTCCGCTGCAGATTCACCGTCGGGCCGAGCAGCACGTGCACGCCCTTGCGCCGCGACTCCTGGCCGAGCACCAGCCCGGCCCGCTGGGCCAGTATCGGATCCCACGACGCGGCCAGCGCCGTCGGGCTGGGCAGCGCGATCGACGGATCCTCGGGCGCCCAGCCGGTGCCGCGCACCCCGATCGGCCCGTCCGACATCACCAGCGACCGCAGCCCGATTCGCGGGATCGCCGGCAGCGACCAGAAATCCTGCCCGGCCAGCAGCGAAACCTTCTCTTCGAGGCTGAGCAGTTCCACCAGCGGCTCGATATCCTCCGTCACGCACGCGCTCCCCTCCGATAGCCGATCGCAGTCTACGTACGCAGGTAGCACGCCTAGGATCTTCGGCGTGGACCCTGACTGCCTGTTCTGCCGGATCGTCGCCAAGCAGATCCCGGCGACCGTCGTGTACGAGACCGACACCACCCTCGCCTTCCGGGACATCAAGCCCAGCGCGCCCGTGCACGTGCTGGTGATCCCCAAGGATCACCACCGCGACCTCGTCGCCATGGCCCGGACCGACCCGGCGGCCGCCGCCGACGTGCTCGCCGCCGCGGCTGCCGTCGCCGAGCTTGAGGGCCTCACCGGCGACGGCTTCCGGCTGCTGTTCAACAACGGCCGCAACGCCGGCCAGGAGGTCTTCCACGTACACGCCCACGTGCTCGGCGGCAGACCCCTCGGCCCGATGGTGTCCCCATGAACGCCCGCACCGCGGCGCGGCAAGGGCCAGGAGTGCATCCGAAGGGTGGCGCGCCGTGAGCGGCACCGATCGGCTCGAACGCCTCGTCCGCAAGGCCCAGGCCGACCACCGCGTGCCGGCCCTGGCCGTCGCCCTGCACCGCCCCGACCGCAGCCTCTGGACCTTCGAGGTCGGCACCTCGGGCAATCCGGATCACCCGCTCGGCTCCGGCAGCCGCTTCCGGATCGGCTCGGTCACCAAGACCTTCACCGCCGTACTCGTCCTGCAGGCCCGCGACGACGGACTGCTCGACCTCGACGACCCGATCGCCGCCCACCTCGACGTCCCCGCGCACGGCGAGGCCACCATCCGCCGGCTCCTCTCGCACACCGCCGGCTTCCAGCGCGAGCCGTACGGCGACGTCTGGGACACGCTGATCGCCCCCGACGACGCCGGTCTGATCGCCGAGCTCGACCAGGCCGAACGGGTCCTGCCCACCGCGCGCCGCTACCACTACTCCAACCTCGGCCTGGCCGTCCTCGGCCAGCTCGTCGCCACGCTGCGCGGCAACACCTGGGCCGCAGTCCTGCGGGAACGCATCCTCGACCCGCTCGGGCTCACCGCCACCACCGTCGCACCCACCGCCGAGGCCGCCGTCGGCTATCTCGTCGACGCCTACTCCGACGCCGCCCGCCCCGAGCCGCGGCTCGACCTCGGCGGCGCCGCCCCGGCCGCCCAGCTCTGGAGCACCGCCGCCGACATGGCCCGCTGGGCGGCGTTCCTGGCCGGCCCCGAGATCGTCGACCCGGGCGCCCTGGTGCTCGCCCCGGCCACCCTCGACGAGATGCGCTGGCCACACACCACGACCGACGAGACCCTCTGGGCCGGCGGCCTCGGTCTCGGCCTGATCCTGGTCCCGCAGGGCAAGCGCGTCGTGCACGTGGGCCACGACGGCGCCATGCCCGGCTTCCTCGCCGCCGTCTACGGCCGGCGCGGCGGCGAGGACAACCCCGGCGCGCTCGGCGCCGCGGTCCTGGCCTCCTCCGGCACCGCCGTCGACGCCATCCAGATCGTGCACGAGCTGCTCCGGCTCGCCGTCGAGACCGACCCGGCCGAGATCCGCCCCTGGCAGCCGGCGGCGCCGGCCCCGGAGCAGTACCGCAGCATCCTCGGCCAGTGGTGGGGCGAAGGCTTCCCGCACGTCTTCAGCTGGCACGACGGCACGCTGCAGGCCCATGGCGCCGAGCTGCCCGCCGACCGGCCGCCGTCGATCTTCCGCCCGCTGCCGGACGACCCGGACACCTTGCGTACGCAGTCCGGCCGGGAGGTCGGGGAGCTGCTCCGGCTCACCCGCGACGAGCAGGGCGCCGTGGTCCGGATGCACTGGGCGACCTACCGCTTCACCCGGCAGCAGGAAGCCTTCGACGGGGCGCCAGCCGCCGACGGCTGAGCCGCCCGGATCGCCCGGGCGGCGGGCCGCGATAATGGCATCGGCGTGATCGCCACGGAACGGATACGATGGCACGGTCCTTACACGGGGGCCGTGCCATGATCGCGGCGCCGAGAAAGAGAGCAGGTGGCGTAGGCCTCAGGGCCGCCCTATGACCGGCACCGACCACAACAGCGCCGCCGCCCGGGTGCAGACCAGAATCTCGGTCGCCAACCCGATGATCATGGTGAATCTGCTGGGCGCCAAGGACGAGATCCTGCGGCTGCTCGAGCGCCTCCTTGCCAGCGACGTCCACGTCCGCGGCAACGAGATCACCATCACCGGCGCCCCCGCCGACAACGCGACTGCCGAACGCCTCTTCGCGGAGCTCATCGAGCTGATCGAGAAGGGTGAGACACTGACGGTCGATGCCGTCCGGCGCACCGTCACGATGCTGGAGCAGGGCACGACCGAGCGCCCGGCGGACGTGCTCACCCTCAACATCCTGTCCCGCCGCGGCCGCACCATCCGCCCCAAGACCCTGGGCCAGAAGCACTACGTCGACGCGATCGACGCGAACACGATCGTCTTCGGCATCGGCCCGGCCGGCACCGGCAAAACCTACCTCGCGATGGCGAAGGCGGTCCAGGCCCTGCAGGCCAAGCAGGTCAGCCGGATCATCCTGACCCGCCCGGCAGTCGAGGCCGGCGAACGCCTCGGCTTCCTGCCCGGCACCCTGAACGAGAAGATCGACCCGTACCTGCGCCCGCTCTACGACGCCCTGCACGACATGCTCGACCCGGAGACGATCCCCCGCCTGATGCAGGCCGGCACGATCGAGGTCGCCCCCCTGGCGTACATGCGAGGTAGAAGTCTTAATGACGCGTTCATCATTCTGGACGAGGCGCAGAACACGACGCCGGAGCAGATGAAGATGTTCCTGACCCGGCTCGGGTTCGGGGCGAAGATCGTTGTCACCGGTGACGTCACGCAGGTCGACCTGCCCGGCGGGACCACCAGCGGGTTGCGCATCGTGCGGGAGATCCTGCGCGGCGTCGACGACGTGCACTTCGCGGAGCTGTCCAGCTCCGACGTCGTGCGGCACCGCCTGGTCGCCGAGATCGTCGACGCGTACGCGCGCTTCGACGCCGAGCAGGAGCAGCAAGCCACATCCGTCCATGCCGTCCCCGGTCGCGCCGCCTCAGGTGGCCGCACCGGGCGCCGGCGCTGATCGCAAGGGATACGCGCACCACTATGTCCATCGAGATCGCCAACGAGTCGGGAGTCGAGGTCGACACCGACGCGATCCTCGACGTGGCCCGGCACGCGCTCGACGAGATGGGGGTCAACCCGCTCGCCGAGCTGTCGATCCTGCTGGTCGACATCGACTACATGACCGAGCTGAACCATCGGTGGATGGGCAGCGAGGGTCCCACCGACGTACTCGCCTTCCCGATGGACGAGGGCAGCGTCGACCACGGGCCCGGTGAGGCCGGGTCGGGCGAGCCGGCACTGCTCGGTGACATCGTGCTGGCCCCCGAGGTGGCCGCCAAGCAGGCGGCCGCCGCAGGCCATTCGCCCTCGGACGAGTTGCACCTGCTCACCGTGCACGGCGCGCTGCACCTGCTCGGCTACGACCACGCCGAGCCCGACGAGGAACGTGAGATGTTCGCGCTGCAGGCCCGGCTGCTGCAGAGCTGGCGTTCCGGACGGCGGGCCGGCTGACACCGTGGACCCGTCCCGACTACTTGCGGCAGGCGTTACGAGCAGCCTGCCGGACGTGCAACTGATCATCTACGCCGCGGTGCTGGTCTTCCTGGCCGGTCTCGCTTCGATGACCGACGCCGCCCTGGCCACCGTTTCGACCGCCCGCGCCCAGGAGATGGCCCGCGAGGGTAGGCGCGGCGCCGATTCGCTGGCCGCGGTGGCCGGTGACGTGGTCCGGCATCTCAATCTGCTGCTCCTGCTGCGGTTGCTCTGCGAGCTGACCGCGACCACGCTGGTCGCGCTGGTGGCCGTGGACAGTTGGGGGGTCGGCTGGGGGTCAGCGCTGGTCACCGCCGGTGCGATGACGCTGGTCAGCTTCGTCGTCGTCGGGGTCGCCCCGCGCACGATCGGTCGCCAGCACGCGTACGCGATCGGCCGGGCCACCGCGCCGCTGGTCCGCGGGCTGGGCCGGGTGCTGAACCCGCTGGCGTCGTTGCTGATCCTGATCGGCAACGCGGTCACCCCGGGCAAGGGCTTCCCGGAGGGGCCGTTCGGCAGTCAGGTGGAGCTGCGCGAGCTGGTCGACCTGGCGGAGCAGCGCGGGGTCGTGGAGCACGGCGAACGCGAGATGATCCACTCGGTGTTCGCGCTCGGGGACACGATCGCCCGCGAGGTGATGGTTCCGCGTACCGAAATGGTGTGGATCGAGGCGCCTAAGACGCTGCAGCAGGCGTTGTTCCTGTTCCTGCGGTCCGGTTTCTCGCGGATCCCGGTGATCGGGGAGAGCGTCGACGACGTGCTCGGCGTGCTGTATCTCAAGGACGTGATCCGGCGCACCCAGTCGGGTGATCCGGCGGCGACAGCCGAGGCGGTCGCGGACGTGATGCGCGCGGCGACCTTCGTGCCCGAGTCGAAACCCGTGGACGACCTGCTGTCCGAGATGCAGGCGGCCCGCACTCACCTGGTCATCGTGGTCGACGAGTACGGCGGCACCGCCGGCCTGGTCACGATCGAGGACATCCTCGAGGAGATCGTCGGCGAGATCACCGACGAGTACGACGTCGAACGCCCCCCGGTCGATCATCTGGACGACGGCTCGGTGCGGGTCACCGCCCGGCTGCCGATCGAGGATCTGGGCGAGCTGTTCGGTGTCGAGCTGCCCGAGGACGAGGTGGAGACCGTCGGCGGGCTGCTCGCACAGACTCTGGGGCGGGTGCCGATCCCCGGCGCCTCGGTCGACATCGGTGGGCTGCACCTGATCGCCGAGGGCACCACCGGGCGCCGCAACCGGATCGACTCGGTGCTGGTGTGCCGGGTCGAGCCGGCCGAGTCGGCCGACGCTACCGAGACCACTCCCGTAGACGAGGAAAGACAGCACGCTGATGCCTGAGCAGACGATTCCCGCCGCGACGACGGCCGAGCTGACCACCGAGGACGCGAAACTGGTGACCCTCGCCCGCGGGGCCCGGGCCCGGGCCGGCGCCGCCGAGGGAGCGGCCGTGCGGGACCAGGACGGCCGGACGTATGCGGCGGCGACGGTCGCCCTGCCGAGCCTGTCGATCACCGCGTTGCAGCTGGCGGTGGCGTCGGCGGCGGCGGCCGGGGCGACCCTGATCGAGGCCGCGGCGGTGGTGACCGCCGAGCCGTCGCTGGAGAGCGCGGGTCACGCGGCGGTGCGGGACCTGAGTACGGCGGCGCCGATCCACGTGGCCGGCCCGGACGCGAAGCTACTCGGCACGGTCACGGCGTGACCGACTGCACCGCAGCGAAGCAAGGGCCAGGAGGGCATGCCAAGGTGAGCACGGTATGACCGACTGCACCGCAGCGAAGCAAGGGCCAGGAGGGCATGCCAAGGTGGGCACCGTATGAGCGGCGCGGGCGACGAGCGCCGGCTGACCCCGGGCGAACGCAACGAGCAGCGCCGCCAGGAGCGCCGGGCCGCGAAGCGGGTCGAGGCGGGCGGCGACGAGACCCAGGCCGGGACGACCCGGGACGCGGGAGCGGCGGGACGAGGCGGCGCCGGTCAGCGAGGCATCGACGGCCGGCGGGGCACGGGCGGTCAGCGAGCGGCCGGCGCCAAGTGGACGCCGACCGGGAAGCCGGCTGCGAGCGGAAAGCTGGGTGCGACCGGGAAGCCGGGTGCGGGCGGGAAGTCGGGTGCGGGCGGGAAGTCGGGTGCTACGGCCAAGGCGGGCCCGGGCGGGAAGGGCGAGCCACGTGCTGGCGGCCCGGTCGCGCCGACCGAGACGGTGAAGCCGTTGCACGGGCCGGGCGCGGACACCGGTGAACAGGCGGGCGTGGCTTCTCCGGAAGGTCTGCCCGCCGCGCGTACCGAATCCGATCGGAGGGTCCGCACGCACAAGGCCGCGGCGCCGCTCGCGAAGAAGGACACCACCTACCGCGCGGGGTTTGCCTGTTTTGTCGGGCGGCCCAATGCCGGCAAGTCGACGCTGACGAACGCGATAATCGGGCAGAAGATCGCGATCACGTCGAGCAAGCCGCAGACCACCCGGCACGTGATCCGGGCGATCCTGCACCAGGAGCACGCCCAGCTCGTGCTGGTGGACACGCCGGGCCTGCACCGGCCGCGGACGCTGCTGGGGGAGCGGCTCAACGACCTGGTCCGGGACACGTGGAGCGAGGTCGACGTGATCGGCATCTGCTTCCCAGCGGACGAGCCGGTCGGAGCCGGGGACCGGTTCATCTCCGCGGAGATGGCCGAGCTGAAGGCCACGGTGATCGCGGTGGTGACCAAGGTGGACCTGGTCGGCCCGGCGCTGCTCGCGCAGCGGCTGCTGGCGGTGAGCAACCTGTACGACTTCGCGGAGATCGTGCCGGTCAGCGCCGTCTCGGGGCATCAGGTCGAGACGCTGGTCGACGTGATCACCCGGCATCTGCCCGAGTCGCCGCCGCTGTATCCCGCCGACATGCTCACCGAGGAGCCCGAGCAGGTGCTGATCGGCGAGCTGATCCGGGAGGCCGCCCTGGAGGGGGTGCGCGACGAGTTGCCGCACTCGATCGCGGTCCTGGTGGAGGAGATGCAGGTCGAGGGCAAGCTGACCCGGATCTTCGCCGACCTGTACGTGGAACGCGACAGCCAGAAGTCGATCGTGATCGGTACCAAGGGCGCCCGCCTGAAGGACGTGGGCGTGAAGGCCCGCGCCCAGATCGAGACGCTGCTCGGCACGAAGGTCTACCTCGACCTGCACGTGCGGGTTGCGAAGGAATGGCAGCGCGACCCGAAGCAGTTGCGCAAGCTGGGCTTCTAGTCATGTCGCCGGGATGGACCCCAGCCGGCCCGGCCGGGCAGTGTCGTACCCGGGAGGCAGAATGGCCTGGTGCCCGGATACCGCCGACAGCTCTACCGCGACGACGCGGTGGTCCTACGCGTGCAGAAACTGGGCGAGAGCGACCGGATCATCACGGTGCTGACCCGCCGGCACGGCCGGCTGCGGGCCGTCGCCCGGGGCGTACGCCGCACCTCGTCGCGGTTCGGGGCCCGGCTGGAGCCGTTCGGGCACATCGACCTGCAGCTCGCCGGCTCGCCGGAGGGGGTCGGCAGCAGCCTGCATTCGGTCAGTCAGGTCGAGGCCGTCCACCTGTACGGCAAGGCGTTCCTCGCCGACTATCCGCGTTACACGACGGCCAGCGCGATCTGCGAGACGGCCGAACGGCTCAGCCCGGTGGAGCGGGAGCCCGCGCTGCGGCTCTTCCAGCTGACCCTGGGCGCGGTCAAGGCGCTCGCCGCGGGTGAGCATGCGAGCAGCCTGATCCTCGACGCCTACCTGCTGCGCGGGATGGCACACGCCGGTTGGGCGCCCGCGCTGTCCGAGTGCGCGGTCTGCGGTGCGGCCGGCCCGCACGGCGCGTTCTCGGTGCCGGCCGGCGGGTCGGTCTGCCCGGACTGCCGGCCGCCCGGCGCGGCCCACCCGGCACCGGCCACGCTGGGCCTGATGCGGGCCCTGACCGGCGGCGACTGGCCGGTCGCCGACGTGACCGAGCCCCCGGTGCGCCGCGAGTGCAGTGGCCTGGTGGCGGCCCACCTGCAATGGCACCTGGAGCGCGCGCTGCGTTCCCTGCCCCTGGTCGACCGACGGGAGAGCACTTAGTGACGCGTCCGCCTACTCGCCCGCCCACGCCGCATGTCTCCGGCGTCCAGCCGCCCGCGTTGCCGCGCGACGCGCTGCCCCGGCATATCGCGCTGGTCATGGACGGCAACGGCCGCTGGGCCAAGGAGCGCGGGCTGTCCCGCACCAAGGGCCACGAGCAGGGCGAGCATTCGCTGTTCGACACGATCGAGGGCGCCATCGAGCTGGGCATTCCCTACCTGTCGGCGTATGCGTTCTCGACGGAGAACTGGAAGCGATCGCCGGATGAGGTGCGCTTCCTGATGGGCTTCAACCGGGACGTGATCCGCCGCCGCCGCGACCAGCTCGTCGACCTGGGCGTGCGGGTGGTCTGGTCGGGCCGGGCGGGTCGGCTATGGAAGAGTGTGATCTCCGAGTTGCAGACCGCGGAGGAGATGTCCCGCGGCAACACCACGCTGACTCTGCAGTTCTGCGTCAACTACGGCGGCCAGGCCGAGATCGCCGACGCGGCGGCGGCCATCGCGCGGGACGTGGCGGCGGGCCGGCTCAAGGCCGACAAGATCAACGAGAAGACGATCGCCAAGTACCTCTACCACCCCGAGGTGCCGGAGGTGGACCTGTTCCTGCGCCCCTCCGGTGAGCAGCGCACCTCGAATTTCCTGCTCTGGCAGTCAGCGTACGCGGAACTGGTCTTCCTGGACACGCTGTGGCCCGACTTCGACCGCCGACACCTGTGGTACGCCTGCGAGCTCTATGCGAGCCGCGACCGCCGTTTCGGCGGCGCGGCGCCCAACCCGGTCGCGCCCGCCCCCGCGCACTGACCGGGGTAGGTGCAGTGACTGGGTAGGCGGTGACCGTGCCTACGCGGTGATCATGGCTACGGCCGCCCGCACGTCGGACAGGTCGGGCAGCACCGCGTGCGCGCCGGCCAGGGCCAGTTCGGCCATGCTCGCCGTGCCCGTCGCCACCCCGACGGCCAGCGCGTCGTTGGCCAGCGCCGCCGCCACGTCGCGGGCCGTGTCCCCGATCACGACGAGGGTGAAGAACTCGTCATACTTCGCCTCGGCCCGCTGCCGGCACCGCCGCACGAGGGCGGCCCGCTCGCTGTGGTCGGTGCCGTAACCGCCGATTTCCGCGTCGAAGGCGGTGGCCAGCCCGAAAGCGGTCAGCTTCGCGGCGGCGACCTGCGGCACGTTGCCGGTCACCAGGGTCTGCACCACGTCGTCGCGCTCACCGAGCCGTTCCAGCACTTCCCGTACGCCCGGCAGCACCCGCCCCTGCTCGGCGAAGAGGTGACTGACCGCCAACACCTCGGCGACGTAGCGCTCGAAGAAGTCTTCGGGGGTGCACGTGGTCACCCCGTGCGCGGCGAAGACCTCGGCGCAGATGTCCAGGTCCGTACGCCCGCCGAAGGTCGGCGTCGTCGCCCAGGCCAGCCCGGTGACCTCGGTGAAGGCGGACCGCCAGGCCCGCCCCGCGACCCCGCCGCCGTTCAGCAGGGTCCGGTCGATGTCCCACATGACCAGCCGTCTCACCCGTCGGCCAGCTTCCGTTCGATGTGCTCGACCTTCGCGGTGAGCGCATCGGTCACGCCGGGCCGGATGTCGGCCTTCAGCGAGACGGTGACCCGGGGGGCGTGTGCGGCGACGGCGTCGACGGCCTGCTTGATCACGGCCAGCACCTCATCCCATTCGCCCTCGACTGTGGTGAACATGGCGTCGGTCCGGTTCGGCAGGCCCGAGGCCCGGACGACCCGGACCGCCTCGGCGACCAGATCTCCGACCGAATCACCCACACCCAACGGCGTGACAGAGAACGCAACCAGCATGCCCTTATCGTCGCACTGCCGACGATCATTGCCCGCCTGGAACCCCCAATACCCGAGCGTCCGGCGCTGAGGCGAGCCAGGCGGCAGGTGGTGCGTTGGCCGGCTGCTCGGCAGGCATGGTCAGCCGGTTCGGGTCGAAGACGACCAGGTTGTCCGCGGTTGCTGGATCAGGACCCCAGTCCGTCGCCGGCCATGACGGTTTGGCACATTGCTCTCGCCCGCACCTCGATTGCACTGTGACCATCCCTAACGCGCCGGTCCCCGGAGACGATGGGGACGGGCATGATCTCGCCCCGCCGTGGCCGGCTGCCGCAGACCGTTCGCAGGAGCATAGTCGGGCTGGGGACCGTGATCTTCTTCGTGTTGATCCCGTCCGGCGTCAACGCCTACCCGGGCGCTTCCGGCGGCGCTGAACCGCGCGCCGTGCCGGCGGCCGCGGCCCGGTCAGCCCGGGTGTACCGGATCCTGCCGCTCGGCGACTCGATCACCCGGGGCGTCGGCGAACTGAATGCCAAAGGCCAGGCGGTCGGCTGGCGTGAGCGGCTCCAGCAGGACCTCAGGTCGGGCGCCGCGCCGGCCGGGTTCCGCTACAACTTCGTCGGGTCACAGCACGACGACGGCGCTCGTGACGGCGATCACGAAGGCCACGGCGGCTGGACCATCGACCAGCTCTCGGCGAACATCGCCGCCTGGATGGCGCAGTCGAGGCCGGATGTGGTGCTTCTGCACGCCGGCACGAACAACGTCACGCGGGGGGAGCAGCCAGACGTCATCGCCGGAAAACTCGCCGGCCTCATCGCGCAGATCCGCGAGGACTCGCCCCGAACCCGGATCCTCGTCGCGAAGATCATCGGTACGCAGGGCCTGCTGCCGGGTGAGAAGAAGAACTCGGCGGCATACGCGGCGCGCATCCCCGGCGTCGTCGAGGCAGCCGGCGGCGCGCGCAACGGCGTGTACCTCGTCGATCAGTCATCAGTAAGGGGCGTCGACATCTTCGACTACCACCACCCGAACGCCCGCGGCTACGACAAGATGGCATTCAACTGGTATATGGCGATGCTCTCCGTGCTCGGCGGTACCTGGCGGCCGGTGGTGAATCCGTACCTGGTCAAGCGCGCCGAGATCTGTACCTTCGACATGGTTCGCCGCAAGCGGGTATGCGCTGTTCGTACCGTCCGCCGGAGTTAGTGGGCGGCGCAGCAGGGGTCGGGTTGCGGGACTCGAAAGAGACCAGCCGCCCGCCGACGGCCGGCGTCACCCGTAAGGAACACCCGCCACCGGCTCAGCCGACGATCGGCCGGAATGCTCCCACCAGGACGGTCACCGTCAGCGCCCCCGCCGACAGCGCCGCCGCCGCGATCACCAGCAGCAGATCACAACCTCCGAAAACCTGCCGGCGAGCGTACGTGCGGGGAAGTCCCGAATCGAAGCCCCGCGCGTCCATCGCCACCGCCAGCCGCCCACCCCGCCGCAACGCCCCGACCAGCAGCGCGAACGCCGTCGACCCGAACAGTCGCAGCCGCGCGGCCGGGTTACGCCCCGCGTCGACGCCCCGGGCCCGCCGCGCGAGCGTCAGCATCTGCCACTCCTGCGCGAGCAGCGGCACCAGCCGGAACGCGGCCAGTGCCCCGAGCGCGAACCGGGCCGGCGCCTTCGCGTTCTGCACCAGCGCGTCGGCCAGGTCCGTCGGGTCGGTCGTCGCGAAGACCAGCACCCCGGGCAGCGCGAAGGCGAAGATCCGCAACGCCAGTCCCAGGGCGCTGAGCAGCACCCCGGACGTCACGTCGAACGGTCCCAGCTCAACCAGCAGCGCGCCGGTCCGCGACGCGGAGAACAGCACCATCGTCACGACGATGCCCAGCGCGGAGACCGCCAGTGGCCACGCCCGCCGGGCCAGCATGCCGTAGCCGAGCCCGAAGAACGGCAGCACCGCCAGCTCGACCACCAGGGCCAGCGCCGGGGTCAGCGGGTCCACAGTGGCCAGCAGCGGCACCGTGAACACCAGGGCGGCCGCCAGTTTCGCCACCGGGTTGCGCCGGGCCAGCCCGCCGGTGACCTCGCCCGGCGGCGACAGCACGAGGGTCACAGCCGGTGCTCCCGATCGGCCGCCGCGGCCACGAACGCCTCGTCGTGGGTGACCGCGACCACGCCGTGCCCCTCGTCGCGCAGGCCGGCCAGCAGGGCGACCAGCTCGATCCAGGTGCGCCGGTCCTGGCCGAAGGTCGGCTCGTCCAGGACGAGCAGGCGCGGGGCGGTGGCCAGGGCGGTCGCGACACTCAGGCGCCGCGCTTCGCCACCCGACAGGGTGTACGGGTTCGCGCCGGCCAGCCGGGTCAGCCGCAGCCGGTGCAGCAGGGCGTCGACGGTGGCGGTCACCTCGGCGGGCGGGCGGCCCAGCCGGCGCGGCCCGACGGCCAGCTCCTCGCTGACCCGGGTGGTGACGAACTGGTGCTCCGGATTCTGGAACACCGAGCCGATCCGCCGGGTCAGGTCGGCGGCCCGCCACCTGTGCGGGGGTGTGGGCTGGTCGAAGGCGGTGACCCGGCCGCTCGTCGGCGGCAGCAGTCCGCCGAGGATCAGCGCGAAGGTGGACTTTCCGGCGCCGTTGGGGCCGGTCACCGCCAGCACCTCGCCGGCCCGTACGCCCATGCTGACCGACGGGAGCCGGTCGTCGCGGCTGACTTCGGCTACGCGTACGAGAAGGGTGTCTTCTGTTGATCTTGATTTGGGGAAGGCCGGCAGCGGCACGCCCGGCACCCACACGCCCTCCTCGGCCAGCCGGGCGCCCTCGGCGGCGAAGATCGCCGCGGGCGGGCCGTCGGCGCGGACGCCACCGCCCGGCTCGAGCACGACCACCCGGTCGACCAGCGGTAACACCTCCGCGACCCGGTGCTCGACCAGGATCAGCGTGGTCTGCGCGTCGTGCGCGCGGCTGATGCCGTCCCGGACCAGCGCGGCGCCGGCCGGGTCCAGATTGGCGGTCGGCTCGTCGAGCAGCAGCAGTCCGGGCCGCAACGTCAGCACCCCGGCCAGCGCCAGCCGCTGCTGCTCCCCACCGGACAGCGCCGCCGTCGGCCGGGCGGCCGGATACGGGAAGCCCACCCGGTGCAGCGCCTCGGCGACCCGCGGCCAGATCTCGGCGGCCGGCACCCCGCGATTCTCCAGGCCGAAGGCCACGTCGTCGCCGCTGCGGGCCATCACCAGCTGCGTCTGCGGGTCCTGGAAGACGATGCCGACCCGCTCACGGGCCTTGCGCGGATCCAGGCCGTCGATCTCGACGCTGCCCTCGGCCTCGCCGGAGTCGTCGGGCAGCAGGCCGGCCAGCGCGGCGAGCAAGGTGCTCTTGCCGGCGCCCGACGGGCCCAGCAGCAGCACCCGGTCACCGTGGGCGATCCGCAGGTCGACCCCGCGCACCGCCCAGGCCGTGCGACCGGCGTGCCGCCAGCCGAAGTCCCGCAGAACGACCTCGCTCACCGGCTGGACACGTCTGCTGGCCCACCGGCCCACCGGCTGGACCGCCGACTCATCAGCTGGACCGCCGACTCATCGGTTAGACCGTTGCGCGTTCGCGGCCCGCGGCGAAGCGGTCCAGGACGCCCGTCTGCGCCAGCGCCCGGGTCAGCGCGACACTGCCGAAACCGGCGACGACCAGCGACGATACGGCGGTGATCAGGATGTACCACACGCGCATCGTGGTCCACGACGTGTCGGCATACCAGACGAACGCGTCGTAGACGGAGGCCACGACACCGGCCAGCACCGCCGCCAGCAGCGCCACCGGCAGCCGGTAGACCTTCCACGCGAACAGCGCGAACGCCAGCTCCGCGCCCAGCGCCTCCAGCGGGCCCTGCACGACGATCGTCCAGCCCCACGACGTGCCCAGTACGACCGACACCAGCGACGCCAGCGTCAGCGTGTAGAAGGCGGCGCCGGGCTTGCGCACGATCAGCGCCCCGAGCACGGCCGGGACCAGCCACATTCCATAGAGCACGGCCCGGAACGGCAGCGGAATCGCGTCCGCCGGGCCGTTCCAGAGCAGCCCCCACGCCCAGAAGATGATCCCGAACGCGACGGCGACGACCGATGCGATGACGATGTCGATGGTGCGCCAACGGTTGTTCATGACTTTCGTGCCTCCCAGTGGTCACCGGGAGGAGACGCAACGCCACGGCTGCCGAAGCAGCCCGTGGCGCGGCTGGAGATAGACCGAGCTCCCAAGATGGGCCGAGCTCCCTGCGCTGGCATTACCCAGATCAGGTTCGAGGGTCTGCGGTGTGACCCGCACTCTCAGCGCTGCGCGCTCCCCTGTCGGATGCATGTGTTTCGATGACGCTAACACCGCAGCAGGCAACAGAACAGCGAGGGAGCGGTCACATGGAAATCAAGGCGCGCGGGCTGACTTTCGACGTCTACGCGGATGGCCCCGCGGACGGCCGGCCCGTCCTGCTGTTGCACGGCTTCCCGCAGGATCATCGCGAGTTCGACCTGATCGCACCCCGGTTACACGCGGCCGGACTGCGCACGTACGCGATGGACCAGCGCGGCTACTCCCCGGGCGCGCGGCCGGCGCCGGTCGCCGAGTACGCATTGTCCGAGCCGTGCGCTGACGCGATCGCCGTCCTGGACGCGCTCGGGGTCGAGGCGGCGCACGTCGTCGGCCACGACTGGGGCGCACAGGTGGCCTGGATGCTCGCCGCCCGGTACCCCGACCGGGTCTCCACTCTCACCGCCATCTCCGTCCCGCACCCGAAGGCGCTCGGACTGGCCCTGCGCGTCCGGCCGTCGCAGCGGGCCCGGTTCGCCTACATGGGCGTCTTCCGGTCCGCGCCCGCCGAGCGGCTGCTGCTCGCCGGCAACGGGGCCGCGCTGCGCGCCATGATGCGCCCGATCGGTGCCCGGGCCGGCCGCTACGCCGACGCGATGCGCGAGCCGGGCCGCCTCACCGGAGCCCTGAACTGGTACCGAGCCCTGTCCCGCGCCGAGCTTTCCGGCGCCGGCGTGATCACCGTGCCGACCACGTACGTCTGGAGCGACAAGGACCCGGTCGTCGGGCTGACCGCCGTGCTGCGTACCGCCGACTGGGTGTCCGGCGACTACCAGCTGGTCGCGCTCAAGGGCGTCGGGCACTGGGTGCCGGAGGAGGCGCCGGACGCACTCGCCGACGCCGTTCTGGCCCGGATCGGCGTTTGATCACTCCCGTTCGCGGGAATCCGGCCGCGCATGGCCGGGAAGAACCGACGGATCCGTGACGAGACCGCCAAGCAGCGCTGGGACCGCAACTTCAGCGATCTTCTGCAGGAGTTGCGGGTCGCGCAGACCGGGGTGCAGATCCTCTTCGCCTTCCTGCTGACGCTGCCGTTCAGCAACGGCTTCCCCGACACGACGGCGTTCCAGAAGGACGTCTACGTCGCGGCGCTGCTGTCGGCCGCCGCGGCCGCGGCGATGATCATTGCGCCGGTGGCGTTCCACCGGGCGTTGTTCCGGCAGGGCCGTAAGCCCGAGCTGGTCCGCTACGCGCACCGGATGGCCACCGGCGGTCTCGCCTGCACCCTGGTGGCGATGGTCGCCAGCGTCCTGCTGATCACCGACTACCTGCTCAACGTGTGGGCCTCGGTGATCCTGACGACGATCGCCGCGGGCTGGTTCCTGACCTTCTGGGCGGCGATCCCGTTCCTGCGGCACCACTGGATCGAGGAGGAGGACGAGGAGTCAGCGGACACCGCCGTCGACGGCGGCCACGAGATCAGCGCCGACGGCGGCCGGGGGGCGGGCGGTGACGGCGGCCACGTGATCAGCGGCGACGGCGGCCGGGAGATCGGCGGCGACGGCGGCCGGGAGGTCAGCGGCGCCGGGCCGGCTTCAGCCCGAGGTTTCTGAGCTCGAGAGCGGCCAGCGCGTCGACCGCTTCGGCGTCGCCGTTGCGCCACGACTGGGCGATGTCCGGACCCAGCCTGGTCAGCTGATTCAGCGGGCGGCTCGCCAGCGCGCGCAACGCCAGCAGATCCTTGCCGGCCGGTACGCTGCGCACCCGGGCGGCGATCCCGGCCCGGCGCATCCAGCGCAGCCGCAGCGGCAGCCAGCCGAAGAGCACCAGCGCCAGCGGCACGGCCACCACGACGATCGCCATGATCAGCGCTACGTTGCCGACGATCTCATGCTGCTGACGGCCGGCGTCGGCGATCGACCGGGCCGCGTCCGCCGCGCCGGTGAACGGCTTCGTCAGCTGGTTACCCACCAGCGGCACCCGGCCGACCTTGCTGCCCGCGTCGGCGAGGTTGTCGGCCAGACTGGTGCCCGAACTCTGCAGCTTCTGACCCGGCACGCCCAGCTTGAGGACAATTCCGTGCACCCACAGCGCAACCCGGACCCAGACGTAGACCCAGGCGACGATGAATACGTCGGTCAACACCTGGCGGATGGCGACGGGCAGCCGGTCGGCGTACATCTTCACGCGCGCCAGCGTCCCATGATTGGGCTGGCCGCGCTTGCTGGGGCAGCTCGCGGCCGGGCGCGCTTGGTCGCCGAGCCTGCCCGGGGGCGTTTGGTCGCGCAGCTCGGGTCAGCCGCGCTTGGTCGCGCATTCGGGGCAGGTGCCGAAGATCTCCATGGTGTGCGACACGTCCACGAAACCGTGTCTGTCGGCGACCTTGTCCGCCCAGTTCTCCACCGCCGGGCCCGCCACCTCGACCGCTCGCCCACAGGACCGGCACACCAGGTGATGGTGGTGGCCCTGGCTGCACCGCCGGTACAAATGCTCGCCGCCGGGCGGCCGCATCACGTCGATCTCGCCCGCGTCGGCCAGGCCCTGCAGCGTGCGGTAGACCGTGGTCAGGCCCACCCGGTCGCCGCGATCGCGCAGCATCGCGTGCAGGTTCTGCGCGCTGTTGAAGCCTTCCGCCTGCGCGAGCACCGCGCTGACCGCGCTGCGCTGCTTGGTGTTGCGAACAACGCCGCCAGCCTCGTCATCCTGGTCGGCTGTGCCTTGGTCGGCTGTGCCTTGGTCGGCTGTGCCCTGGAGGGTTGTGTCTTGGACAGTTGTGTCTTGGATGGTTGTGCCCTGGATGGTTGTGCCCAGGGTTGCCTCGTCGCCGGTCATGACCCCTCCCTCGCGTGGCTAACGGCGTCCCGGACGATGTGCGCGATGTGCTCGTCCACAAGCGAGTATGCGATTTCCCGGCCGCGGCGCGCACCGCGGACCACTCCCGCGCCGCGCAGCACCCGCAGATGCTGCGAGACCAGCGGTTGCGGCGCCCCCAGCGTCTCCACCAGTTCGTGGACGCACCGCTCACCGCCGCCGAGTTCGGCGACGATCGCCACCCGGATCGGCGCGGACAACGCCCGCAGCAGCTCACCCGCGGCTGCGTAGGCCTCGTACCCGGTCGCGTTCACCGCATCCGCCGGCTGCTCATCGCCGCCGCCCGCGCACAGCGGCCACCCCTCGGTGGCCGCGGCCGCCGCGTTGTCATTGCGGCCACTGCACGGCGATCTCGTGTTCCGGAGGCTCGACGGCGAGCGGCCGGTGGCGGCGCGGCTTCAGGGCCTTGGCCAGGGCGAGTGTGACGAAGACGGCCAGCGCCAGGAGCACGATCGTGGCGCCCGGCGCGGTGTCGATCTCGGCGGAGACGCCCACCCCGGCGGCCGCCGCGCCGACCCCGATCAGCATCGCCACCGTCATCGTCGAACGGAACCCCCGGGTGATCTGCTGGGCGGCCGCGACCGGCACCACCATCAGGGCGCTGACCAGCAACAATCCGACGGTGCGCATGGCGATGGTGACCGTCACGGCGGTGGTCACGGCCATCACGATGTTGAGCGTGCGCACGGGGAGCCCCGAGACGCGCGCGTACTCCTCGTCGTTGCTGATCGCGAACAACGCCGGCCGGAACGCCAGCATCGCCACCAGCACGAGCGCGCCGAGCACCGCGATCACGATCACGTCGAGCCGCGACGTGGTGATCAGCGAGCCGAACAGGTACTGCATCAGGTTGGCGTTGCTGCTGTCGGTGGAGAGCCCGACCAGGACCACCCCGCCCGCGATGCCGCCGTAGAAGAGCAGGGCCAGGGCCAGGTCCCCCGACGTACGGCCACGCTGGCGTACCACTTCGACGCCGACCGCCCCGATCGCCGAGACGAGCACGGCCGTGACGACGGGGGAGCGGTGCAGTAGCAGGCCCACCCCGACCCCGGTCAGCGCGACGTGACCGATCCCGTCGCCGATCAACGACAACCGCCGCTGTACCAGGTAGATCCCCAGCGCGGGGGCGGCCAGCCCGATGATCAGCGCGCCGACCAGCGCCCGCAGCATGAACTCGTACTCGAAGAGATTCACGGCGCGGTGATCCGTCCTCCGGTCGGCGTCCACTCGCACAGCCCGGCCGTTTCCGGGGCGGCGTGCGGATGCACATGCTCGTGTCCCGGCTGGGCGTGGTGCCCGGCCGGCTCCGGGACCGCGCCGGTGTGCCCGATCTGTCCGTCGTGGACCACCACGCACCGGTCGATCAGCGGCTCGATCGGCCCCAGTTCGTGCGCGACGAGCAGGATCGTCCCGCCGTGGCTCTGGAAGGTGCTCAGCGTGCCGGCGAAGGCCTCCTGGCTCGCCGCGTCCACCCCGGCCGTGGGCTCGTCGAGGATCAGCAGGTCGGGCTGGCCGGCCAGGGCGCGGGCGATCAGCACCCGCTGCTGCTGGCCGCCGGACAGGGTGGCCACCGGGTCACGGAACCGGTCGGCGAGCCCGACGTCCGCCAGCGCGGCCCGGACGGCCTCCCGGTCGGCGGCGCGCGCCGGTTTGACGATGCCCCGCCGGGCGAGCCGGCCCGACGCGACGACTTCACCGACGGTCGACGGGACCCCGCTGGCGGCGCCCATCCGCTGCGGCACGTAGCCGATGCGTTCCCAGTGCCGGAACGCGCTCTGCGGGGTGCCGAACAGCTCGATCTCGCCGGCGTCGAGCGGGACCAGGCCGAGCACGCTGCGGATCAGTGTCGACTTGCCGGAGCCGTTCGCGCCCAGGATCGCCACCACCTCGCCGGCCGCGACCTGTAGTGACACGTCCCGCAGCACCTCCCGGCCGCCGTACGCGACAACCGCGTGACTCACCCGCACCCGCATCTGCGTCATGTCGTGCACCCCAGCGCTGTGGTCAGTGCGGCGAGATTGCCCCGCATCCCGGAAAAGTAGTCGCCGCCGGGCTCGGTCAGCCCTTCGAGCGGGTCGAGCACCGCCGTCGTCGCGCCGACCTCGCGGGCCAGCGTCTCGGCGACCTTCGGGCTGACCAGCGTCTCGAAGAAGATGGTCGTGGTGTGCGTGCGCTGCGCCTCGGCGGCCACGGCGGCCAGCCGCCGCGGCGCCGGTTCCGCCTCGGGCGAGATGCCGGTGATGCTGACCTGGGTCAGCCCGTAGCGGGTGGCGAGATAGTTGAACGCGCTGTGGCCGGTGACGATCTCCCGGCGGGCGCAGGTCCGCAGCCGGGCGGCGAACTGATCGTCCAGCGCGTCCAGCATGGTGTGCAGGGCGGCTGCCCGGGCGGCGTAGGTGCTCGTGTGCGCGGGATCAGCGGCGGCCAGCCGTGCCGCGAGCGCGTCGGCGATGGTGGCGTACCGGTTCGGGTCAAGCCAGACGTGCGGATCCCTCCCGTGCGCGATCTCCGTCGAGCTGTCCGATTCCGTCGAGCCCTCGGTGCCGGTGCTCAGCGGCAGCAGCCGCACCGTCGAGGCCACGTCCAGCCCGCGGTCGCCGGCCTCCTGCGCCACGGCCTGGTCGACGGCCGACTGGAAGCCCTTCAGATAGACGACCAGGCCGGCGTCGACGATCGAGGCGACCTGGCGGGGGTTGAGCTCCACGTCGTGCGGCTCAGCGCCGGGCTTGGTGAGGTCGGTCACGCTGACGGCGTCGCCCCCGATCTGGGCGGCGAGGAAACGCAGCGGATAGAACGCGGTCACCACGTTGAGGCGGCCCGCGGTGAACCCGGAGGCGGTGGCGGGCCGGGCGCACCCCGCCGCGACGCTCGACGCCAGCAGGGCGACGGCCATCCACGTCGCCGGTCGGCACAGCCTCATATCGATCGCCACGGGCTCATCTCAGCCACAGCCTCAGGTATCAGCCACAGCCTCATGCCGGCAGCCTCATGCCGACAACACTGCCTGACAATGACAATGATTGTCAAAACCGCATGGGTCGGCGGGATGTCAGGCGACCTTCAGGAGGATTCCCACCAGCAGCACGGTGAGCAGGACGATCCGGGCGATCCGGCTGGACGTGGTCTGCACCGGCCACGTCGTGAAGGTCAGTGCCGCCGCCCCGGCCAGCAGTGCGAACAACAGCGCCGCCCCCACGATCCCGGACAGGAACAATCCGGCCAGCAGCACCGCCAGCGCCACGATGAACGCCGTCGTCGGATTGATCCGGGCCAGCCGGCGCAGCACGTTCTCCGACGGGGTGACCAAGGCGAACCTCCCGGTGCGTACGCTGTCGTTCCATGCTCGTGGCACATTCCCTGCTGGTACTCAACCGCTTCGTCGTCCCCGTGCAGACGGGGGAAAGCTTCGTCGAACGCGCACACGCCGCCCTCGCCGCCCTCGCCGACCGGCCAGGATATCTCTCCGGCCGGCTCGCCCGGGCCCTCGACGACCCCGCCCACTGGACCATGGTCACCGAGTGGGAGTCCGTCGGAGCCTACCGGCGGGCGCTCGGCGGGTTCGACGTCAAGGTGCACGCCGTGCCGCTGCTCAGTCAGTCGGTCGACGAGCCGTCCGCCTTCGAGGCCCTCGCCGGCGCCGTCCCGGGCGGCCCGGTCGAAGTCGCCGCCAGCGACAGGGCCGCTGAGCCGTGGCGCTGAGCCGTGGCGCTGAGCCGTACGCTTGGGCCATGACCTCGGCGCCACCCGCTGACTCGGCCCTGCAACTGCCGGCCGCTCCCGGACCGCCCTACCCGCCGGGCCCGGTCACCGCCCCCGATCCGCCCCGCGGACCGGGGGTCCACCCGCCGTTCCCGGCCCCTCCCGTCGAGGGTAGGGGGCTGCGGATCGGTATGGGACTGGGCATCGGCGCAGGCGTCGTGCTGCTCGTCTGCGGCGGCGGCGTCGCCGCGGTGATCGGCCTCGCCACCGCGATGACCGGCGCCCTGAACGAGCAGGCCACCATCGTGATCGACCACTACTTCGACGCCATCGAGGCGAAGAAGTTCGAGGAGGCGTACAGGATGCAGTGCGCCAGCGAGCAGCAGCGGATGACCCAGTCCGAGTTCATCAGCTCGGAGGAGACCGCCAGCCCGATCCAGAAGCACGACATCGGCGTTCTCAACCTCACCAACGTCGACCTGGCCGTGCCGGTGACGGTCACCTATACCAACGGGCAGACCAGCACCGTGCAGGTCTACCTGCAGCAGAGCTCCGACACGGGGCAGTTCCAGGTCTGCGGCGTCGAAGAGTAATCTCCTGAGCTGTCCGTTTCGCTGACCTACGGTTCCCGGTCGCGAGTCCACTTCACGACAACCCCCGCCGACAACCAGCCGGCGTAGGAGGATCATGCCCGCCGATCGCATCGACGCCGTCGTCAGCCTGGCCAAGCGCCGGGGCTTCGTCTTCCCTTCCAGCGAGATCTACGGAGGCACCCGTTCGGCGTGGGACTACGGCCCACTGGGCGTGGAGCTCAAGGAGAACGTCCGCCGGCAGTGGTGGAAGACGATGGTCCAGCAGCGCGACGACATCGTCGGCCTCGACTCCGCCGTCATCCTGTCGAAGGACGTCTGGGCGGCCTCCGGTCACCTCGACGCGTTCGTCGACCCGCTGACCGAATGTCAGTCCTGCCACAGGCGCTTCCGGGCCGACCACCTCGAAGAGGCGTACGAGCACAAGCACGGGCACGCCCCGGCGTCGCTCGGCGAGATCAACTGCCCGAACTGCGGCAACAAGGGCACCTTCACCGAGCCGAAGATGTTCAACGGCCTGATGAAGACCTACCTCGGCCCGACCGAGAGCGCCGAAGGGCTGCACTACCTGCGCCCCGAGACCGCGCAGGGCATCTTCGTCAACTACAACAACGTCGCCACGGCAGCGCGTAAGAAGCCGCCGTTCGGCATCGCCCAGGTCGGCAAGAGCTTCCGCAACGAGATCACCCCCGGCAACTTCATCTTCCGGACCCGCGAGTTCGAGCAGATGGAGATGGAGTTCTTCGTCGAGCCCGGCTCCGA
>JAVHVY010000304.1:0-9614 GCA_032160305.1 Actinoplanes sp.
GTTGAGCGGGTCGGCGTGCAGGGTGTCGGCCCGGACGAAGGCGAGGTTGATCTTGACGTCGGTGAACCAGAGCACCGGCAGGGTCAGCGGCGGCGGCGAGTCGGGGGTGAAGGTCACCGGGATGACGCCGAAAAGCTTGCCCACGAACTTCGGGGTGTAGAAGCGCACGTTCCCGTCGATGGTCAGCTCGTTGCTCTTGATCAGCGTGGTGTGGCCCTTGGCCTCGGGCACGGTCAGCTTGAACGGCTTGTTCGTCGACTTGGTCATACTGAACTTCAGCGCCTTGACCGTCGCGCCGTCGCCGGTGGGCAACGTCGTCACGCCGTCGTAGGTCGAGTCGTACATGGTCAGCAAGTCGGTCTCCAGCAAACCGCCGCCCGCGGAGACCACCGGAATGTCGTCGGGTGCGGCGACCTTGTTCAGCATCCGGGCTCCCAGGCACGGGATGCTCGTCGAAGTCGGCGACGGGGCCGGGGGCGCCGACCTCGACGGGCTCGTGCTCCCGCTCGGCGTGGTGGCGCTCGCCGAGCCGCTCGGGCCGGGGGTGGCCGACGGAGTCGCACTGGGCGACTCGGAGGGTGACGCCGACGGGGCCGGGTCGTCGCCGACGCCGAGTAGTCTGCCGAGGCCGTCGACGATGTCGCTGATGCCGTTCTTGATGCCGTCGAGGACCGGGTGGTCGCTCTCCGAGTCGTCGGCCGCGGGCGCGGACGTGCTCGCGGCCGGAGCGGGCGCGGACGACGAGGGGGTCTTCCTGGCAGCGGAGCTGGTCGACTTCTTCGGGGTCACGCGCTTCTTGAGGGTCTTCGGCGCTGCGCTGCTGGTGGTGGCGGTGGCGGTGCGCGAGGGAAGGCCGGCCGGGCAGCTCTCGTCGGCCCGGGCCGGGGTGCGACTGCCGACGGCCAGGATGCCGGCGGTGGCCAGCAGCGGTGCCAGGGCGATCACGAATGCCTTGCGGTGGATGCCACCACCGGTGGCGGGCGGCTCGCCCGGTTGGTCGTCGAAGCCGGGCAGGAACTGGGTCTGGGCGTCGGCCGGGGCGGGTTCACCGACCGGTTCGCCGGGCTCCTCCTCGGGGGCCTCGGCGGCTTCGGGGACGACGGCGTCAGCGGCGGCAGCCGGGGCTGGGACGCGGGGCGGACCCCAGGCGATCACCAGGGCGCCGCCGACCATGCCGAGCAGCATGCCGAGGAAGAAGCCGCCGAGGTTGAGGCCGAGCAGCGAGTACAGCGCGGTCAGCAGACCGAGGATGCCGTAGAAGAGCCGCTGGCCCGGGGTGAACCAGCAGAGCAGCCCGCAGAGGATCATGATCAGCGGCAGCAGGTAGGACAGGAAGCCCTGCGGTCCGATGTGCACCTGCATGTCGCCCAGCGTCAGGTTGGCGCTGAAGAACAGCTCCAGCCCGGAGATCAGGAGGAAAAGCCCGCCCCAGAACGGCCGGCACCGCCGCCAGTGGCGGAAGTTCTGCCAGAACCCGCTCGATGTTGCCACGCGATTTCCTCCATCGGTGAAACCCTCGGCCATGAACAGGGCCCGCGGACCATATCGTTCCGCGGGCCCCGGGTGTTTCCTCAGTAGCACTCCACCGCTTTGCCGTCCTTGCCCGGCAGGTTGACCTTCAGGTTCAACCCGGTGAGCGTGAACGTTCCGGCCGACGTCGAGTACGCCGTCTGCTGGAGGCCGATGATCTTGACGTCCTTGGCCTCCTGGCCGAACCAGCCCTTGGTGCCGTGGGCATCCTTGCCGCCCTTGGACAGGGTGGAGGCGTCGGCGCCGATGTTGATGTCATGGAACGTCGTGTCGCCGCTCAGTTCGGTGACACCGATCAGCAGATCCTCCGCCTTGGCCGGGTTGTTCGCCGCCCGGCCGGCCCGGATGGTGAGGCTGATCGGAGCGACCGGCACCACCACGGACTGGCAGAGGTTGTAGAGCTTGGCCTCGTGGATGCCCGACACGGCAACCGGCAGCGCCTTGCCGTCGGCGGTCACGTCCGTGCCGCCGTACTGGGCGAAGCCGGTGCCATCGAGCGTGTCGGCCGAGATCTTGAAGCTTTGGCCGGACACGGCGAAGCTCGCGGCGAGAGCGCCGTTTGCGACACCGAGCACGATGCCGGTGGCGACCACGGCGGGCACGCCCACCGCTACGGCGAAACGGCGCCAGTTCGTGCGCCCGTACGCCGAATCGCCTTGTGCATCCTTCACGGATCCTCCTCGCGGATTGGGGATGATTGCGGCCGCACCGCCAGGCGGCTCGCATCGACGGGTGACTATAGCGTTTACCGTGCGTAGTGAAGCTAGTCGATGGACCGCCGTAACGTTCGGGAAATATTGCCGGTCAGCAGCGATCAGGACAAGGGGACACCCTACCGGCGAGTAACCGAGGTCCCGAGAACGTCATTACCGAGAGTCACATTCACTGTCGTCTGTGGGGTACTCATCGGTCTAACCCGGGCACAAGGGGTGGCTGGTACCGGTGTGACAGTCACCACACGTGCGCACGACGGGTTCATTACGGATCCGTAACGAAACTCAGGGGACTCACAGCGACCGGTGCTAACGAAGAAGGTGTTGTTTTCTCAAGGGGGACCCGGATGCCGCGCACGATCACCGCCGAACCATCTCGTCGTCGGGCCGCACTGGGCCAGCTCGGCTCGGCGTTGGTGCTGGTCGTGGCGGTGACAGCGGCGATCGCCGTGCCGGCCGGGCTGGCCCTGAGCCGGGGCGCGACGTGGGCCGATCAGCAGCAGGCGACGCTGCCGGCACAGTTGCTGAACCCGGCGACCTCTCAGGCGACCCGGATCTATGCCAACGACGGCAAGACCTTGATCACCACGTTCTACGAGGAGAACCGGCACGACGTCGCCCTGCGGCAGATCGCCCCGATCATGCAGCAGGCGATGGTCGCGGCCGAGGACACCCGCTTCTTCGAGCACGGCGGGGTGGACCCCAAGGGCGTGCTGCGCGCGCTGGTCGCCGACAGCACATCCGGCGGCACCGCCCAGGGCGCATCGACGCTGACGATGCAGTACGTGCGCAATGTGCTCAAGGAGGACCCGACCCTGTCGGCCGCCGAGAAGCAGAGCGCCACCGCCGACACCCTGTCCCGCAAGATTCGCGAGGCCCAGTACGCGATCGAGTTGGAACAGAAGCTCGCCAAGCCGCAGATCCTCGAGAACTACCTGAACATCGTGTACTTCGGCGACGGCGCGTACGGCATCGACGCGGCCGCCCGGACCTTCTTCGCGGTCGCGCCGAACAAGCTCGACCTCGCTCAGGCGGCGATGATCGCCGGCAACGTGCAGTCCCCGGACACCGAGAACCCGCTGACCGGTGACCGCGGGCGGGCCGTCGCCCGGCAGACCTACGTGCTCGACGCGATGGTCAAGAGCCGCGCGATCACCGCCGCCGAGCAACAGCAGGCGCTGGCGGAGAAGCTGAGGTTCCGCACCCAGCAGACCTCCAACGGCTGCACGGAGGCCGTCGGCGGCAGCGCCGGCTGGGGCTTCTTCTGCGACTACCTGCGCCGCTGGTGGGACACCCAGCCGGCGTTCGGCGCGACGGCGCGGCAGCGCGACGATGCGCTGCGCCGCGGCGGCTACACCGTGGTCACCACGCTCGACCCGTCGGTGCAGGCAGCGGCGGCCCGGCAGAGCCGGTCCGTCTACGGCCTCGGGAACGCCCGCGCGCTACCGATCGCGGTCGTCCAGCCCGGCACCGGCAACGTCCTGGCCCTCGCGGTCAACCGCCGGTACGGCACCGGCAGGTCCGCCGCCGCGACCGTCAATCCGCTGATCAGCGGCGGCACCGGGGTGACCGGCTACCCGTCCGGGTCGACCTTCAAGATGTTCACCATGATCACGGCGCTGCAGCAGGGGCTGCCGTTGAGCACCGGCTTCGACGCGCCGGCCAAGCTGCCCACCGAGTGGTCCGACACCGGGCCGGGCAACTGCGGCGGCCGGTACTGCCCGGGCAACGCCAACCCGAGCTGGATGGACGGCTACCGGACGATGTGGGACGGCTTCGGCCGCTCGGTGAACACCTACTTCGTGCACCTGGAGGAGCAGGTCGGCCCGGCCGCGGTGGTCGCAACGGCGAAGCGGATGGGGATCAGCTTCGCCGCCCCGGCCGATGCCCGGATGGCGGCGACATCGGCCGACACCTGGGGCTCGTTCACCCTCGGCGTCATCGACACCACCCCGCTGGAGCTGGCCGAGGCGTACGCGACGGTGGCCGCAGGCGGGGTGCACTGCTCGGCGCTGCCGGTCAGTTCGGTCAAGGACCCGAAGGGCGCGGCCGTCGCCGTCGGCCGGCCCGACTGCGGCCGGGTGCTCGACCCGGACGTGGCGCACGCCGCCGCCGACGCGGCCCGCTGCCCGGTCGGCCAGCAGAGCACCTACGGCAAGTGCAACGGGGGAACCGCCCAGCAGATCGGCGCCATGTTCGGCAGCGTCCAGGTGGCCGGCAAGACGGGCAGCACCGAGGACAACCGGACCGAGACCTTCGTCGGCTTCACCACGACCATGGTCGCGGCGGGTACGGCGGCGAACCCCGACGACCCCACCGACCACGTCGGCAGCGCGGTCGAGTCGAGGGTCGTCACGGCAGTCGGGCGTACGCTGCTCGCCGCCGTCGGCGCTTCGGCGCCCGACTTCACCGTGCCGAGCACCCGGATCGCCCTCGGACAGTAGCCGCGCCGGTCAGTGCACCCGGTCGTCCTGCAGGCCCTGCCAGATCCGGTCGCGGGTGAACGGCAGCTTGGTGAAACGCACCCCGGTCGCGTCGCGCAGCGCGTTCGCCAGCGCCGGCGCGACCGGGTTGAACGGGCTCTCGCTCATCGACTTCGCCCCGAGCGGGCCGATCGGGTCAGCCGAGTCGGCGAAGTGCACCTCGGTGACCGGCACGTCGGCGAACGTCGGCAGGTGATACTGCCGGAAGCTGGTCGTGGTGACCTGGCCGGCCGCGTCGACGTCGACGTGCTCGGCCAGGGTCGTGCCGAGCGCCTGGGCCACCCCGCCCTCGACCTGGCCGCGGCACTGCACCGGATTCAGCACCGTGCCCGCGTCGGCGCTGTGCACGCTGCGCAGGATCCTGATCTCGCCGGTCTGCGGGTCGACGGCGACCCGGAAGAAGTGCGCGTTGAAGGCCACCGACCGGGGCGTCCCACCGAAGTGCCCGTGCGCCCGCAACGGTTCCTCGGCCGACCCCGCGTCGATCTTCGCCCGCAGTGCCCGGGCGGCGAAGAGCACGGCCTTGCCCGCCACCACCACCCCCGTGGAGCCGAAGGCGCCGGTGTCGTGGGCGACCAGGTCGGTGTCCGACTGCCGGATCACGATCCGGTCCGGGGTGGTGCCCAGCTCGTCAGCGGCGATCTGGGCGTGCACGGTGGTGGTGCCGTTGCCGAACTCGGCGGTGCCGACCGCGAGGTCGAAGCGACCGTCCGGCAGCCGGGTGACCGTCGCGTCGGCGAAGTGCCCGCCCGGCGGCCCGGTCGCGATCATCGCCATCGCCATTCCCTGACCGAGCAGCCAGCCGTCCGGGTACGCCTCGGGCGGCGACTGGGCGGCCGTGCGGATCACCTCGAGGCACTGGTCGAGGCCGGATCCGGCGATGCTCAGGTCGTCGCCGTGCGCACCCGGCGCGGTCAGCTCGTCGCCGGGCCGTACGATGTTGCGTTCGCGCAGCTCGACCGGGTCCATGCCGAGGCGGCGGGCCAGCTCGTCGAGGACCGACTCGACCGCGAAGCTCACCTGGCCCAGCCCGTAGCCGCGGAACGCGCCGGACGGCACGGTGTTGGTGTAGACCGCGTAGGCGTCGGTCTTCTTGTTCGCGCAACGGTAGACCGACACCGACTCGTGGCAGGCGTGATACATGACCGACGGGCCGTGGTTGCCGTACGCGCCGGTGTCGGTGACCACCCGCAGCTGCAGGGCGGTCAGGGTGCCGTCGCTGCGGGCGCCGGCCTTCAAACGCACCGTGAAGGGGTGCCGGGTGGTCGCCGAGGTGAACTGCTCGGCGCGGGTGTACTCCAGCTTGACCGGCCGTCCGGTCTTGCGTACGGCCAGGGCGACTAGGTCTTCGACCAGCATCTCCTGCTTGCCGCCGAAGCCGCCGCCGACCCGGCCGGTGAACACCCGGACCTCCTCGGCGGGCAGGTCGAAGAGCACCGCCAGGGCCCGCCGGGTGAGGAATGGTGTCTGCGTGCTCGACCGCACGACCAGCCGGCCGGCCTCGTCCAGCCAGCCCACCGCGCCGTGCGTCTCCAGCGCCGCGTGCTGCGCCCGCGGCGTGCGGAAGGTCTGCTCGTAGATCACGTCGGCCGCGGCGAAGCCGGCCGCCACGTCACCCAGCTCGGCGTGGATCTCGCCGGCCACGTTCGCCGCCGCCCGGGCGATGCCGAACGAGGCGTCCTTGTCGCCGTGCAGCAGCGGCGCACCGGGCCGCATCGCCTGCTCCGGGTCGGTCACCGCCGGGAGCCGCTCGTACCGCACCCGGATCAGCCGGCAGGCCGCCTCGGCGGCCGCCTCCGTGTCGGCCACCACGGCGGCGACCCGCTGGCCGACGTGGCGGACCACGTCGTCGAGCACCCGGGTGTCGGCTGGGTCCTCGCCGGCGTGCTCGTGCTGGGCAGTGGAGAAGAGCCGCTTGGGCGCGTCGTCGTGGGTCAGCACGCCGTGCACACCCGGCACGGCCAGCGCGGCGGCGGCGTCGACGGCGACGATCCGGGCGTGTGCGTACGGCGAACGCAGAACCTTCAGGTGCAGTACGCCGGGCACGTCGAGGTCGAAGGTGAACCGGGCCGTGCCGGTGACGACCTGCGGGCCGGCCGGCGCGCCGAGACCCGAGCCGACCGCGGCTCCAGACGCTCCCGGGCGAGCCACGGTGCTCACCCCGGCCACCGCGTCGGCGATCGCGCGATATCCCGTACACCGGCAGAGGTTGCCTGTGAAAGCGCGGGGGAGGTCGGCCCGCTGCTGATCGCTCAGCGCGGCCGTCGTCATGATGAAGCCGGCGGTGCAGAAGCCGCACTGGAATCCCTGCGCGTCCAGGAAGCGCTGCTGCACCGGGTGCAGACCGCCCGGCGGCGCCAGGCCCCGCACCGTGGTCACGGTCCTGCCCCGCGCCCGGAAGGCCGGATAGACGCAGCTGTGCACCGGCATGCCGTCGACGTGCACCGTGCACGCCCCGCAGTCGCCGGTGTCACAGCCCTTCTTGACCCCGAAGGCGCCCTGTTCGCGCAGGTAGGTACGCAGACACTGACCGGGCCGAGCCGGCGGCTCGTGCGGTGTGCCGTCGATCGTGACGATGCGCTCCGGCCGGTCGTTCATGGAGCCAGCTCCTGGCGGATCTGCTCGGCGAAGACCCGGGTCAGGTGCCGACGCCAGACCGGTGAGCCGTGCACGTCGCGCAGGTAGGCGCCGGGCGGGATCCGCTCGGTCAGGGCGACCGACAGCTGCTCCGCCCCCGGCACCCCGGTGAAGCGCAGCTGGTAGGGCCGGGTGGTCGCGGCCGTCACGGTCAGGACCAGCCCGCCGCCGGGTGCGAGACGCCCGGCGAGCAGCACGGCCGAGCGTCCCAGCGCGTGCAGAGACCCTTTCCGGTACGCCGTCCGCCCGGTCAGCGCTGCCAGCGGCAGATGCACCGACCGCAGCAACTCCCCGTCCGCCAGCACGGTGGTCCCGTCGCCGGTGACGACATCGGCCACCCGCACCCAGCGTTCGCCGCCGTCCGGGGTGAGGATCCGGCCGGTCCCGTCCAGCGCGGCGCACAGTGTGATCATCGGGCCGGCCGGCAGTGCGGCGCACAGATTGCCACCGACCGTGGCGACGTTCCAGATCTTGAACGACGCCAGGAACGCCTGACAGCAGGCGAGCCGCAACCCGTGCAGCGCGCTCCACCCGGGCTCGCCGGTGAAGCCGGCCAGCTCGGCGATCGTGCAGGTCGCGGCGATCTCCAACCCGTCGGCGGTGACCGTCAGCGCGGGCCAACCGGCCGCCGCCAGATCCAGCAACCGGGTCACGCCGGGGTCGGCGGCGGCGAACAGCGCGGTCCCGCCGCCCAGCCAGGCGTCCCCCGGCCGCCACTGGCCCGGACCCGCCGGGCTCACCACGTCGACGACGGTGTTCAGATCCACGCGCTCTCCATGGGTTGACGACCTCGCCGTGCGGACGCTACGCGCCGGTTGTTTCGGCCCGGCGAACTTCCCCGTCCTCCGGCCCGGACGGCATCTACCAGTATCTTTCGCGGTTCTGCCGGCTGGCTGCGCGCCACCCCGTTCGCGGGGCCGTCAGGTGGCGTGCCGTCCGCGGTAGCGTCACGTCGCTACTCTGAGCGCCGCCTGCCCGCCCTGTGTCAGGTGATTTCAGAATTTTCACAGCTCGGCTCAACGACGATGGTGGCATGATGCAGCAGCATGATTCTGCGGGGGAACCGTGGCGGTCCCGGCCGCCCCTGTCCCGGCTTGCGGTGGCCCGGCTCGTCCAGTTCGCCGGCGTCTTCAACGTCGTGACCAGCCTGATTCCGCCCCGGCACGGGCACATGCTCGCCCTCGCCGAGCTGATGCCGGCGGCCGGGATCGTCTCCGCCCGGGCCGGCACCGCCGCAGTCGGGCTGCTGCTGATCTACCTGGGCGCCGGGTTGCGCCGCGGCAGGCACCGGGCCTGGCAGGTCGCGGTCGTTCTGGCCGGCACCGGTGTGGTGCTGCACCTGGCCAAGGGGCTCGACTACGACTCGGCCGGGGTCTCCGCCGCGCTGCTGGTGCTGCTCATGGCCGTCCGGGGTCAGTTCCACGCCCTGGCTGACCGGCGTAACCGGTGGCGGGCACTGCTTGCGCTGGTCGGCTTCGCCGGCGCCGGTTTCCTGGTCGGCTTCCTCGAGATCGCCGTTCGGGCGAACCGGCTCGACGGCCACCCGGGCTGGACCAAGTGGGCCGCGCAGTCGGCGTTGGGGCTGCTCGGCGTCTCCGGGCCGGTGCGCTTCGTGCACCCGCTGGGAGAGCTGGCGGTCACGCTGACCACCGGGCTGTTCGGACTGCTCGCGGTCACGGTGGCCGTAGTGCTCCTGCTGCGCCCGGGCACCCCGCTGCCGCAGCGCACCGCGGACGACGACCGCACGCTGCGCGAGTTGCTTGACCGGTACGGCTCCGAGGACTCGCTCGGCTACTTCGCGTTGCGCGAGGACAAGTCGCTGATCTGGGCGCCCTCGGCGAAGGCCGCGATCGCCTACCGGGTGCTCAACGGGGTCAGCCTGGCCTCCGGCGACCCGATCGGCGCCGAGTCGGCCTGGCCGGACGCGATCGCCGCCTGGCTCGCCGACTGCACCGTGCACAGTTGGACCCCGGCCGTGCTGGGCTGTGGGAACGTGGGCGGGCGGGCGTACCGGAAACATGGTCTTGATGTCGTGGAACTGGGCGACGAGGCGATACTGGACGTCGCCGGCTTCAGCCTGCTGGGCCGGCCGATGCGGGGCGTGCGGCAGGCCGTCAACCGGATCCAGCGCGCCGGCTACACCTGCGAGGTCGTCCGGCAGCACGAGATGGACGACGACGCCCTGGCCGAGGCGGTCCGGGTCGCCGACGCCTTCCGCGACGGCACGGTCGAGCGGGGCTTCTCGATGGCG
>JAVHVY010000332.1:0-3372 GCA_032160305.1 Actinoplanes sp.
GATGTCACTGCCCGAACGCGACCACGCAGGGGCGGTCTGCCGATGGTGCGGCAGGACCGACCCCGCCCTGCGCTGCGTACGGTGCGGTTCCGATGCCGTGCGCGCCGTCGTCGTCGGAGCGCGCCGCACCGCAGAGGAGCTCGGCAGGGCGTTCCCCGGCACCACGGTCATCACCTCGGGAGGGGACGCCGTCATCGGCACCGTGCCCGACGCGCCCGCTCTCGTCGTCGCGACGCCTGGCGCCGAACCGGTCGCAGAAGGCGGCTACGGGGCGGCACTGCTGCTCGACGGCTGGGCGCTGCTCGGCAGGCAGGACCTGCGCGCGGCCGAGGACGCACTGCGTCGGTGGATGGCCGCCGCCGCCCTGGTGCGCCATCGCGGCGACGGTGGTGTCGTCGCCATCGTCGCCGAGACCTCCATCCCGACCGTGCAGGCACTCATCCGGTGGGATCCGGTGGCGCACGCCGAATCCGAACTCGACGCCCGCAGCGAGGTCGGGCTACCTCCCGCGGTGCACATGGCCGCCGTCGACGGGCCGCCCGCCGCGACCGCCGCCCTGCTCGACACCGCCCGCCTCCCCGACGACGCGCAGGTGCTCGGGCCCGTCGAGCTGCCCCCGGGAGCGCGGCGCCCCGCCGGCGATGCGGCGACTACCGGCCCGGTGATGCGCATGCTGGTTCGGGTACCGCGCGATGGCGGCCTTGCCCTTGGGGCTGCGCTGCGCCGCGCGACCGGCGTGCTCAGCGCCCGCCACGATCAACAGCCCGTTCGTGTGCAGATCGACCCGTTGCACATAGGGTAGGTCGGACTCAGGGGCGCGCGGTGTCCACACCGAGCCGAGCGGGAGGTGGCATGCGGCGGCTGTTCGGCTGGTTGCTCCTTCTGGGGCTCATCGCGGTTGGACTGCTGTGGCCCCACGTGCTCAGCAGCGCAGGCGGCGCGGGCGCGGCCAACGATCCAGTCGTGTTCAGCAACTACCAGGCCGACTTCACCGTGTCCGAGGACGGCACGCTCGACGCGGTCGAGACCATCACCGGCGAGTTCCCATCCGGGCGGCACGGCATCTTCCAGTTCTGGGACGTGGCCAATCAGAACAGCCCACGGGTGCGGCAGAAGCCCGAGATCACCTCGATCCTGCTCGACGGCGAACCGGCCCCGTATCAAATGCTGTGGGAGGACGGGGAGCGACTCCGGGTGGCCAAGATCGGTGACCCGGACACGACGCTGTCGCCGGGCACCCACGTCTACGAGATCCGCTACACCATCCCCGGCGTGCTCGATCCCGGCAGCACCGGCGCGAACAAGCAGTTCGCTACCAGCAAAGGCGATCCCAACTCCACCTCGGCGTTCTTCTGGAACGTCGTCGCGTCGTCGTGGAACAACGAGATCCAGCGGGTACACATCCGGGCGACCCTGCCCGCAGACGTCACCGGCGCCCAGTGTTCGGTCGGCCGGGGCAACGGACGCGCCTGCACAGATCTGACCGTGCATGGCAACACCGTCGAGTTCTCCGCGGTGAACCTGCCTCCTCGCACCCCTGTCACGTTGCGCGCAGGGGTCGACGTGCCCGTGCCGCCGCGGATCAGCCTGCCGTGGTCGTACACGTGGGACCGGATCCTCGGCCAGTCGGTGACGGGCGTCGCGTGGGTCCTCGGCCTGTCCGTAGTCGCCGGAGTCGGGGCCTACCTCTGGTACCGCACCACCGTCGAACCACCACCGGGTTTCCCCCTGCAGTACGCGCCGCCGCCCGGTCTTGGACCCGTGCAGACCGAGTACATCCGCACCGAGAGCGTGCCCAAGAACGGTCTGACCGCAACGCTGTTCTACCTCGGCGAGCGCGGCCTGGTCGACCTGAAGCAGGCAGGCGACGGGTGGCGCGTCAAGAGCATCGCCGAACGCGCAGCGTGGGCCGACGTGGACCCGGTCACCGTGGCGGTGGCGCACGCGCTCACGATCAACACTCCCGGTGCCGAGTTCGAAGCGGACAAGTTCGCGCACTCGGGGCAGAAGCTCAGCACGGCCAAGACCGGCATGGCCGCGGCGGTGAAGAAGTGGGCCATCAAGGACGGCCTGCTCGTCCCGCGCAAGAAGGAACTGTGGGTCCGCACGGCGGGCATGGTCGCCGCGGTCCTCGCGGTGTGCGGCTTCTTCCGCTGGGGTTTCCCCGTCACCATGTGGGGCCTGCCGTTCGCGGTGTTCTTCGCCGTCACGGTGCGGGCGTGGGCGGACGGGGTCGGCACCCGCCGCACGGAGGCAGGCCGCCAGTTGTGGTCACAGGCAGGCGGATTCCACCGGCTACTTGCCACCGACTCCGCCGAGACCCGGTTCGACTTCGGCGCCCGCAAGGATCTCTACAGCGCCTATGTGCCGTTCGCCGTTGCGGCAGGCACTGCCGCGTTGTGGGCGAAGAAGTACAAGGACACGACGGGTGCCGATGCGCCGCAACCGGGCTGGTATCAGACGTCGTCGGCCACCGGCTGGGGCATTGCAGGGGGCTCGGGCGGCCCGAGTTTCGACAGCTTCGAATCGGCGCTGTCGTCGTCGATCGGTGCATACACCGCATCGCAGTCGTCGTCATCGTCGAGCTCGAGCAGTGGGGGCTCGAGCAGTGGCGGTGGTGGCGGTGGCGGTGGCGGAGGAGGAGGGGGCGGCTCGTGGTGAGATTCCTACTGATCTTGGTACTGGTCATACTGGTCCTGGTGTTGATCGGCTTCGTGCTGGGCTACAACAAGATTCGGTCCGCCGACGTGCGGGTGTCTGAGGCGCTGTCCGGCATCGACGTGGAGTTGACCCGGCGCGCGTCGCTGATCCCCAGCCTGGTGCACACCGTGCAGACCTTCGCGTCTCACGAGAAGGGCATCCTCGACCACGTCACCGACGCCCGCGCGGCGCTCACGTCGGCCACCGGCGGCAAATCGGTGTCGCAACGCAGTGCGGCCGAACGGGAGCTCGACACCGCGGTCGGCCAGGTGCTCGCGCTCGGGCAGAGCTACCCGCAGCTCAACTCGTCCAACAACTTCCTGAACCTGCAGGACAACCTCGCGGACACCGAGAACAAGTTGGCGTTCGCCCGCCAGTACTACAACGACGCGGTGGCGACCCTGAACCGGACCATCGTCACGATCCCCTGGACGTTCGTCGCGCCGCTGGCCGGGGTGTCGGAGCGCGAGTACTACCAAATTCCGGCGTGAGTTTCCGGAAAGCCATGCGCATCGTCTTCGCCGGTACCCCCGAGCCAGCCCTGCCGTCCCTGCGCCGGTTCATCGACTCGCCACGCCACGACGTGGTCGCGGTGCTGACCCGGCCCGACGCGGCAGCGGGCCGCCGGGGAAAGCCGCGGCCGTCACCCGTCGCCGAACTCGCTCTCGAACA